>PMZS01000262.1 GCA_003170115.1 Spirochaetaceae bacterium
CGAAGTGTTAAACTTGGGTTTGATACGGCAAGTATTTCTGCCAGCTATCGGGTGCCTTTCGCCCGGGGCTTGCGCTTCTTTGCCGCGGTCTTTTTCGCCACGGGAGCTTTCTTACCGGGCTCTTTTGCCGCGTGGGTCAGGTCCAGGACGGAGTCCTCGCTTCCGAAGTCGTTTGGAACGTATGCGTCGGCCTCCCGGTCATTGTGCCAGCGTCCCTGGTTGTCATAGTAGCGGAAGCGGTACGATTTCCCTCCATCCAGCACCAGGCTGGCAACCCACGTGCCGTCTGATTCCTGGCTGAGTGGAACGCCTTTTACCCGCCAGCCGTTAAAATCTCCGCAGAGATTGAGCTCAACAACATCATCCAGCGGCGGCATTCGAAAAGTAACCTGGACTTTTCGACCCGCAAGAGGCTTCTTCTGGAGCATACGCTCCTCCTTCCAGTTGCTTCTCAATATATCAATGAATCGTGCGCCAACTCGCGCGCCAATGCAAGAGGAGAAAACCTCCTTTCACTCCAGGATCTGTCGCAGCTTGGACTCCAGGTTGGATTGTCGGTATGGTTTCTGGATAAATTCCGCCTTTTGCCTGCCTCCGGAGGGGAAGTCCGCTACCTTGGATTGTCCCTGCAGCGAGTTGCCCCCTACGAGGTGGTGCAACGTGGAATCTCGCACGCCCCGGAGGGCAGAAAAGGTTTCTCCGCGCTCACCGTGCAGGAGAACCTGACCCTGGGCGCCTTCACCCGCCGCCGCATGACACGGGAAGTGTCCGAGGCGCGGAAGCGCGTGTTCGGGCTCTTCCCCGTTCTCGGGGACCGTCGACATCGACTCGCCGGCACCCTCTCGGGCGGTGAGCAGCAGATGCTCGCGCTCGCATGCCGGGGCTACGTGCTGGAGACAGGCCGTGTCTCCGCCGAGGGATCATCGGCCGAGCTTCTTTCAGACACGCGCATCCGGCAGGCGTACCTGGGAGACGCCGCCCTTGACTCTCCCGGCAGCCGCGAGGCGGACATTCACTGAGACTTCGCCCGGCAGCGGAATTCCAGGGAAGGTAGGCCCAGAAATACAGAAACCGCAAAAAGCGCAACTCTTCTGCGCTTTTTGCGGTTTTCACAATGCCGTGGATGCAGCCGCCGGAAACCCCGGAAAGTCAGCCCTTCACCGCCCCGCCGGCTAGCCCCGCTACGAGCCTCTTCTCGATGATGTAGAAAAGCACCAGCACCGGGATCAGTGCGAGGAAGGCGGCCATGGTCAGGAACTGCCATTGAGTGGTCCATCTGCCGACGAAGTTGTACAGGGCGATGGTCAGGGGCATCTTGGCTTTCGACGAGATGAAGGTCAGCGCGAAAAGGAACTCGTTCCATGCGAAAATGAAGGCATAGATCATCACCGTCACGAGGCCGGGCACGGCGATGGGCAGCATGATGCGCGTCATGGTCTGTACGCGCGTGCAGCCATCGATGAGCGCGGCCTCCTCGATGTCCTTCGGAATCGTCTTGAAATACCCGTTCATCATCCACGTGTTGAAGGCCACCGTGAACAGCGCGTCCAGAATAATGAGAGCCGCGTAGCTGTCCAGCATCCCGAACCGGGCCACGACCTTGAACAGGGAGATGATAACGATGACAGGTGAGAACATCTCGATCATGAGGAGCAGGTACATCGCCACCTTGCGGCCGACGAAACGCAGCCGGGCAATAGCGTAGGCCGCGGGAACACAGATGAGCGTGTTCAGGACAGTCGCCCCCATGGCAATGATGAGACTGGCAAGAAAGTAGCTCGCCAGGTCGTACTGAGTCCAGACCGTCACGAAATTCGACCACTCGATGTGGGTCGGAATCCAGATCGGCGGCGTGGCGTATGTGTCCGGTCCGGATTTCAGCATCGTGGAGATCATCACGAAAAAGGGGAATAGAAGAATGAAGAGGATCACGATCGTCAGCGGGATTGCAAGCCAGCGGGCGCGGTTCTGCCACTTCATCAGTTGTTCTCCTGCCTGAAGTAGAACCGGGCGTAGATGACGCTCACGATCGTGAGAATCAGGAATGTGACGACCGACTGCACCGCAGCCCAGTCGAAGCGCAGGTCCACGAAGGCATTCATGTACACCGAGGTGATGAGGATGTTCGTCGAGTTGGCCGGGCCTGCCCGGGTGAGGATGTAGATGACGTTGAAGTCATTGAATGTCCAGATCGCGGACAGAAGCGTGGAAATCTGGATGAGCTCTCGAATCCCGGGGATCGTGATGGAGAAGAAGCTGCGGATGGGACCGGCACCGTCCATGTGGGCCGATTCATACAGCTCCTGGGGAATCGACTGCATCCCCGCGAGGAACACGAGTGCGAAGAAGGGGATGCCGATCCAGATGTCCACCCACATGCAGGCGATGAAAGCGGAGAGCGGCGCTCCGAGCCATCCCGGGGGATTTGCCCACAAGCCTGAAACCTGCAGGGTGTGGTTGAGGAGCCCGAACTCAGGATGATAGACCCATTGCCAGAGAAGGGCGCTGATGGGGACCGAAGACGCCCAGGGGATGATGAACGCCATGCGGGCGGCCTTGCGGCCGCGGTAGCGCACGTTCAGCAGCACGGCAATGACCATTCCCGCGAGGAACTTCACCGCGACGCCGGAGGAGGTCCAGATCAGGGACCTCAGGGCTGCCCACCAGAATTCCTGGTCATGAAAGCGGTCGATGAAGTTCGCAAGGCCGACGAACCGGACAAGGTCGCTGAGCTTGTTCGTGCGGAAGAAGGACATCACGAACACGTAGACGATCGGGTAGAACATGAATGCGATGAGGAAAACCGCCGTGGGAGCGAGGAGGACGTAAGCGAGTCTCGCCTCGGGATTCCAGAGCTTCTTTCTCAGAGAGGCGGTCGCGTCTGCCACTGTTCCTCCCGGCCGGGTGCGTGAAAAAGGAAGGGGGGCGGATGCCCCCCTTCACGAGCTCGGATGCCTTACATGCCCCGGGCCTTGTCGACCGCTGCGGCCGCGGCGTCGAGGGCGTCCTTGGGTGATGCCTGTCCCTGGAACACCTTTTCGCAGGCCTTCCAGGCCTCGTTGTTGAGCGTGTCGAAACCGTCAACCAGGGGCCACGGCCGCGCCGTCAGGGCGGCGGCGTTGAGGGCCTGGAAGAGCGGCGACTGCCAGAACGGGTCCTTGGCAGCGCTCAGCGTGGTCGGCGGGAAGCCGACCAACTGGTCGAACTTGCCCTTGTACGCATCCTGGTAGAAGAAATCGACGAACTTGCCAGCCGCCTTCAGGTTCTTGGCCTTTGTGAAGAAGGCAATGGAGTCGGTGATGATGAGCCCCGCGGGCTTCTCACCAGCGAATGACGGAATGCTTGCATAGGTTACCGGGAACTTTGCGCCCGCCTGCTTCATGGCGGAGTCCACCCATGCGCCGATCATGACGTAGCCGATCTTGCCCGCGTAGAACAGGGGGTGCCCATCCATGCGCGTGTAGGAAGTGAACTTGTCCTCGACAACCTTGTCCTTCAGCGCGAGCTTCGCCATGAACGTCAGGGCCTTCACGCCGGCGTCGGAGTTCACCGTGCACTTCCCGTAGGAGCCGTCTGCCTTGGTCTCGAAAAAGTTTCCACCCGCGGCATAGAAGTAGTACGCGAAGTCCGTCAACTCGGTGAATGACTTGCCGACCATGAACAGACCGTAGGCCTTGGGCGGTTTGGTTACTTTGAGAGCGTCAGCTTCCAGCTCTTCCATCGTCTTGGGCACGTCCTTGGCGATGTCATTGTTGATGGCGAGGATGCGCGCGCCTGCCGCAATCGGGATGCCCATGAGCTTGCCCTTGACCTTGGCTTCCATGGCCGCCGGGTTGATGTTGTCCATGGTGGCCTTGCTCAGGTACTGGCTGACCTCATCGACGGAATTCGTTGACATGAAATCCAGGATCCACCGGGTTCCGACCACCGAGATCTCGGGAGGCGTGCCGCCGGCCACCGCCGTGGTGAGCTTCGTCTGCATGTCGTCCCATTTCACCGGGACGATCTGGACCTGGGCGTCGCTTGATGATTTATTGAATGCGGCCTCCACGCTGGCGCGGAAATCTTCCGTCAGGCCGTCGTACAGGGCCCAGAAGAATGTGACCTTCGGCTTCTCCTTCGGCGCGCATCCGACCAGCGCGACGATGATAAGGAGCGCCATTCCAAGACGAAACATGACTGATTTCTTCATGTTTCCCCCTTTGCTTGAGATGTTGCATGTCCAACGGACACTCAAGTGATTCTACGGCCCGCCAATGTCGTTGTCAAGAAGTGAGGTTACCCGATCGGATGTTCGCGCGCGCCTTCCGCAAATGGAACGCAGGAGCTCCGCGGTCACGGCCGGATGAATCGTATGCGGGGACGTCACAGAGGCGCCCGCAACTATCGTGCCCAGCTCCTGGGCCTCCCGCAGAGAAAGGCCTGCCGCCAGCGCGGAAAGAATTCCTGCAAAGTGAGCGTCTCCCGCTCCCGAGGTGCCCGCAACGTGCAGGTGCAAGGCCGGATCGAATGTCAGGGAGTTTCCGTCCCAGCTCCAGCTCCCGAGCTTCCCGGCGGTAATGGAGAGCTGGAGCGAGGGATGAATCCGGGCAAGCTCCTCAGCCGCCTTCCGGGCGATAACGCCAGGTTCCGTTTCCCTCATTCTCTGGGCCGGAATTCCGGCCGCGGCGGCCGCTTCCTCCAGGTTCACCGCGCACAGGTCAACATGATCGAGCATTCCTGAGGCCCGCACTTCGTCCATCTCGGCGCGCGTGAAGCTTGCCGCCCTGAAGAGACCGAATCGGGAGGAACGCTCCAGAAGCGCACGCCGTGCGGGGAGTGGGACCTCAGGCACGGCAAGCGCGATTCCTCTGCTGCCCATGTCTTTCAGGAGCGCTTCTGCCTCGATGACCGCCCCCTCATCCACCGTGCCGCTGGCGGAGTGTCCGGTCGTGAGGTTTCCTCCTGAGCCGTCGGGGTAGACAAAGCAGAAGGAAAACAGCGTTGGGAAGCCGGGCACGTCCCTCACGAATCGCAAGTCCAGCCCGACGGCAGCCATTTCACGGCACAGGCGTTGGCCGTCGACGTCATCTCCCACGCGCCCGATCGGGTACACGCTGATCCGTTCGCCGAGCAGGGCTTTCACATAGTGGGTGATGATGTGAAGCTTGCAGTAATCCCTGCGGTCGAGAAAGCTGCCTGGCCGGCTCTCTTCCCGGCCGAGAGTTTCGTTTCCTTCCAGGAGAAAAAACGATCCATGGCCGATCCCGCCGGTGCCGACGAGCCCGTCGAACGTCCGGGGAATCACGCCTGCCCCGAAATACCGAGATCCCACTCGGGGTGCATCGACACGGGATGGCGTGCCGTGTCGACGGTCGCCGTGATCAGCGCGTCGGGGTGGTTCTGCAGGAGCGTGATTGGATATTCGGCGGTGGGCGCGGAGAAAAGCGCCACCCGCAGCGCGGTCTGCTTCCAGGCTCCTGTGTCCGAGAAAAGCCGGACCCTGGCTGCCGAGAGACACTCGCGGATGCCGAGCGTCACCGAAAGAGGGGGCACGAATTGCCATGCCGCGCCGAAAGTCCGCTGGGCGAGAGCGAGGATAGTGTCCCAGTTGTTTTCCTGGATCCTGATCGAAGAGGAGGAGAGCTCTTCCAGCGTGACGGCGCTGTAGGGATGCCGACGCGCCTGGTTGTACGCAATGTGCCCGTCCTGACCCCAACCGCCGAAGGTGACCTGGGGCGGGTGCACCTTGATCGCATCCCGAACAGCCTCCATGGTCGAAGGAGAGAGCCATAGACGGTTTTTCTCCGGCACCGCGAGGTTCGGGCGGATTGGCTCATAGAAATACCGCTCCATGAATCCTCTGAAGCTGTAGGGGTGCGCTCGCGGAAGTTCCCTGCCCTGCCAGTCCAGGCATTCGTCCATGTGGTAGACGACGAACCTCCGGAGGGAGACTTCCCGCGTGTTCACCAAGTCCGTGAAGGGCTGGTACCAAGAGCTGGGACCGCAGGGGATGACGGCGCGGAGCTCCTCTCCGCGCCGGTTGGCAGCCTCTACTTCCTCGACAAGCTCCCGGGCCATGAGTGCGCCCATGGCCGCGGAATCCTGAACCAGCCGGAACGGCACCTTGCGGGCAGGATGGTGCTCGAGCTCCTCCAAGGGCACCCGGCACCATTCATAAAGATCGCGGCGGTCGAGTGAGCTCATATGAGGATTCCTTTCAGCCCGGGGATGATCCTGAGGGCGTTGAGGGAATAGATCTTTTCCAGCGCCACGTCGGGGAGATGCAGGCCGTAGATCTTCCAACGGGTGACGTTATCGCTCTCCCCGAGATAGCCGGGGTAGTCGAAGTACTCGTCCCGCGATTCCAGGAAACGGAAATACGCACGGTACATACCCGTTGAAATGGGCATGTCGGTACCGAAGAGCACCCTGTCCTGGAAGCGCAGGAAGAAATCCCTGGCCGCATAAGGCTGCCTGCCCAGCTCGTCCATGCGGGCGGAGAAATCGATGCACACGTTGGGGTGTGTGTCCAGGAGAGAAGACACCCACTCCAGATCCTCCGGGTTGTTCGCAACGTGCGGACAGATGAACGTGGTACCGGAGTGATCGGCCATCATCCGTGTGCGCTGCTCCAGGAGCTCTGCTTTCGAGAAATGAGAGCCATGGAAGCTCCAACCCGGATAGGTGCGGAGAGTGGACAGATGCTCGTTGTTTTCGTCCAACGGAAGGAAAAAACCCACCGGATCGCTTGTATGGATCAGAACCGGGATCCCCAGCTCCCCTGCGCGCTTCCATATTGGCGAGAGCCGCTGATCATTCACGGCGATCATCTTGCCGTCTGCCGTGTGGAAGCGCAGCCCCAGCTCCTTTGTCACCTTCAGCCCGAGAGCTCCCCTTTTTACCTCCGCATCAAGGGTTGCCACGCACTTGTCCGAGAAGCCCCCGTCCAGGTCGAGAGTGAAGTCGTCCCATTGTGCGAATTCCGACATCGTGAAGGCTGCAAATCTGCCCGGCTGCCTTTTCACCCAGCCCCGTTCGAACTCGGCGAGGTCCCTGCGGCGGATCGTGTAGCCCTTCTCATCGAACGGGAGGGCGCAATTGCCGGTGACATTGACAAAGGTCTGCACTCCCACTGCATCCATGATCGCGGTCATCTCCTTTGCCGGCATGTCGGCAAAGAGATGGTTGTGAGCATCGATGACGGGAAAACGGGCCTTTACCGGAACATGGGCGGGCTGCCGCAGGAGCACGCCGGGTTCGTTTTTCACGGCTGGATCGCTTTCACTCCCGTGATCTCGCAGAAATCCACGAGCGCGGGCACGATATCTTCACCGTACCCGAGACACGCGTACTCGTTCGTCCAGTTCTGCACCAGCACGTCCATGTCCCCGTGGGCCGTCACAAAGCCGTGGGGCCAGAAGGGAATTCCGCATTCGGCAAGCCGGGAATCCAGCGTCTTTGCGGGAGGCTCGAATATGGAGCATGGCACGACCGTCATCCTGAACTCACCCTGCACCCTGCCAAGCCGGGCCAGCGCGCCCTCGCCCACCTTGCACACCAGCTTGACGGAAAGTCCGCCCGCCTGGCCCTCGGTCGGTATGCCGTGCGTCGCAAAGCCCGCGGGACCCAGCGTGCCGGCCAGGGACGGAGGCACGGCGCCATCGCCAATAATCTTGATTTCACGGGTCCCCTTGTCGAGGTGCTGGAGGTCCCCGTAGTACACCGGTTCGGCGCTCAGCCGGCCGAGCAGGTACACGGAAAGGGCGGTGTTGAAGTCTCCCAGTGTGGAGGTGCCCCACCCGTCCTCCAGCATCATGCTCTGAGCAAAACAGGTTGCCGCAAAATCATCTCCGAGACCCGGAAAGGATTGTATCGTATAGAAGTCGAAACTTTCTTTCTCAACAACGCTTTTCAGGGCGAGATAGAGTCTGATGGAACGCTCGTTGACAAGAGATTTCTCTGGCGCGGCGCCGAAAAGCTTCACCAGCCGTGGCGAAAGCGCATCCAACTCTGAAGGTGATATCTCAGTTGCCCTTCGAATCAACTCTGTAGTGTCACGGCTGTCAATGTCGACGCCAAACATTCTCATCCACTGCGACGGATCGGCTGCACCACACGTTTGACCCATCCCACGCCCGCCAAATGTTCCAATTGTAGACATGTTCAAGTGCCGTCTCAGGTGAGCCGCCCGACAGTAGCTCACGATCCGCCCGATTTCCGCAGGATCTTCCGCTGGCCCATATACGAACCGGTGGGGAATGCCTACCTCCTGGAGGGCACCGTGAAGGACCAACCCGCCAACCGGGCGCCACCCCTGGGAGCCGGGGTGAGTCCAGAGCAGCACGGCTTTTCCGCTCAACTGGAAGTCCCGCACTGCCGCGACAAGGTGCGCGGCCCATACCCACGTGCCGGAGAAGAGCACGACGCAATCAACTTCATCGTCTTTCTTCATCCGGTCAAGCGCCGCCCTGGCCTCGGACTTGCTCGCGATCACCACGGGGTACTCCTTGAGCAGAAGGCCACTTGATCGAAGCGCCTCGCGGGACCTGGAGATCACGGAGTTGTCAATGAAGGGGGCGCCCAGCGGATCCTTCAGCCCATCCTTGTGCACGCCATACACGACGAATCCTACGGTCGGCTTGATCATAGCGGCGATGGTAAAAGAAAATCCCGGCGGGCACAAGGCAACTATGAACGAGCCGGCTTTAATGAGGGAAACCGGGATCCCAGATTGGGCAGGAACGCGGCGACCAGGCCCATCAATGGGAGAAATGCGCTGATCTGGAATACGTAGGCAATGCTCCTCAGGTCCGCAACCTGTCCCAGCACGGCGGACCCCAGCCCTCCCATGCCGAATGCAAAACCAAAGAAGAGCCCCGAGATCAGCCCTATGAAGTCAGGGGTGCCCGCTCGCCGGGCAGATCCTCCATCAGGCCGGGCGTCCGCTACGGCGACGAGAAGATACTGTTGATCTTCTGCTTGTAACTGATGGGAGGATCCGTGGAGTACTGGATGCTGAGAGCGACCAGGTCCTGGTGTCCCTCGACGTCCTCCACCCGCACTATGCTTCCGTCCAGAACCGTGTCGTCCTGGATCTCACACTTCTGCAGCTTCAGGAGCGCCTTCCGGGGCCCCTGGGGAAGCCCGAGCATGCTGAGCAATACCTTTGCGCCGCCGAAAGAGAGGTCCCTCACAAGACATCTTCGGGAGGAGCCGTCGATGGCGACGCAGCTTTCGCGGGACTCCAGCCCTATCTTCTTCATGTTCTCGGGAGTCAGGACGATCCTCTGATCACGCCGGCGCAGGGCATTGGACTTGATCTCCAGGAGAGAGCCGAGAATTCCGACGAGAGCGTCCGACGGCCTCTGGCTGAACTCCAGAGCGACAAATCTCATGTGCTGTTTTTGTGAATTGTATTCCGAAAGGCTTTCGACTCTGCAGCCCACGAAAAAACTGACTGGGACCTTCTCACCGCTCTGCTTGAAGCCGAGGTGAAGAGTTGCGGAATTGCTGTGTGTGAGGAGATCGGTCGAGCCCTGGCCGATCTCCGCGATGACGCGTGCCCCCTTCATGGAGCAGGCGTACAGCACGCAGGGCAGGTGCTGGGATCCGAGGGTGAGCCGCACGTCGGAGGTGATCAGCCCGCACTCAAGGATCACCTGGGCGTTGAACGTCACCTCCGTCTCACCGAACTCCTCGTAGAGGCGAGACAGGTGCTGCGCGGTCAAGATCTGCACGCCAAATCCCTCCCTCAAAGGCTTCCCGGAAGATATACTTTACACCCTCTGCCGTCAATGCACCGCTCCGCGGCTACGGTCGCGGGTAATTTTTCCGGACTTTTCGCCGGAGCAAAGGGCTGGTAGTATCAGCCCTCATGGCAGCATTCGTCACCGCCGGGCTCGTCGCCGTGTCCCTGTACCTTTTTTTCTTCGTGTTCTTCCCTATCGCCCGCGGGGCGATCTACGATCCGAGCAGCAGGACCGAAGCCGAGGTGATGGCACACATTGCGGAAGTGCAGCCGCGGGAGAAAGCGGCCGATCTCGGCTCCGGCGACGGACGGGTGGTCTGTGCCCTTGCGCGCGCGGGGGCCGAGGCACACGGTTACGAGATCAACCCGCTGCTGGTGCTGGTCTCCCGCCGCAACATCCGCCGCGAAGGCCTCGGCGGGCGCGCCTTCATCCATTGGGGCAACTTCTGGCGGCGGAGGCTGTCCGACTACACTCTGATCACGGCGTTCCAGGTCGGTTTCGTGATGGCCCGGCTGGAAGCCAAGCTCCGCCGCGAGCTGGCACCCGGATCCCGGATCGTCTCCCACTATTGGCGCTTCCCCGGACTCAGCCCCGAGCAGACGCAGGGGAATATCTACCGCTACCGGATTCCCGACCCGGCCCGACGGCCTACTTCCCGGAGCTGAAAAGCATCGTGAGCCACCAGGGGATGGTGATCATGTTCCCGATGGCCGCACCGAGGGTGGAGAGAAAAAAAACGATGAGGATGTGGGTGACCCTGTTGGTGTAGAACCCCTTGAAGGTCGCGACGTCCTCGGAAAGGTTCTCCACGTCTCTCACGCGCGGTTTCCTGAGGAATGCCTCCGCCACGCCGGTGAACAGTCCGATCTTCCCGAAGGGATTGAGCGTGCCGATCGGCGCCGCGACGAAGGCGAGCAGGATGGTGAGGGGATGGGCGAGTGCGAGAGCAGCGCCTACCGCCGCAAGCCCGCCGTGGATGATCAGCCACCGCAGGAGCATGGAAGAGCTCATTGCCCATCCCGCCCGCAGGAACCCGAGAGCAAAAAGAGCGACGATGAGCGCCGGGATGGCCCAGGGAAGGACGCGTCCGGCGACGCTCTTCGCGGGCAGCTCGTCCAGGTGTGAGACGTCCGTCGACTCGCGGTTCTCCGCGAACGCGGCAATGTGCGCCGCGATGCCGGCCATGTGCCCCGCACCGACCACGGCCACGACGCGCTTCCCTTCGGCCAGGTAGATGCGGGCGGCCAGGTACAGGTCCCTCTCGTCAATGAGCACTTCTTTCGCGGCCGGAAGATAATCGGCCAGCTCTTCCATCATGTTCTGCAGCACGTCCTTCTGCTTGAGTTTTTCGATGTCCTCCGGCGTCAGCTTCTCGTCGCTGAATACGCTCGCAAGCATTGCCGCGAGCATCTTCATCTTGCCCCAGAGCCGGGTCCGGGACCACGCCCGTCGAAGCGTGATCTGGATGTTGCGGTCGCACAGTGAAAAGGGAAGGCCCAGCTCCTGCGCTGCCTGGACGGCGGCGAGCATTTCCTCGCCCGGCTTGACGCCCAGGTCCTTGCCCAGCCTCCGCTGAAACGAGGCCAGCACGAGGTTGGCCATAAGCAGGAATCCCTTCCCCTGCCGAATGACCTTGCCGATGTTCAAGTTCTGCCAGCTGCTTCCCTGGCTGATGGAGGTGTAGCGGCCTTCGTCCAGCTCGACGCAGACCCGGTCAGGCCTCTCCTCCGCGATAACCTTGCGGACCTGCTCCACGCTTTCCCGCGAAATGTGGGCGGTTCCCAGGAGAATGATCTCCCTGTCGCCCGCGGTGAGCCGAACAATCTGCTGCTCCATCCCGATCCTTCCTGCCGCCGGCGCCTCGGCGCCGCTCAGAGTGAAAACCCTGCGTTGCGAGCGTCTTCGTGGAACATCTTTACCGTGTCCAGCGAATACGCGGTGAGGTCATAATCCACCAGCTTCATCTTTTTCAGAATATCGTTCGTTACCGTGACGATATGACACCCGATCGCCTCCGCGTGGAAGATGTTGAGAAGCTCCCGGGGGCTCGCCCAGATCAGCTCCGACGAAGGCGCGATCTTCAGGAGCTCGACCGCGGCTGCCATGAGCGCCAGCGGATCCCTCCCTGTGTCCGCGATCCGTCCCGCGAAAATGGAAATGTAGCAGGACGTCTTTGGGGAGAGCTTCAACAAGACGCCCCGGACCTGCGCGAGAGTCGTGATAGCCGTGACGTTGAGCCGCACTCCGGCGTGCGAAAGCCTGCCGACCAGGTCGTCGGAGGGCTCTCCCCTGGTGTTGGTGATGGGGATCTTCACGTAGACGTTCGGCCCCCAGCCGGCGATCTCCAGAGCCTGGCGTTCCATGTCGGGGAACTCATCGGAGAACACCTCGAAGGACATCGGCCGGTCCGGAATGAGCCTCAGCATCTCCTTTGCGAATGCGCGGTAGTCCTTGATTCCGGCCTTCCGCATGAGCGTGGGGTTGGTGGTGAATCCGCGGATGTACGGCAGCTTGTACATCTCCAGCATGCCGTCCTTATCCGCGCCATCGGCAAAGATCTTCACCCTCATGTCTTCAGCTTTCATGTGCGCACCTTCTCTCTTGCAAGTATCCAATCCGCCGCGTCCCGCAGGGACCCGACACGCGCCGCGGCGTTTCCCGGTGATTTCTCCGGGTACTCGTTCTCGATCAATATCGTGGTCGTCCCTGCCCTTTCTCCGGCCTCGATATCCTTCCACCGGTCCCCCACCATGTAGGAGCGCGAAAGATCGACTTCAAGATCCCGCGCCGCCTCGAGAATCATGCCCGGCGACGGCTTGCGGCAGGAACAGCGATCCGCGTCGTCGTGGTAGCACACCTTCACGAGGTCAAGCGGCAGGGTCCGCAGGAGGAGATCGTGGATAGCTTCCACCTCTTCCCGGGTCTGCGCGCCTCGCGCGACGTCGGGCTGGTTGGTGATCACCACGAGCCTGAACCCCGCCGACTTGAGGAGCGCGAGGGCCTCCGGCACGCCCGGAAGTATTTCCAGATCCTGCACGGATTGCGGCGGATGGGGAAGCCCGGCACTGAGCACCGCGCGGTTGATGACCCCGTCGCGGTCGAGAAAAACGGCATTCCGGACTTCGGACTTCGGACTTCGGACTTCGGACTTCACCTCTTGGACTTCAGTCGTCTTCCGGCTGCCTGTGCGCAGTTCCACCGCCACGCCCAGCGGCCCCAGCCAGCTCCTGAAGTTCCCAAAGTGCTGTTCCGCTAGCACTTCGGTTGGGGCCATGAGTGCGACGTGGTAGCCGCTTTCCAGCGCCATCAAGGCGGAGCAAGCCGCCACAACCGTCTTGCCGGAGCCGACGTCCCCTTGCAGCAGCCGCCGCATCGGGTGCGGGCCGGACAGATCCCG
>PMZS01000091.1 GCA_003170115.1 Spirochaetaceae bacterium
TATTCGTAGAAGGCGCGCTTGTCCTCGCTCATGTGGTAGCGCTGGCCGAAGGCCTCCGGCACCATCATCATGAGCGCGTGCTCCAGTGACCTGCCCCCGGCGACGAGCAGCTCCAGGACGTTGTCGAAGATGCCCGAGTCGCTCTGCCCCCCCTGGATGACCGGGCTGAGCTTGCTGATGTCATCGCCAAAAAGGGGCGAGGACATGGTGAGCTCCCGGGCGTTCATCTTGTTGATGTTCCCCCGCAGCGTGTTGATCTCTCCGTTGTGCGCGATGAAGCGGAAGGGCTGGGCAAGGGACCACGACGGGAAGGTGTTCGTGCTGTAGCGCTGATGGATCACCGCCAGGGCGCTCTCGAAATCCGGGTCCGCCAGATCGGGGTAAAAGGCCGCGAACTGCGGGGCGACGAACATTCCCTTGTACACGATCGTGCGGGAGGAGAAGGAGTTGAGGTACAGCTCCTCCATGGAGAACCCATCCGCCGCGGCCATTGACTCGATGACTTTCCGGGTGACGTACAGCTTCCGTTCCAGCGCTTCCCCCGAGAGCTCGGGGAATGAAACGAATGCCTGGGTGATGTGAGGCATGGAGACGAGGGCCATCTCTCCGAGCAGCTCGGGGTTGGCGGGAACATCGCGCCAGCCGAGCAGGGTCCCCTCCCCGGCAACGACAGCGTCTTCGAAGAGCTCCCGCGCCCGCGAGCGCCTCTCATCGTCCAGGGGCATGAAGAGCATTGCCACCCCGTAGAGCCCGTCTCCGGGAATGCTGAACCCGAGGCGGTCCGCTTCGCGGACGAAGAACCGGTGGGGCATCTGCACGAGCATTCCCGCGCCATCCCCCGTGCGGGAATCTCCCCCGACCGCGCCGCGGTGCACGAGGTTCATCAGAATGGTGATGCCGTTGAGAATGATCTGGTGCGTGCGCCTCCCGTCAACGTTTACGACGAAACCCACGCCGCAGCTGGAATGCTCGAAGAAGGGATCGTAGAGCCCATCACGCTGCATCCTGATGCGAGGATCCATGGAATCACCGGCCGTCGCCATCTTGGTACCCCATATCGTGCCGCATTTATCTCACACCACGCGAGTGAGGGTCAATACACTTTGTGCATATTTATGCATGTGTTGACTTTGGTCGGCGGGTAACCGAATATCAACAGGGAAACAGGTCGTGGACAAATCCATCGAAGCCCTGAAAACCTTGGCTCTTGCGCATCTGCGCTGGTTCGGTCAGTCCTCATTCAGGCTGCACACCGATGCGGGGCAGGTGGCTTTCATCGATCCTTTTCGTGTACCGGGCCGGGCAGGACCCGGATGAGATGGGTGCGTCTCTGTGCATACCCATGCATTTCGGATTGCTCCCGGGCGGGAGGGGGGCCGTGTGCACGGGTCCATGCCCGAAAAAGGCGCGTGAATTGTATGCGCCGGATGCATATAATTGTGGGTAGACCGCCGAAACAGGAGGAATGTCATGTCGTTCAGGCTCAAGGAAGGGGTTTTCAAAGTCAGGTGTCGTGAACCCGGATGTCCGTTCAACACCGAGTTCATCGTCAGGGAGAACATCATGGGCGCCACCGAGGCGGACGTCGATTCGGAAGCACTGAAAATCGCCCGCAACCTCGGGTACATCAAGCACGACTCGCTCTACGGTCGGATGCATCCGCTGGCCAACCCGGAAGTTGCCAAATTCTCCGCTTCTTATGAACACCTCGCCGCAGGCCCCGAGGCACCTGCTCCGGTGCAGGCGGGGACGCCCTGGGCAGCTCCCCCGGCAGTTCCCCCGGTAACTCCCCCGGCGGCTCCTCCGATGCCACCACGCTTGATAGGAGCCAGCCCGGCGCGCATCGAGAAGGCCCGGCCCGAGGCTCCGAAGAAGACCGCCGTGAAAAAGGCCCGGAAGGCCCCACCCGCGAAAAAGAAGCCGGCAGCAAAGAAGAAACCCGCAGCGAGAAAGAAACTGGTGGCAAAAAAGAAACCGGCGGCCAGAAAAAAGATCGTGATCAAGAAGAAGCCGGTTGCCAAAAAGAAACCGGCGGCAAAGAAGAAACCGGCGGCCAGAAAAAAGACCGTGATCAAGAAGAAGCCGGTTGCCAGGAAAAAGGCATCTGGAAAGAAGAAGAGCCGGCGGTAGCACGCGCACGGTAAGTCCGTGCGGTTCGTGGCGTGCACGGGAGTCCATGCGCGCCAGCACGCGCCTCAGTCTTTCGGGCGAACCCCTGTTGCGGGCTGTGCCGTGAGAGGGTCCTCCGGCCAGTAGTGTTTGGGATAGCGCCCTCGCATCTCCTTGCGGACCTCGGCATAAGTGACCCGCCAGAAGCTTTCGAGATCCCGAGTGATCTGCAGTGGCCTGCGCGCCGGCGAGAGCAGGCGGAACGTCAGCGGCACGCCGCAGATCACTGGACTCCCTGCCAGGCCGAAAACCTCCTGGATACGCGCTTCCACTGACGGCTCAGGACCGTCGTAATCGATGGCGCGCTTGCCTCCGGTCGGCAGGGTGACGGACTCCGGCACCTCAGCATCGATCCTCCCCCCCATGCTCACCGCCAACTCCCTCAGCGCGGAGAAGAGCCCTCCGGCACCGATGACCTGCCCACCGGCAAGCTTCAAGTGGGGCGCAAGCCATTCACCGGCCCGTGCAATGAGACCGATATCCGATAGATCTCCGGCGCCAGGGTCCGCGCGCGCCCGGGCATAGAAGCGCATTCGGGCAAGAAGCCGGGTCGATTGCGCATTCCAGGGAAGCAGGGCGAGCCCGCGCTGCCCCAGCATCTGCTGAAACGAGCTCCCGACCTCATCGGGCACGGGCCGTGCCGGCCGCTCGGTGAGCACGAGCCGACCGGCGCGCCGGACCAGGGCTCCTTTCGGCACCAGCCCTTCCCACCGGATCTCCACGGCCTCCACGGCCGCGAACGCAAGCGCCTGCTCCGCCTCCTCACTCTGTACCGGAGCCGCGAGACGAACAGAACCGATGGTGTCCCCGGGGTCCGCGTCCAGTGCAACGACCCACGGGCCCGCGGCCCGGCTGGGAACTGTGACGCGTCCGGATGCGGCGGACCCTGAAGAAGGAAACCGGGCGATCCTGCCGGTCACGAGCCGGTAGGAGCCGTCCGGCTCCCGGCGCGCAAGCCGGTCCGGAAATGCACCCGCCAGGAGTGAGCCAACACGTTCCTCCTGCTCCTCGGTCCACCCGTACACGGCTTGAGTCGGAGGAAGCCTGCGGAGGATTCGGCCCATCTCCGTCTCAACTGCCCTGCGCCAGGAATCGGTGCCGCCCCGGCCGGAACGGATCAGCTCCAGACGGAGCCGGAAATCCGGATCCCGGGAGATCTCGGACCCGTCCCGTTCCTGGAGGAGGGCGGCACAGGCCGCCGCGAGCGTTTGCTGCCCGCGTGAAGCCCCGCGCGAAGCCAGGACTCCGAGTCGGGGAGAAAGCCCCAGCCCCGCGACTGTCCCTGCCAGCGGAGTCGGGTCGTTCCCGGCAACAAGCCCGAGCATCGACAATATTTCCCTCGCTTGTGACCAACCCGCGCGGGGAGGCGGGTCGATCCACTGAAGGTCTTCCGGCGCCTTCGCGCCCCACAACGCGCATTCGAGGACAAGGCCCGAGAGATCGGACCGCAGGATCTCGGGATCCGGCCGGTCGACCAGGCGCTCGGACTGCCCCCAGAAGCGCACGCAGAGGCCGGGATCGAGCCTTCCCGCCCTGCCCCGCCGCTGCTCCGCGGAGGAAGCACTCAGCTTCTCCGTAACCAGCCGGTCCAGCCCGGTTGCCGGATGGAACCGCGAGAGCCGGGCCCATCCGGAATCGGCAACGGTGGAGACCCCGGGCACCGTGAGACTGGTTTCGGCGATCGAGGTCGCCAGGATCACGCGGCGCACGGCGCCGGGTGTCTGAGGCTGGATGACCCGCCTCTGCTCCTCCAGCCGCAGCGTGCCATGGAGGGGCAGGACTTCCGCCCGCTGACCGAGAGCTGCCGCGAGGCGGCCTCCGACCCGTCGGATTTCCCCTGCGCCGGGAAGGAAGGCAAGGATACCGCCCTCGGTCTCATCGAAAAGCCGACCCACTCCATCGGCGAAGGCTTCCTCCCATCTCCCCGGGGCGGAGATCGGGCGGAATTCGGTTCGCACGGGATGCGTCGTGCCGGGGCAGTGAAGTGATGGCGCCGGGCGTCCCGGCTGCCCGCCCAGCAGGTCTGCAACCCCGGCCGCATCAAGGGTGGCGGACATTGCAAGGAGGGCAAGGTCGGGCCGTGCCCTCCGCACTTCCAGGGCAAGCGCGAGCGCGAGATCGGCATGGATCGAACGCTCGTGATACTCATCGAAGATCACCAGCCCCACGCCCCGGAGGAGAGGATCCTCCTGGATCCGGCGGGTGAGGAGGGCCTCCGTGACGACCTCGATCCGGGTCTCCCTTCCCACGCGCGCCGTGGTCCGCACCCTGTAGCCGGCCCGGCGTCCCGCCGGCTCACCGAGCAGCTCCGCGATCCTGCTGGCAACGGCAACCGCGGCAAGGCGGCGGGGCTCGAGCATCAGGATGGAACGCCCCTTCAACCAGGGCTCGTCCATGAGAAATGGGGGCACGAGGGTGGACTTGCCGGCGCCCGGTTCAGCCGTGAGCGCCAGAGCCCGGTGAATCTCGAGGAGCTGGGAAATCCGGGGAAGGAAGGGAACGAGGGGAAGCCCGGTGGCGGAAAAGTCGATCAATCACGCTCCCGGCGCGGCCAGCAGGTCAGTCCCGTGCTCCACGATCCGCCTGCCGCGATAGCGAACGAGCTGGGTGCCCTGCAACGCCTCCAGACCGGCCGCCACGTGGGAAGGCTCGTGCGCATCTGATCCTGGAACAAGCGGGAGCCCCTCCTCCACCATGAGCCGCACGATGGGCCACGCGGGATAGGGCTCACCGATTGGTTTGCGCGAGCCGGACACGTTGACCTCCGCGCTCATGCCCCGTTCCCGGCAGAGCCTGACGATCTGCTGGATTTCCGTGCGGTGGGTATCGATCAGGGGATGCCCCGGCTGCTTGATGAGATCGAAGTGGGCCACGCAGTCGAAGAGTCCAGTCTCGATTCCCGCCCTGACCGCGTGCAGATAGTCGTCATAGATTCGCTCCAGCGGCCGGCCGTCAGCGGACAGATCGAACACCCACTGGTTCCCGGGCCACGCGCGGACGAAATGCACGGACATGAGCACGAGATCGAAGGGGTTCGACGCGAGGAACTCTTCCAGGAATTCCTCGGTGCCTTCAACGTAATCCGCCTCGATCCCGCTCAGGATCCGCAGCCCCGGCACGGCACGACGCGCGCGCTCCAGCTCCTCCAGGTACCGGGGGAACTCCTCGAGATCCATTCGCAGGCTGCCGCCGTAGAAGCCCGGGCGGTAGACGGGGAAGGGGACGTGGGGTGTGAAACAGATTTCGCTCAGGCCCTGCTTCAGCGCGGCGCGGGCATACTCTTCCAGGCTGCCGCTGGCATGCCGGCAGAAGTGGCAGTGGATGTGGTAATCATGCATGACGACAAGAAGTCTATGCGCTCGCGTGTCGGCCGTCCATGGCCTCGCTCGCGCTCGCCCTCCATGGCTATGATTCTCCCGCCGCGATAGCAACCGGTTCCTCGTCACGCTCCCCTTCCGCTTTCCCGTTCGCTTCCAGCTTTTCCACCCTCTTCCGTTCGAAGAGGAAAAACGCCGCCGGAACCACGAAGAAGGTGAGAACTGCGGACAACATGATTCCCCCGAACATGACGATGCCCATGCGCTGCCCGTACTCGGACCCCTGCCCCCGTCCGAAGATCAGGGGGAAACTGATCACGAGGACGGTCATCGTGGTCATCACGATGGGCCGGAAGCGAAGCAGGCAGGCCTGGTAGATGGCNNGATGAGCATGAGCATGCCCATGAGACCGAAGATGTCCAACCCGCCTCCGATGAAAAACACAAGGAGAAGCGCGCCCACCAGGGCGAGCGGGACGGGAAGGAGCAGGTAGACCGGGTAGCGCCACGAGTTGAACTGCGCCGCCATGACGAGGTACGCGAGGAACAGCGCGAGGAGGAAGATCAGGGGACCGGTGGTGGCCAGCTGTCCCGCGAGCGCGGCCTGGTTGAAACGCTGATTCGTGGTGATGCTCACCGCGCCGCCCAGCAGCCCCGCCTGGGTCAGCTGGGCGGTGATCTGCTGCTGCATCGAGAGCACGGGAGGCGCGTCCGGAGTGAGATTGATGGTGAAATTCCCGGTGTATTGGCGATTGTACCGGCTGAGGCTCACCGGGGCCTGGTTGAGCGTAAAGGCTCCGAGCTGTCCGATCTGCAGCGTCGTTTGCAGTGCCGGGGCGTAGAGGGGAAGGTTCAGGAGCGACTGCCCGCCGGAAAGCGTCGTGGGATCAGCCTGGACCTGGATGGGGTAGCTCAGGCCGCCNNGACGACATTCGAGGCCTGTGCCCCCGAGGCGTAGGTCTGCAGCGCAAGGGCAAGGGCCCCCGCCGTGATTCCCGTTCCCTTCAGGCGCGACGGATCCGGCACGAAATCGTTCTCAAGAGTGGTATCAGAAAGGCTGGAGTAGACGTCGACGACATAGCGGTTGGTCTGCAGGTTCTGGATGATGCGGCTGTTGCGATCCGCCAGCGTGTTGAAGTCGGGAGCAACCACGCTGAGCTGAAGAGAGGAGCCGAATCCGCCGAACCCTCCTCCCGCGCTCACGGAGATCTGTGCGGAGGGTTGATCGCGGAAGAGGGCCACCATCCGCCCCCGGTACCTCGGGATGAGCTCGAAAACGCCTTTCCTCTTTTCGATCGGAATGAGCTGGACGATAATCGACGAGGTATTCCCCGAGCCGAAGGCGGAGCCGACTCCCGACGAGCTTGCCCCCACGAGAGTCTGAACGGTATCTACCTCCGGTTGCTGGAACAGAAAACCTTCGATCCTTCCCGCGCCTGCATTGGTGACCGCCGGGGGCGTGCCGGCGGGATACCGGAGGTTCACCTGGAGGGTCCCCGCATCAGTCTGAGGCACGAAGCTGAAAGGGATCCGGGGGACGATCAGGATGCCGATGACCACGAGGAATGCCGCGGAGCCGGCCAGGACCCATACACCGTTCCTCAGGACTCCGCCGAGGACATGCGTATAGTGGTCGCGTACCCACTCCAGCCCGGCCTCCGTCCAGCCGTGGAGAGTCGTGGTGAGAGCCTGGAGCAGAGTGAGCACGATCCGACCGAAATAGGAGATGAGGCCCAGGACGATCGGATAGGCGATCATGGCGGGGAGCCAGAGGAAATGCCGCGTCACCAGCAAGGCCACGACAGCGACTATCGCCACGAGAACCCCGAGGGTCTTTCGCCAGGCCGCGAGGCCCCAGCGGATCGATTGAGCGAGCTTGGTCCAGCTCTTCAGGAAGTCATTCCAGTCCCCCTGTCTTGACTCGGGCGTGAAGGCCAGGCGCACGGTGAGAAAAAGAACGGCCTCGAGAAGGGAGAAAGTGACCGCTGCCGCAAGCCCGAGGGAGAACTGCTGGATGTATCGCCCGATGAAGCCGCCGATGAAGCTGACCGGGAGGAGCACGGACAGCAGCGACAGGGACGCCGCGACCACGGCGCTGAAGACCTCGCTGGCGCCGCGCAGGACTGACTCCTTGAGGTTGTACCCCATCACTCGATAGCGTTCGACGTTCTCCGCCACAACGATGGAATCGTCCACCACGATGCCGATCGCGGTGATCAGGGCAAGGAGAGAGACGAGGTTGAAGGTGAACCCCGCAAGGCCGTACAGGACCGGGGCCGCGGAGAGGGCGATCGGAATCGCGAGGATGACGGAGATCGCGGTGTTCAATTTCCCGAGAAAGAGCAGAACGATGAGGGCAACCACCAGCCCCGTGATGAACAGCTCGTGGTATGTGGCCGCGACGGAGGCTTTCACGGGACCGGTGGTGTCGTTGCTGAAGTTCAGAACGTACCCCGTGGGCAGTGTCGTTCTTTTCAGGAGGGCCCGCACGCTGTCGGCAACCGCGATGGAGTTGGAATCCGTCGTCCGCTGGATGGACACCAGGATCTGCGGTCTCCCGTTCACCCGGACGTAGTTGTTCGACGCCGGCATGGCGCGGACGCTTCCGAGGTCGTCCACGGAAATGCCCCGCGCGGTGTCGACGAGCGTGTGCGCGATCTGGCCCAGATCCGCGGGGGTGTTCTGGGTGGAAAAAGTCAGCGCGTTATTGTTCTTGATGATGGTCCCGATCGGCAGATTCTGCGCGGAGCTCGTGATGGCCGCGACCACCTGCTGGGGGCTGATGTTGTAGTACCCGAGGCGATTGGGATTCAGGAGCACTTCGAACTGCTTGGAGGGTGCCCCGTCAATCGTGACGTTGGCCACTCCGTCGACTCGCTGCAGGTTGGGACCGAGCGTGTTCTGCAGGTAATCGTTCACATCCGACATGTCCGCGCCTTCCCCCGAAACTCCGAACTGGAGGATGGGAGCGGAGTTGGGATCGAATGTCTGGATCGTTGGCGGGTTGATCCCCGTGGGGAGGTTCTTCAGCGCCGCGGAGATGACCGTGGCGATCTGGTTGGCGTCACTGTTCTTGTCCGTGCTCTGGTCGAAGGTCACGATGACCCTGCTCACCCCGATGGAGCTGCTGGAGTTGATGTCGGTGATCTGCGCGATCGTTGACACCGTGTTCTCAAGGATCTGGGTGACCTGCTGGTCGACCACGCTCGGAGTGGCCCCGGGGTAGCTGGTCTTGATGACCACGGCCGGGATGTTGATGGCGGGCAGGAGATCGATGCCGAGATTGAGCGTGGACACGATCCCGAACGCCACGACCGCGACGAACAGGCCTACCGCCAGCACGTAGCGTCTGATAGAGAAGCTCACGAGAGGATTGATCCGCTCGAAGACCTTCGTTTCGTAGCTACGGAGACTTTTCATGGCGTGCTCCCCGTCGCCGCGGGCGCAATCGCGGCGCCGTTGAGACTGACGGTCTGGACGGCCGAGCCCGGGAGCAGCCCGGGCGGAGGATTCAGGACAACCTGGACTCCTTCCTCGATCCCCGAGACGGCCGCGGTGGTCCCGGTTTCGGAGAGGATGGTGATCGGGCGGGTCGTCGCTTTCCCGTTGACAATGGCGAAGACGTAGTTCTTGTCCTCGTTGACCTGCAGCGCCGCGATCGGAATCAGCGCCCCGGTGGCGAGACTCAGCGAATAGGACACCGTGCCGACCGTCCCGTATTGAAGAGCGGCAGAGCGGGCCAGCAGCGCGACCATGGGCACCACCCCGTTGATCGGCGCGGATGGCGCCTGGCTAATTCGCGCAGGGTAATCCTTGCCCAGGGAATTGAACTGAACCGTCGCCCCGACGGGCAGAGTGGACGCATCGGAAGGAGGCACGTTGAAATTGATCTCGCGCTCGGCGCTCACGAGGATGAAAACGGGTGTGCTCAAGCCGACATACATGCCGGGCGTCACGTTGACAGCGGAGATCTGCCCGGCGAAGGGCGCCTTGATTGCCGCGTATTGGAGGTTGAGCTGCGCGATCTGCAGAGCATTCTGCGCCTGGTCAATGGAGAGCTTCAATTGCGCGAGAGTCTGCGTATCTGACTTCTTGTTCTGATCCAGCGCGGTCCTTGCGGCCTCCAGGTTCGCCTGCGCCTGCTGAAGCTGGCTGTTCGCCGTGTCCAGCTGGGCCGCCGGTATTCCACCGATATCGAGCAGGGCCTTTTGAGAGTCGTAATTCTTCTGCGCGCTGGCCAGCGCCGATTGAGCGGACTGGACCTGCAATTGGAGCTTGGGATTGTCCTGGTTGGCATTGTCCTGCGCGATCTCGAAGTTAATGCGGGCAATAGCGAGATTCGACTGCGCGTTCTGGACCGCGAGCTTCAACTGAGAGTCATCCAGCTGGACGATCGTCGCACCCGCCTTCACCCAGTCCCCCACCAGCCGGGGGACGGAGGAGACCACTCCCGCCACCTGCGACGCCACCGAGCTCAGTGTGGCGGGGACGACTGTTCCGGCGGTGTCGTTGCTCGTCTTCAACGGCCCGACGTGGACGGTCACGGCCTGAACCGGGATTGATGAAAGTTTGCGCCCCGGTGCCTGTTGACCTGCCGCCTGTGTCTGGGCATTGCCGCCAGGCTGCCCCGCGGCGGGCTGGCCCGTGGAGGCCCCCGCCCCGCCGCCGCATCCGACAAGAACGGCGAGCGGGAGGGCCACCGCCGCGATGGTCGTACGAATCCTCATCCATTTTCCCTTCATCAATTCTCCCCTAATAGCCCATGTCGCCCAACAGCTGCAGGACCGCGAGCTGGGCGTTGCTCTGCGCCTGGACGTAGGCGGTGCGAGCGCTCGCGGCGTTCACCGACGCGGTGAGCAGGTCCTGCGTCGAGGCCGTCCCGTTCTGATTTTGTATCTTGTACACTTCCACGAGCAGGTCGTCATTTTCCGCCGTCAGCCTCGCCACTTCGACACGCTCGTTCTGGATCTGGACGGCTTCCCAGTCGTTCTGAATGGCCGCGGCGATGGTTTTCTGGAGCTGACGCTCCTGCACCGCATAGATCTCGTCCTGCTTCAATGCGGCATCGACAAGATTCCGAACCGCCCCTGCGTCGAGAATCGGCATCGACACCTTGACTCCCGCGTTGACGAGCCACGCGGATGTCGCGCTCCAATCGAAGATCTGTGCCACGCCGCCGGTCAGGCTCACCGTGGGAGTTCCCTGGCCTTTCGCGAGCGCGAGATCCACCCCATTGGATTTCCTGCTGAGCTCCAGCTGCTGGAAATCGGTCCGGTGGCTCATGGCAAGGGAAATCGCCTCCGGGAGGCTCGCGGCGGGAAGCGGCAGCGGGGGCTGCTGCTCCACGCCGAAGACGTCCTCGGTCGGCCTTCCCATGAGGATTGCAAGCTGGATTCGTGCGATTCGAAGCGTGTGATCCGCGTTTTCAACGTCGACCTGCGCGCTTCTGGCGTTGATCTGAGCGGTCTTCAGATCGACGTCGCTCGCCTGCTTCAGATTGTAGACGGTGGTGATCTGGGTCAGCAGAGCGTTCTGCTTGTCCAGGATCTGACGGGTCACGGCGGCATTCTGCTGCGCCGTGAGCATGGTGTAATAGGCCTGCTTGACCCTGAACACGAGATTCAATCTCCCCGAGTCGGTGGAAAGCTGTCGGGACTTNNAGTTCCAGACAGTCTGCGTGACGTTCAGGCTGACGATGCTGTCCGTGTCTCCGGAGGGGACCGTCCCGAGGGGCTCCACCGGAGGAACCCAGGGAGACACGCTGATCGACGCTGCGGTGAGCGGTCCGTTCACGCCTACGCCGACCAGGGCACCCTGGGTCGAGGAAGAGTAGTTGGTCAGGGTGGACCCTTTGGCTGCCAGCAACGCCGCATTCCCGCCCGGCAGGTTGTACCCGGCCGCGGCGGACCCCCCGAGTGACCAGGAGTTTTTCGACACGTTTTCCAGG
>PMZS01000117.1 GCA_003170115.1 Spirochaetaceae bacterium
CCCCTGCGCCCCCGCCAGGCCCAGACACTCCCGCGCCCCCGGCTGCGCCGTTGGCGCCTCCCGCTGCCCCGCTCCGGCCCGCCGCACCGCGTCGCTGGCCGAGGATGAGCAGCTCTCCCTCCTGGAGGTCACCGGACCGGATCTCGATGTTCTTGCCGTCGGTCAAGCCGATCACCACCTGTCGGGGCGTCGGACGCCCGTCGGACAGAACCCACACGGTGACATGGGAGCCTGGAGCGCCGGCAACCGCCTGCCCGGCCGGGGCTCCCCCTGACGTCTGCACGACGCCGGCGCCGAAGCCGCCGCCTCCGAAGCCACCGGCGCCGCCCCCGCTCTGCGGCTGGAGCGGCCGATAGAGCACCGCGGCGATCGGCACCGACAAAACATTCGTCTGCTTCCCCACGTCGATGGTCACCTGTGCGGTCATGCCGGGCAGAAGCCGGCCGGATGCATCGTGGACCTGCACCACCGCGTCATATGTCACGACGTTCTGTGTCACGATCGGACTGATCCGGACCTGCCGCACTGTCCCCGAAAACGTCTCGTTCGAATACGAGGTCACGGTGAAATTGGCCGCCGCCCCTTCCCGCACGCTGCCGGCGTCAGCCTCATCCACGGACGTATCGACCTGCATGTCCGTGAGGTTCGTGGCGAGGCTGAAGAGCGTCGGGGTCTGCAGGGAGGCGGCTACCGTCTGGCCGATGCTCACGTTGCGCGCCATGACGATCCCATCCATGGGGCTTTCGATCACGGTCTTGCTGAGGTTGTATTTCGCTTCCGCAAGCTGAGCCTGCGCCACACCCACCTGGGCCTCCGCCACGTGCACCGCCGCCTGCGACGCAAGGTAGTCCTGTTCGGCGCTCACCGCCGCGGTGTTGTCCGTGTCCATCTGGTTCTGGTTGATCAGCCCCAGCTTCACGAGCGGCTCGTCCCTCTGCACCGTCAAGGCGGCCATGTCGGAGAGCGCCTTCATCTTCCCGACGTTGACATGGGCACTGTTCAGGTTCGCTTCGGCCAGCCGCAGACTCGCCTGCGCCGAATCCACCGCGGCCTGGTAGGTGGTTGGATCCAGCGTGGCCATGATCTGCCCCTTGCGCACCCGCGAGTTGAAGTCGACACCGAGGGTCCTGATGGTCCCTGACACCTCGCTTCCCACGGTGACCGTGTTCACGGGATTGACTGTCCCGGTTTCGCTCACCGTTGCCGAGATATCGGAGCGTCCCGCGACGCGCGTGATATAGTGGATTCCGTCTCGCTGGGCAAAGAGCGGCCGCAGGCCGATAAAGGCTCCGACACCGGCAACGATGACTGCGCCAACGATGATGATGATCTTCGTTCCTGTTTTCATTCCTTCACTCCCTCACAGACCCATGGCATTGTTCAGATTCAACACGGCAAGAAGGTAGGTGCTCTTTGCCTGCTGAAGCCCCACCTGGGCGGTGACAAGCGTCGAGAAAGCCGTCAGGACGTCCAGGGTCGTCTCCAGCCCGACCGCGCGCTTCGCCTTCTGCAGGTCGTACACCCCCTGAGCCTGCTGGACGTTCTGTCCCGACAGGTCGAGGCGGTCCCTGGCATCGCGGACGCCGAAGATCGCGTTCTGGACGGCGATCGTGATGTTCTGCTTCTGCTGGTCCTGCTGGACCTGGTACGAGCCGATCTGGTCCGCGGCCTGCCGGACCTGTGCGTTCTGCAGACCCCCGTCGAGAATCGGGGGCAGGGCGATGGAGACACCCGCTGCGAAGACTCCCGAGTTGACATTCGCGGTCCAGTCCTGCCCGATTCCCAGGGAGGCATTGACGGACACCGCCACGGAACCCTGGCTCTTCTGCAGAGCAAGCGCGACATTGGCGGCCGCGATGTTCAGCTCCAGTGTCCGAAGCTCGGGGCGGTTCTTGTACGCCGCGGCGAGCGCGTCCTGCGGCTGGAGCGCCGGCATGTCCGGCACGGGGCTGTCCGCAACCGTGTACTCCTTTTCAATCGGCCAGCCGACCGTTGCCGAGAGAGTCTTTCGATCGACCTCGACGGTGTTCTGGGCGGTCCGCAGGTCAAGCTGCGCCTGGGTCAGCGTGACCTGTGCCTGGAGCACATCAAGCGTTGTCGCCCTCTGCGCCGCGAGCAGGCCCTGCATCTGTGCAAGAGTTTCCTGCGCCTGCGCAACGGCTGCGTCGCGCACGAGAACCGTGTTTTGATCCCCGAGCAGCGTGTAGTAGGCCTGTTTGACCTGGGAGACGACGCTTTTCAGCGTTGCATCATACGTGACCTGGGCGGCCCGGTACGCATAGTCGGCCTGCTGCACGGTGGCAGCCGAGCGGCCTCCGGGGTAGCCATCGTACACTGTCTGGCTGCCGGTGAGGCTCGCCGAGCTGACCTGGTCGCCCGGGCTCCCCTCCTGGATGCTGTGCTGGACCGTGACACCAAGACTCGTTGCCGGGCCGCTGAGTGTGAGCCCGCCCTGGACATTTTCTCCGTTCACGCCCGACCTGCTCGCGGCCGCCGTCGCCGCACTGGCGGCCGTGGTCGGTGAGGTGCCGGTGCCGGGCAGATCCCCCTGATGGAAATAGTCGCCGCTGCCTCCAAGGGAAAGGCCATTCTTCGCCTGCGTCTGCGCCAGCAGTGCCCGCGAGCTGTCCAGCGTGATCGTTGCCAGCTTGAGGCCCGGGGCCGCTGTCTGCGCCGCCGCAACCGACTGATCGAGCGTCACGATCTCCCGCGGAGCCGCGGCCGCCTCCTCGGCGTGTGCGGCGCGCGTGCTCAAAAACAGAATCGCGAAAGCAACTGTGAAAAGGCTGGGGAACGGCAGATGCTTTCTCATCGATCGGGCGCCTCCGTTGAATGATTCATCCTGCCAGAAGGTAAATGAGTGAGCGTAGGCGCACCATATAAGGGCGATAAAAAAGGGATAACATTTTGTTTCGTTGAGCGCGTGCGCAGGAACACACTCGCTGTGCCCTGCTCCGCACCCGTTCGCCGTGTCCATGAACGTGACGCCCAACCCGAGTGCGCGTCACGTACGCACGTTGCGAAGATTGGTCAAAAAGAAGCTCTAGTCCAGCGGAGCCTCTCCGGCGGCCTGCCGGAGAGCGTATTCGCTCAGGACTTCCTTGTATATAGCGGAAAGGTTCGATACGTTCGCCGTCTCCAGCGCGGTCTGCGCGTCCAGGTACTCCAGGTTGGAGATGATGCCGATGTCGTATTGGATCTTCGCCACTTCCACCATCTGGCGCGCCTGGTCCAGCGCCCCCACGGATATATCGACCTGCTGGCGCGCGGCCTTCACGTCCTGCGCGGCCTGGAGGACCTGGGTCGTCGCGTTCAGCCGAACGGCGGAGGTGTTTTCCCTGGCGCTCTCCAGCTTCTTCCGCGACTCATCCTGCAAACGCGCCTGGAGGAAACCCTGGAAGATTGGAACGCTCACCTGCACTCCCGCGACCCAGTTGAAGACGGGCACGTTGATATCGGGAAGCGCTCCATTCTTGAATCCCATGGAAGCATGGGCCGTCACAGTCGGCCATGGGGCAAGTGCCGCCAGCCGCAGGCTGAGGTCCGCGGCGCTTTCTGACTCGACAGCCTGGCGCACATCGGGCCTCTTTTGCAGCGCCGACTCGACCACTGATGCGTCGTCAGCGGCCGTGGAACCGGGATCGAAGCTGCCGCTCAGCGTGATCGGGGCCGAGGGGGCGAGTCCGGTGAGCTGGCGCAGCGCGATCTTCTGCTTCTGGACCTGGTTTTCGATTTCCGAGCGCTGGCTCTGCAGGGCCGCCATACGGACCCGGGTGCCCAGATCTTCCAGCCGGGTCGCGGAACCCGTATCCTCCCGCACCTGGATCACGTGCAAGTGCTCCTGGAGGTTTGCGTACTGTTCATCCAATGCCTTGCCCTGCTCCTGAAGGAAGAGCGCCGTGTAGAACACCTGCACCGCCTGGTAGGAGACGGCGGTCGTTACCTGGTCCACGCCGATCCGCGCTGAAGCAAGCCCGCTCTGCGCAAGCTTGACCTGCACGTCCCTCTTTCCGAACTGGGTGATAACCTGGTTGAGGCCGAGATTGAAGTCCCAGAGGTTGTCAGGAACCAGTGAGAAAGGAGCCGAGAGGAGGCCCTGGTACTGAGCGGGGACTTGCGATACGAGAAAAGGGGGAAGCACGGAGTCGATGCTGAAGCTCTGGTCTGAGAGGCGATTATAGGATGCCGTCCCGCTCACCATGGGGTAATACGCGCTCTGCGCTTCCCCGACCCTGGCGCGCGCCGCTTCCACCGCGTCCAGCGCCTGCCGGATCAGGGGCTGGTTCGCCTTCGTGCGCGCCACCGCCTGCTCCACGGTGAGTGTCAGCGCATCCGTGCCGCTTGACTGGGCGGAAAGCGTGCCAAGAGAAACCAGCAGGATCGACGCGGCGACCGAGAACAGCTTTGCCCTCATCGCGAGCTTCAGGCTCCCGATCATTGGGCCACCTCCATTCCGTCCACCAGCGCGCTGACGTTGGACACCGCGACCACCTCCGCGTCGGAGAGGCCCGATATCACCTGGACCTCTGAGTCGCTGCGCGGCCCGAGAGAGACCTTGCGCGCATGAACCTTGCCGTCCGACACCACGAAGACGCTGGCGTGCCCGTCCTGGTTGTCGCGCACGGCGCTCACGGGGACAACGATCCCGTCGGCGCCAGTCCAGGTGAAAGACGCCTTGGCCGTCATCCCCGCAAGAAGCTTCCCGTCGTTCTTCAGGCTCACCACGACGGGAAAGTACTGCCCGGTGGCCGCCGCGATGGGCCCGACCTGCTCGATGCGGCCGGCGTAGCTTTCCGTTGACAACGCGTCCACGACCACGGTCACCTTGCCGCCCACGTTGATGCGCACCACGTCGTCCTGGGACACGTTGCCCTGGAGCTTCAGGATGGACACATCCGCGATGGACAACAGGGGCGAGCTCATGGACGTGATCTCCCCCGGGTTGATGTTCCTGTTGGTCACGATCCCGCTGATGGGGCTGGTGATTGTACTGTTGGAGATCTGCACCTTGATGAAGTTCGCCTGGGCCTCCGCCTGGGCGAGCCCCGAGCCGGTGATGGTCTGGTACTGGCGGTTGGAATTGTCGAACGCCGTCTTTGCGAGGTCCAGCTTGGTCTGCGCGTCATCGAGCTGGCTCTGCGTGACCACCTTTGTGTCCAGGAGGGTTTTCGTCCGCTCGTAGGATCGCTGGGCCATCTCCAGATTCAACCGCGCGGTCTCCATCCCGTTCTTCACCTGCACCGCCTGGTCCCCGACGCCCTGGGCCGCGGCCTCGGCGACCGCGAGCTGGGCGTTCAGCTCCCTGGTGTCGATCTGGACCAGGAGCTGTCCGGCGAAAACTTTGTCCCCGACATCCTTGGTGACCGCCGTGGCGATTCCGGCCAGCTTTGCGAAAATGTTCACCGTGTGATTGGGCACCAGGACTCCGGAGAACTCGACGTTCCTTACGATCCGGCCCGCTTTTGCGGGCGCCGTTTTCACGCTGATGCGCGGCGAGTATTTCGGCCCGCAGGCCAGGAGCCCCATCGAAAGCGCCGCTGCCGCGGCCAGAGCCCCCCACTGAACTGTTCGAGCCTTCACTCTTTCACTCCTTGTCTGTTTCATTGACGGAAATCCTGATCGACGCGTTCATTCCCACCATCAGCCGTGCATTCCCCTGGTCCAGGATGCTCACCTTGATGGGGATGACCTGGACGACTTTCGTGTAGTTGCCCCCGCTGTTCTGGGCGGGAAGAAGGGAAAAGGTCGACGAGGTCGCGCGGCCTATCGTCTGCACACGACCGTGGAACGTCCTTCCGTGAATCGCATCCACCGTCACTTCCACCGGCTCACCGATTTTCACCCTCGTGATGTCCCCTTCCTTGATGTTCGCGCTGAAGTAGAGGTTGTCGGTATCCGCGATCATGGCCAGGGACATCCCCGGGGCGGCAAGCTCCCCCACGACTCCGGTGGACAGGATCACCTGGCCGCCGATGGGCGCTTTCAGCACCGCCTTCTCCGCGACAACCCCCGCCACCGAGCCCATGGCCTGCGGGTTCAGGGCGCCGGAGGTGAGAGCCGAGCCCAGGTCCTGCCGGCCCAGCACGTCGTCTTTGGCGATCGTGTCGCCTTCCCTGACGCGCCACTGCAGGAGCTTCCCGACGATCTCGGGGCTGACCGAAACCACGTCCGCCGCCACCCGCGCATCGTCGGTGGCGACGTAGCGGGCCCCCTGATATGCGTACCAGCCCACGATTCCGCCGATGGACACGACGGCAATCGCGATGACGAGGATGATGATCCTTTTTCGTTCCATGAATGTTCCTTTCCGATTATTCCGCCATCGCGGCCCCGCGCGCGGTGCCCGCCTTGCCCTTTTTCAGGAAGAAGGCGGGAATGAGGGCCAGGGCCGCGGTGATCGCGCTGATGATGAATACGTCGTCGATGGAGTTGACGAACGCCGTTTTTGCCGCCATGCCGTTGAGAAACGCGAGCGCCGTGCCGCGTCCCTTGGCGCCTCCCCCCATCAGGGCCCCGGCATGGGCAAGAGCGGCCATTGCCGCGGGGTTCGCCGGGGTGACGGTCCAGGCAAGCCAATCCCCGTGAAGGACCTGGCGCGTGGTGAGCACGGTGGTGAGCAGGGCAATGCCGAAGGAGCTGGACACCCTCTGGATGATGTTCGTGATGGACGAAGCCCTGCCGATGAGCTGGGTGGGGATCTCCACCATCGCGGCGGTCTGGGCCGGCATCATGGCCAGGGGCATGGTGAACCCGCGCATCACCGTCCACAGGATGATCGTCGAGGTGGCTGTGGCGAGGTTCAGGTAGTGGAAGAGCCAGGTGATGAAGATCAGGAGGGTGATACCGGTCAGCGCGAGTGGCCGGGGGCCGACCTTGTCGAAAAGCCTGCCCGCGACGGGCATCATGAGCCCCGAGACCAGAGCCCCCGGCATCATCATGAGCCCCGTTTCCATCGCCCCCAGCCCCCGGAAGGTCTGCAGGAACAGCGGCAGGAAGAAGAGCCCGGAGAACATGACGACGTTCGTGACGGTGACCATGAGGTTGGCCATTGTGAAGGACCTGTACCTGAACACCCGCAGCTCGAGGAGCGGATTCTCCGAGGTGAGCTCGAGGTAGATGAACAGCACGAAGAGGAAGAAGCTCCCGACGAACAGCAGCACGGTGGTCTCGGAGCCCCATCCCCAGTCGGCGCCCTTGGTGAAGGCGAGCAGGAGACAGAACAGCCCGCCCGCGGAGGTGACGCCACCGGCCACGTCCAGGCGCCCCGGGTGCTTCGACTGGAACTCCGGCAGGATGAAGAGGGAAAGAAGAATGCCGATCACGCCGACGGGGAGGTTGATCGTGAAGATCCAGCGCCAGTTGACGTACTCCACCAGGTAGCCGCCAAGCGTAGGGCCGATCGCCGGGGCCACGAGGATCGAGATCCCGAAAATGCCCATTGCGCTGCCGAACTGTTTTCGAGGGACCATGCGGAACATCATGGCCATGGTCGTCGGCATGATCATTCCCCCGCCGACCGCCTGGATGACCCGGGCGAACACGAGCGCGTTGAAGCTCCAGGCAAGGCTGCAGAGCATCGAGCCCACGACGAACACGCCCATGGACAGGATGTACAGTCTCTTGAAGCCGAACCTGTCGCCCAGCCATCCTGAGAAAGGAACGACCACGCCGAGCGCGAGCATGTAGATCGTGCTCACCCACTGCACCTCGGAGGTTCCGACGTTGAACACGTTCATGATCGTGGGGATGGCCACGTTCACGATGCTCGTGTCCAGGATGGACATGAACGCGCCGATGAGCGCCACCAGGACGGGGGCGATCCAGTGGGACATGGGCCGCTCGGCCGGCTCCGCATCGTGGGCTATCACCGAGCCGATGCCGCCCTGCCGTCCGTTCTCCAGATCGCTCATTCGCTGCTCTCTTCCCGTTCGAGGCACTCCAGGACGCTTGCAAGGTCTCCGGCCAGCCGCTCCCGGGTGTTCTGCGCCAGGCTGCGGAAGGCTTTCTCCAGCGTGCGGGAGCTCGCGTGTTTCAGGGCGCGGACCAGCTCGCCCAGCTTCGCCGTGCTCTTCATCACCACCGCCCGGCGGTCGTCGGGATCCCCGTCCCGTTCGAGCCAGCCGCCGTCCACCAGCCGATCGAGCATGCCGGTGAGAGTGCTGGGAGGGACGCCGAGCTCATCGGCGAGTGAAGTCACCCGTCGCCCGCCGGCGTGGTGCGCCTTCCACAGCACGACCATCTCCGTGATCGACAGCCCCTCCTTCTGCGCGAGGGGCGCAAGCCGCTTGAGGATCTTGCGGTTGATGTTCCAGAAGAGCTCGATCAGGCCGATCTCATTCACGCGGGTCTCCGTTCGGTGGCGATTAATTCGAAACCGTAATATTCGTGAATATAATGTTCGACTTCGAAATAGTCAATCAGAAGAACATCTTGATTGCGGACGCAAGGGTGAGGATCTGCACGGCGATCAGGCCGAGATTCACGCTGAAGGGCACCTTGAGCCATCTGAGGATGAAGAAGTACCACGCGCTGGTGCCGATGAACTGCTCCCTGGGAAGCCGCATGGACAGGAGGTAGACCATGGTGACCGGGCCCGCCGCGTTTGCGATCATCGTCGTTGCCCCGGCAAGGAAGCCCGCAATGGCGGCGAACCACCACGAGGTGGGAATCGGTGCATCCTTGTCCAGGATGTATTCACGGTAGGCGTGCACGCCCAGCATCACGATGACGATGGCGCCCATGAGGTACCGCATCTGCCGGTCGTCGATCCTGCCCATGGCAAGGCGGTGATCGATGCCAGCACCCATTTGCCGGCCGGGAGGACATAGACTCCGTGCATGGGCGAGTCGTATTCTAGCCGTGGAGTTTGTACAAGGAGGCGATCCGCCCATGAAGCCGGTGCGCGGGCTGGCACTTGTTGATGCCCCCGGGGGCCAGCACTGCGACATCCCCGTCATCGCCGGAACATCCGCCGGCATCTCCCTGGCCGCCGCGGGTGACATGGCGCTCTCCCGGGACCGGACCCTGCCCTGGCGATCGAAGCTCCTTGCCCGGCAGGGCATACGACGGGAGCGCCTGTACGGGCTTCGGCAGGTGCATTCGCGGCGGGTCCAACTCATCGATGAGCAGACCGTGGAGGATGCGGCGGCCCTGGAGGCGGACGGGCTTCTCACGACGAGGCCGGACGTCGTGCTTTCCGTCACCGTTGCCGACTGCCTGCCGATTTTCCTCGCCGACAACCGGACAGGCGCGTTCGGGATCGTGCATTCCGGCTGGAAGGGAACTGGAATCGTGCGGGAAGCGCTGGCTCTCATGGCATCGCGGTTTGGATCTCGACCGGCCGAGGTCACCGCGGTCATCGGTCCCGGGATCGGCGCGTGCTGCTACGGGGTGCCGGAGGAGAGGGCGGCGCTGTTCGCGGTCGAGTATGGACCGGACACGATCCTCAGAGGGGAGAGAGGGCCGCCCCGGCTGGATCTTCGGGCGGCCAACATCCGTCTCCTGCGGGACGCCGGAGTGGAAGAGATCCGGGTCGTGACTGACTGCACGAGCTGTTCGGAGAAACTGGGGTCTTTCCGCCGGCAGGGCCCGATGGACTATACACTGATGCTGGCATGGATCGGGCCGCGCGCCGCAATGGCCGGCAGTTGAGCAGCGGCATGTTTTCTCTTCGACGCATGAGCCCTGATGACAAGCCGGCCCTCCTGGAAATCGCCTCCCGGATCTGGGAAGGTTCCGACTACCTGCCCGGCGTTTTCGATGAGTGGGTCATGGACACGCGCGGCGAGTTCGCCGCGGTGCTCCTGGACGGCAGGCTCGCGGGCTGCGGGAAACTCACGTTTCTCACCGACACCGATGCGTGGCTGGAAGGATTGCGCAAGGATCCGCGTGTGCCCGAGACTGGTCTCGGCCGCGCCGTGGCCGAGCACTTCCTCCCGCTCCTTGCGGTCCGGCGGGAGCTCACGTCCGTACGGTTTTCGACCTACGTGAAGAATCGTGCGTCGATCATCACGAACGAACGGCTGGGCTTCCGGGTTCGTACCGTGCTGTCCGTGAAGG
>PMZS01000152.1 GCA_003170115.1 Spirochaetaceae bacterium
CTCCGAGAGGGAGAGCCCCAGCTCCGACAACCGGCTCTTGAAGCCGTGCAGGCCGGAATGCCGGCCCAGCACGAGCAGGCTCGCGTCCCGCCCCACCGACTCGGGTGTCATGATTTCATAGGTCTCGCGCTTTTTCAGCACGCCGTCCTGGTGAATGCCGGATTCGTGCGCGAACGCATTCTCTCCCGTGATCGGTTTGTTGCGCGGAATCGGGAAGCCGATTGTATTCGAAAGCAGGCGTGACGTGTTGTAGATCTGGTGCGTGTTGATGCCGGTAGTGTAGGGGAGGATGTCGGAGCGCACGGAGAACGCCATGACGAGCTCTTCCAGGCATGCGTTGCCTGCCCGCTCCCCGATCCCGTTCACGGTGACCTCCACCTGGCGCGCTCCCGCCCGAACGGCGGCCAGGGAGTTCGCCACGGCCACACCGAGGTCATTGTGGCAGTGGACGGAGAGCACCGCCTTGTCCATGTTGGGCGTGCCCTCGATTATCGCACGGAGAAACTCCGAGAACTCCGCTGGCATTGTGTAGCCCACCGTGTCGGGTACGTTGATGATCCGTGCCCCCGCGTCGATCACCTTCTCGATGACGCGGCAGAGGAAGGGGATCTCGCTCCTGGTCCCGTCCTCCGGGGAGAACTCCACTTCCGCGACCTTGTTGCGCGCGTACTTCACGGCCCGCACGGCCATCTCGAGCACCTCGTCGGGTTTCTTGCGGAGCTTGAACTCCATGTGCACGGGAGAGGTGGCGAGGAAGGTGTGAATCCGTGGGTGCTCCGCCTCGGACAGCGCGTCCGCGGCGCAGTCGATATCCTTCTCCACCGCGCGGGCAAGGGCAGCGATGGCGGGACCCCTCACCTGGCGCGCAATAAGGCGGCATCCCTCCAGCTGGTGCGGTGAAGAGATGGGAAATCCCGCCTCGATCACGTCCACGCCGAGGCGCGCAAGCTGGATCGCGATCTCGAGCTTCTGCTCGACGCTCATCGATGCGCCCGGCGACTGCTCGCCGTCTCGGAGCGTTGTGTCGAATATGGTGATCCTGTCCATTGCCGCACTCCTTTCAGTTTTCGCTCTTCCTGCTTCGTTCCATCGCAACCACACCGCTTCTCGCCATCTCCGCAATTCCGTAGGGCTGCAGGAGCGCAATGAGGTCGTCGATCTTCTCGGGGGAGCCGGCGAGCTCCACCGTCATGCTCTCGTGTCCGACGTCCATGATCTGCGCTTTGAACACGTCCGCCACCTGGAAGATTTCACCCCGCTGGGAGCCCTTCGCATTCACCTTCACCAGCATGAGCTCGCGGTTTAGGGAGGGCACGCCCGTGAGCTCGGTGACCTTGATCACGTCGATGAGCCGGTTGAGCTGCTTCTTGATCTGCTCCACCACGGCGTCGTCTCCCCTGCAGGCAAGGGTGATGCGCGTGACGGTAGGGTCCGCGGTGACACCCGCGGTGATGCTCTCCAGGTTGTACCCTCGGCCCGAGAAGAGGCCGGAGATCCTCGCCAGGACGCCCTGCTGGTTTTCCACGTGCAGGGAAATGATGTGTGTCATCCGCTCCTCCCCTCAGGCGTTCATCATCTCGTGGATGCCGGCACCCGCCGGCACCATGGGCCACACGTTGGCTTCCCTCTCGATGCGGAAATCGATGAAGATCGGCCTGTCCGTGATCCGTCGCGCCTCCTGCAGCGCCGGCGCGATCTCCCGGATCTCGGTGACCCGGAACCCCGCCGCCCCGTATGCTTCGGCGAGCTTCACGAAATCAGGGGTGTAGGGAGGGCAGTTCTCGTCCGGCTGCGCGCAATCCGGTGGACAGCGCCTGGTCCGCTCCAGGCAGACCCCGGAATAGCGTCGCTCGTAGAAGACCTCCTGCCACTGGCGCACCATCCCGAGGAAGCCGTTGTTCAGGATCGCGACTATCACCGGCACACCCTCGCTCACCGCCGTGGCCAGCTCCTGGATGTTCATCTGGATGGAGCCGTCACCGGCAATATCGATGACGCGGCGGTGGGGATTGCCGAGCTGGGCGCCGATTGCCGCGGGAAATCCGTAGCCCATTGTTCCCAGCCCGCCGGAGGTCAGGAACGAGCGCGGCTGGGTGAAGGAGTAGTACAGCGCGGTCCACATCTGGTGCTGGCCCACCTCGGTCGTGACGATCGCATCGGGGAAGGCCGCTGAAATTGCCTGGATGACGACGGTGGGCGAGAGCCTGCCGTTGCCCCCGATCTGCCCGAGAGGGTGCGTGCGCATCCACTCTTCGGTCTCCGCCACCCATTGTTCGTGCGCCGGCCGGGAAACGTGGGGGAGGAGGTCCTCCAGCACCAGGCGCGCATCTCCCACGATGGGGATCTCCACGGCGACGTTGCGGGAAATGGAGGCCGGATCGATGTCGACATGCACGACCGATGCATGGGGAGCGAACTTCGCGATGTCACCCGTGGCGCGGTCGTCGAACCGGGTTCCGATGGCAAAGAGCAGGTCGCAGTTCTGGACCGCGGTGTTCGCCGCGAAAGTGCCGTGCATGCCGACCATCCCGAGCAACCTCGGGTGCGTGCTCGGGAGTATTCCGATGCCCATAAGCGAGGAGACGGCGGGAACGTCCACCACCTCTTCGACCCTGCGGAATGCCTCCGCCGCCGCCGCGATGTGCAGGCCGCCCCCGAGGTAAAAGAGCGGCTTCCTTGATTTCGCCAGCGCCTGCGCCGCCTTTCGGATCTGCAGGGGGTGGCCCTTGGAGACGGGATTGTAGCCGCGGATGGACACCGACTCCGGCAGCGGCTCGGAGGATTCTTCTATGAGGACGTCTTTCGGCATGTCCACGAGCACCGGCCCGGGCCGGCCGCTCCGGGCGATGTAGAAGGCCTCCCGGATGACGCGGCCGAGGTCGGCGCGGTTCGTGACCAGGTAATTGTGCTTCGTCACCGACCGGGAAATGCCGACGATGTCGGCCTCCTGGAAGGCGTCGTTGCCGATCATGTTGCGCGTCACCTGCCCGGTGAGAACGACGAGGGGCACGGAATCGAAGTTGGCGGTCGCGAGCCCCGTTACCGTGTTCGTCGCGCCGGGACCGCTCGTCACGAGGCAGACACCGACGCGTCCCGTGGAGCGCGCATATCCGTCTGCGGCATGAACCGCGCCCTGCTCGTGCCGCGCGAGCACAAGCCTCAGACCCCGCTCGCCGTACAGGGCATTGAACACCGGGATGACGACCCCGCCGGGAAAGCCGAAAACGATCTCCACCTTCTCCGCCAACAGGGCATCGATGACAAGCCGCGCTCCGCTGCGTTTCATGGTGCGCTCCTTCGTCCTTCCGTGAGGGCTCCCAGGGAGGCGGGACCGACGCGCGCCGCGTAGGCATCGAGGAACCTGCTGCCGCTTACCGTGGGTCTCGGCGTGAATCCCTTCATGCGGGCCTGCCACTCCCGCTCGTCAATAAGAAGATCCAGTCGCTTTCCCGGGATGTCGATCCTGATCGTGTCCCCTTCCCTGACGATGCCAATGGGGCCGCCCGCGGCGGCTTCGGGGGCGATGTGCCCGATCGAGGCGCCCCGGCTTGCCCCGGAAAACCGTCCATCCGTGATGAGCGCCACTTCCTTGTCCAGGCCGATGCCGGCAATGGTCGCGGTCGGGGAGAGCATCTCGCGCATCCCGGGTCCGCCCCGGGGTCCTTCGTAGCGGATCACCACCACGTCGCCGGGCCTGATCTTTTTCGAAATGATAGCCGCCTGCGCATCCTCCTCGGAATCGAAGACGCGCGCGGGCCCCTGGTGAACGAGCATCGACGGATCCACGGCCGCCTTTTTCACGATGCTCCCCTCGGGCGCGAGGTTTCCTTTCAGCACGGCGAGGCCTCCCTCGGGATGGTAGGGCGATTCGGGATGCGCGATGTACTTCCCGTCGGGCTCCGGCGCGGACGCGTACGACTCCGCGATCGAGCCGCCAGTCACCGTGAGGGCGCTGCCGTCGATCCTGCCCAGGCGGGCAAGGAGCTTCATGACGGCCATGACGCCCCCGGCTGAATGGAGGTGTTGCATGTAGTAGGGGCCTGACGGGGCGAGGGAGCAGAGGTGAGGAACCTGCGAGCTGAGCTGGTCGAAATCGTCCAGGGAAAGCGGCACCCCCGCGGAGGCGGCAATCGCCGGCAGGTGCAGGGCGGTATTCGTGGAACCGCCCAGCGCCATGTCCAGTGCGACCGCGTTCAGGAACGCGGCGCGTGTGAGAACCCTGCGGGGGGTGAGGGAGTCGCGGACGGCACGAACGGCGGCCCGGCCCGCTTCCCGCGCAAGGACGGTAC
>PMZS01000370.1 GCA_003170115.1 Spirochaetaceae bacterium
CACCGATCTGGCGCGCACACTTGCTGATGCCTCAAGGTCCAAGGTTCTGACGAGCCCTGAAGAAGCCTGGGCACTCAGACCTACTCTGTGCATGATCGCCACTCCGCATGACACCGCGGTAGAGTTGACAAGGGACGCTCTAGGGCGGGGACTGCGCGTCCTGGTAGAGAAACCTCTTGGCCGTTCGCTCTCCGAGGCCCAATCCCTGGCCGGTCTGGCTGGATCCGGTCAGCTGATGGTTGGATGCAATTACCGCTTCTACGCCGGTATCGAAAGAGCGGTGAAGGATTTGCGCGATGGCTGGTTCGGAAAACTGATCTCGGTCTCGATGATTCTCGGGCACGGAGGATCGCCGGGGATGGAAAAGACCTGGAAACTCGATCCGGTGCGGGCTGGAGGGGGGTGCCTCATCGATCCGGGGATCCACCTTCTCGATCTGGTCAACGTGATCAACGACTTCAAAGAGCTGTCGGTCGTCGGTGCCTCCGCCTGGCAGGGCTTCTGGAAGACCGGGATCGAGGAGGAGACGCATGTACTGTTGAGGTCGCCCGCGGGCTTCTCCGCGAATTTGCAGATCTCGGTTGTGCGTTGGCGCAGCATCTTTCGGCTGGAGATTCACGGCGAGTCCGGCTACGGAATCGTCAATGGGCGCAATCGCAGTTACGGGAGACAAACCTACGTTCGCGGTCCGCGCTGGGGCTGGCAAAACGCCAGGGACCAGGCTGCGGCGGAGGAGCTGGTTTTGGAGAGCGACGGCAATGAGGTCTTCGCCGATGAGTTGGACTCGCTCTTTTTCAAGAAATCTGCTACAAGGCCCTGTTCCGCGGAAGAAGCGTTGCAGGACATGTGTCTTTTGGAGAGATGCCGGGCAATGATACGGTAACTCTACCGCGGAGTTCGAACGGAATGAATCATGGAATCCAGCCGAAAGGCGCGACGGTCATCCGCGGACTCCAGGAGCCTGTCCGCACTTCACAAACCAATCAGGGAAATCTTCAAGCCATTGCGGGTTCAATGACCGCCTCAACGCGATGCACCATTCGGTCGATACATTACCAGGAACTGGACATCTCCCAGGAGGACATTCGAAAGTTGAGCAGCGCCTGCCCGAAGTGCGGGTTCGACCTCGAGGCCGGGAAACAGTGCCGAGTCTGCGGATTCAGCGCGGTGATTCCCGGAGGAATCGCCGTCCGAAATCAGGCCTCCGCTTCAGCGCGAGCGCCTTCCACGCCCGCTCGCCGCCCCGGCTTCCAGGGTCCGATCGTCGTCCTGATCTCCGCGGCTCTCGGCCTGCTCGCCGTGCTGGGAGTGTTCATCCTGGGGGATATGCGCGGGAAGGTTCCGGCCCAGGAGGCAACATCGACTGCGCCGGCAGCCACCGCTTCCGTCTCCATCCCGACACCGAGCCCGGGCCTTCCGCCTGTCGCAGACGCTGCACCCGCCGCTGTTTCCGCGCCTGTCCCGAATCCTCCTCCTGCACCTCCTCCGGCTGCCGATCCCGCGCGGCTTCCTCTGCCCCGNNAGCCCCCGTTTGACATCACGGCGCGGGAGGAAGAAATCCCGACCACCGACCGCGCTTCGTTCGTGGCCTGGATGCGCGAGCATACGGACCAGAAGGAGAAGTTCCTGCTCCAGAAGTGGGAGCTTGCGCAATCCATGGTCAGGATAAGGAGCGTGACGCATCCCCGCATTCTCGAAGCAATCCTTCGCGCCCCGCGGGAGTTCTTCTGCCGCGATGCGCGCCGCGCGTATGACGATGCCGTCCTGCCTATTGGATACGGCCAGACCATCTCGGGTCCTCATATGGTGGCGCGCATGACCGACTACCTGGATCCGCAGCCTGATCAGAACGTGCTGGAGATCGGCACGGGATCCGGCTACCAATCCGCCGTCCTCTCCGAGCTTTCCAACCATGTGTACACCATCGAGATCGTGGAGCCGCTTGCGCGGGAGACCGACGCGATCTACCGCGCACACGAGGCACGGTACCCCGAATACCGGAACATCCACCGCAAGATCGACGACGGCTATCTCGGTTGGCCTCAGCACGCGCCCTTCGATCGCATCATAGTCACCTGCGGGATTGATCACGTTCCGCCGGAGCTTCTCCGTGAGCTCGCGCCGGAGGGGATCATGGTCATTCCCGTGGGGCCACCCTCCGGCCAGACGATCCTGCGCATCGTGAAGCATGTCGGCCCGGACGGGGTCGAGAGCCTGGACCGGGAGGATATTTTCCAGGGAAAGAGAAGGCAGATCTTCGTGCCTTTCACCAGCAAGAAGGGCGGAATCCACGCGTACGAGGACAAGAAGGAAACAGAGTGACCCTGCGCCCGATGCAGCTGTCGGACACGCGGCTGGCGGCGCTCTTCCTGGTTTCAGCCGCGGTCCTTGGCTTCGAAATCGAGGTCATGCGCGTTTTCGCGGTGGCGAGCTGGTCGAACTTCGGGTCCATGGTCATCAGTATCGCCCTGCTCGGGTTCGGGCTGGCAGGCACCCTGCTCACACTCCTGCAGGCACGGGTCCGCAGGTCGCCCGACGCATGGATCTGCTCGTCCGCGTTCGCGCTGGCTCCCTCGATGGCCCTGGCCCACGCCCTCGCGCAGCAGGTGCCTTTCAATCCCGTGCTCATCGCCACGGATCCCGCCCAGATCTGGTGGATCGGCGTGTTCTATCTCGTGTACGGACTTCCCTTTTTCGTCGGGGGACTCTTCATCGGTGCAATGTTCACCATCCTTTCCAGCAGGACGCACGCGCTGTATTTCTGGAACATGCTCGGATCGGGGCTCGGCGGCCTGATGGCCCTCGGGCTCATGTTCCTTTTCCCGCCGGATTTCCTGGTTTACCCGCTGGTCGGGATCGCGCTGCTGCCCGCGCTTCTCTGCACCGTGCACTGGGACTCGGCGGCGGATCGTTTTTCCGCGCGATCGGTGGAAGTGCTGCTCTGCATCCTGATGTGCGCCTCCAGCATCTTCCTGCTTGCAAGGTTCGGCAATGTGCGCGTGTCCGACTTCAAGCCGGAGAGCTACGCCCGAGACTATCCTGACTCGGAGCTCCTCTACCACGTTTTCAGCCCCCTCGGAGAATCCAGGGTCTATGGGAGCTCGTACTTTCATTTCGCGCCCGGCCTGAGCGACAACGCCGGGGTGTCCCTGCCCCACATGCCGAGGAATGCCTTCCTCGGGCTGTTCGTGGACGGCAACGGTCCCGTGGGCATCATGCGCAAGCTCGCCGCGGATGAGGAGGGGTATGTCGACTTCCTCCCGATGTCAGCCCCCTACCACGTTCTTTCCAAACCGCGGGTCCTGCTGTTGAGACTT
>PMZS01000372.1 GCA_003170115.1 Spirochaetaceae bacterium
GTGAAGGGGCTTGTGATTTTCGCCGCGATTACCCTTGACATCTTAAGAGCGGGAAAGCAGCGACGTACGACGTAGAAAAGGACCATGCCCGTAGCGGCGTGGCCTAAGTATTTCACAGGGGGTGGGTATGAAAAGGTTCAGAGGGAAGGTTGGGATGGCGCTGGCGTGCGTCTTGCTCGTCCTCTCGAGCACCGCATTCGCGCAGGCAGCGAAGATCGCCGGTCTCGCTGTGAAGAAGGATGGCAGCCCTTACATGCTTGGGGTTGTCGCGAATGAGATGCGAAGCGGATGGATGACGGCATGGATCGGGTACTCGAAGAACCTCTGGGAACGCATGGGGGGAAGGTTCAACTTTTTCGTCTCAGAGTATAACATGGACGTCGAGCTCGCACAGATGACCGATCTCATGCAGCTCAAGCCGGATTGCATCTTCGTCCATCCAAGCGACAGCCACGCTATCGTGCCGGCGGTAGACAAGGCGCGGGCCGCCGGGTATCCCGTCATCGCCGTTGATGTCGGCGTGACCGGCACACCGGTGGATGGGTTCGTCCACATCAACCAGCAAGACATGGGCAAAGGGGACGCTCAGTACGTTGAGAAGGCGTTTTCCGCTTCGAACCCCGCGGTTGTCCTTGAGCTGTGCGGAGGATTGGAGCAGGATATCGCCATCGAGAGGAGAGACGGTTTCGACAACGAAGTGAAGAACGTTCCCTACATCAAGATCGTCCAGGAGATCGACACGAAATGGTCGGCCGATACAGCGATGCAGTCCGTCCAGGACGCTCTGGAACGCGATCCGACCATCAACTGCATCTACGGCCATTCGGACTTCTTTGTTCAGGGAATCCTTCAAGGGTTGAAGTTGAAGAACAAGCTTATCCCTGCCGGCCAAAAGGGGCATATCGTCGTCTTGTCCATTGACGGTGATCCGACGGGATTGAAAGGCATCCGGGATGGCTTTATCGACGCGGACGCCGAGAATAACCCCGTCCTTTTCGCGGCGGTGGCAGTCAACATGGCCATCGCCAAAGTTCATGGACTGGATATACCCTCCGAGATTGTCCTGAGCCCAGCGGTGATCACCAAGGCTACTGTCAGTGCCCCGGAACGCTGGGGACTTCTGCCAAGCGGTCAGTTCGAAAAATGGCCCGTGTTGGACCAGAGTTTCTTCAAGATTCCGGCCTCGTTATTGAAGAAGTAGCGTAGGAAAGGGTCTCGATATATGGCATGGCATCGTGATTGCGCTGCCATGCCATTTTTTGTTGAAACCCCATGAGGGGTGAATAGGAAGGTCGAATGAGCCTTATCACTGACCTCAGCGAAAAAACAGCTGTGGTGACCGGAGCCAGTAGTGGCATGGGTGAGAGAATCGCACACATGCTTGGGTCTGCAGGTGCGACGGTCTTTGCGGTCGCTCGCACCAAGGAAAAACTCGAGATGGCCTGTCACGAGGTGGTTCGAGCTGGGGGAAAGGCCTACCCGGTTGCTTTGGACGTATCCCTCCCCGAGAGTGCTGTTGCACTAAGGCAAGAGATCGGGAAAGTGTCCGATTCGCTCGACATCGTGATCAACTGCGCTGCGATTACCATCAAACGCGAAATCGTCGACCTTGCTGATGAAGAATGGGACGAGGTCATCAATATAAACGCCAAATCCGTGTTTCTTATGGCGAAATACCTTGGACCTGTTTTGTTCCGAAGGAACGCCAATCGGGGAAACGGCAAGTTTCTTACCTTCGGATCAGTGGGATCTTTCCTCGGAATTCCGCTATCTGGAGTCTACTGCGCATCAAAAGGAGCTGTCGTACAGCTGACTAGGACTCTCGCTGTCGAATGGGCGCGACACCTGGTGAATGTAAACGCGATCTGCCCCGGGTATATCGAGACGCCGCTCTCCTCCTCGGTGCTCAAGATTGGACAGACCTACCAGAAAGTGATAGAGCGAATACCCATGCGATCGATAGGGAACGTAGACGATGTCGCTGAGCTGCTGATGTTTCTCGTCTCGCAGAGATCGAACTACATTACTGGCGCAACAATCAACATTGATGGCGGTCTGTTGTCTGCTGCCTATACCATGGAGGTTGAAAAAGGAGGGTAGGTCTGATGGAGTTGAAAGACAAGATCTGTGTCATCACTGGTGGCACGTCGGGTATCGGTCGCGCGACTGTCATCCGATTTGTCGAAGAAGGAGCACGGGTTGTCTTCTGCGGGACAAATCCGGGCAAGGCCAAGAAGGTGATGGGGGAGATCAAGGCATTGTCCGGACGAGGAGCGGCGAGTTTCTTTCCCTGCGACGTCAGCAATGATTCACAAGTCAGGGAAATGACCTCGTTTACAAAGAAAAAGTACGGGCCGTGCGAGGTGCTGTTTAACAACGCGGGGATCCACGTATCGGGAGCACTCCATGAGACTTCTGCTGCCGACTGGGACAGGATAATGAACATCGACCTGCGAGGGGTCTACCTCGTGTGTTACCATTTCCTCCCGCACATGCTGGAGGCCAAGTATGGAACGATCATCAATATGGCCTCTGTTTCGGGGGTGCTCGCGGACACGAGCATGGCGGCATACAACGCCGCAAAGGGAGCAATCGTAAATCTCACAAGATCGATGGCACTTGACTATGCCCCCATGAACATCCGCGTCAATGCGGTCTGCCCGGGCGCAATCAGGACGGACATACTCGAAAACACTTTCGCTCGCGTGCCCGGCAGCGAGAAGAAATTTATTTCCGCCTATCCAACGCACTCGATCGCTGATCCGATTGAAGTGGCGAACGTCTGCGTCTTTCTGGCGTCGCGGAAAGCCGATTTCATCAATGGTGCGATGATCATGATCGACGGCGGAATAACCGCCCATACCGGCCAGCCATTTATGGGGAAATACTGACGCTGCTCAAGTGGCAGGAGAATCGCCTGATGGAAAACAACTCTTTGTTCTCGAGAAAAGTCATTATTGTAACTGGGGCGGCCAGTGGCATCGGACGACAGATCGCGCGGTCATTTCATTCATGCAGCGGCACGATCATTGGTTGCGACAGGGATGCGCAAGGTCTGGAAACAGCGATGGGCGAAATGAGGGCACGCGGAGGGGAATGTCACGCACGTGTGCTGGACTTAAGAGATGCCATGGCTGTGAATGCGCTCGCCGATGAGGTCTTCAGGACCTTCGGTCGAATCGACATCCTCGTCAACTGCGCGGGTATCTGCAGCGGCACGAGTATCGCGGACATGACAGAGGATGAATGGGATACGACACTTGCAGTGAATCTCAAGGGATTGTTCTTCCTCTCGAGAGCAGTCGCGCGGGTTTTGATTCTCCAGAAAAGCGGACGGATCATCAATATCAGCTCACTCGCTGGTTTTACCGGTGGGATCATGAGCAACGCCGCCTATTCTGCATCCAAGGCCGCCGTGACTTGTACCACGAAGAACTTCGCGAAATACCTGGCCTCCTATAATGTAACGGTCAACGAGGTAGCGCCCGGCACGGCCCAGACTTTGATGTCAGAAGCGTTTCTCGGGGACCGGCTCTACGACTTTGTGGGAAAAATCCCTTTGGGGAGACTGTGCCAACCCAGCGATGTCGCCGCTGCCGTCCTTTTTCTCGCATCTGACTCGGCCGCGTTCATCACCGGTCAAACTCTCCATGTCGATGGCGGGATGTACACGTGATAGTCATCGATGGTCCGTGCGATGAGGAATATGCACCCCCGGGCTATCTTGAGCGCTTATTCCAGTCTGCGTTGCGATACATATTCAAGCCAGGATCTAGAATAACACCGTCCTTCATTTGTGGCTGTTGGTGCTCCAGGCCTTCATAGTCAAGTTCGACGCCCCAACCGAAACCTGTCGGGAGCAGGAAAAAGCCGTCAACGACGTTTGGATAAGGCGTACCCAGGGCCTTGATGGACTCGTCTGTGAAATCGTTGAAGTGCTCAAGCATCTTCGCATTTCTAAGAGTGGTCATCAGGTGAATGCCCGCCGTTGTGGCGATGATACCCCCGACATTGTGCAAGGCCACCATCATCGAATGTGTTTCGGCAAACGAGCATATCTTCTTCACCTCGAGAACTCCCCCGCACTGGGAAATATCCGGCTGAATAATGTGTGCCAGCCTGCCGGCAAACAATTCGTTGTAGGCCGATGCGCTGTAGAGGCGCTCTCCTGTGGCGATGGGGATGCTCGTGTGGTCCATAACATAGCGTAAGGCCGCGACATCCGTCGGCCTGCACGGCTCCTCGATCCAGCCGGGCGAGAAGTGTTCAATCGCTTTGGCAATTTGAACCGCTTGATGGGGGGCAAATCGACCATGCATTTCTATGAAGAGTTCCGCTTTGCCTTGAATCGCTGCATGAACCGCTTCGATAAGCTGTATGGATTGCAGGAATTCTTCTCGGGATAATTCAAGGTTGCCATTGCCGAAGGGGTCAAATTTGAGAGCCCGGTATCCCTTGGCGATCACTGCCTTTGCCGCGGCATGAAAGGCATCCGGGATGCGCTCAACTCGATACCAGCCATTCGCGTAAGCGCGGACCCGGTGATTTACCTCGCCACCAAGGAGCTTATAGACTGGAAGGCGAGCCTTCTTGCCGATGCAGTCCCAACATGCCATCTCTATCAAGGAAAGACCGGTCATGACAACCTGGCCCGGAGCACCAAAATCGAAAAGAGTGAGCTTCTGATAAAGGCTTTCGATATCATAGACCTCGCAGCCAATGATATGGTGGCGAATATCTTTTAAATATTCCCGAACGGTGTGAGTCTTGCCAACTATGTGAGCCTCTCCGTACCCAAGGATGCCCTCGCTCGTTTCGAGGATGAGATACGTCAGGTTTCTCCACCCCGTTGAGACGGTAAAGCAGCGATAATCCGTGATTTTCATCGGAGCTCCCCTTTCATTCAATAGACAGGAGCGGCCTCCTTGAGAACGTCGTCGTCCATGATATTGCCAAGGATTCCCCGTCGTTAGAGGACTCCAGCCAGCTCGAGCGATTGATGGATTGCTGACACTTCTTCTTTGGACGCGGCCAGGAATGGCTCGCGCGGGAACGCATCGACGATTCCGCGTATTCTGGCCATTGCGTAGATTGCAAGCTGAGTTGATTGGGCCAGATACATGATATCTCTGATTTTGTTGACGAGGAACTGCGTCTGCCTGCACTGTGCAAAATCGTTGTTCATACCCTCACGCCACATCTTCACGCAAAGCTCGGGGAAAACGTTTCCGATGCCGGGGATATATGCCTGGCATCCGAGAACACAGGCAGAGAGCCACATTGATTCTGTTCCCAGGACGACATCGAAAGAATCCGAGGCCAGCAGACGCATGTAATTTGCCAGGGTGAGGATATTGAACGTGGCATCTTTGATGCCATGTATTCCCATTTCTTTCAATTTCGACATAGTTGACAAGGTGAAATCGTAGCCCTGAAATTTGGGATTGTTATACACATACACGGGAAACTCCTGTCCAACCGCTTTGAGGATCCCCGAATAGAATGCGAGGAGAGTGTCCTGTGTATGATGGAAATAGTAAGGTCCCACCGCCGCTATCGCCGCGCAACCGACGCTCTTCGCATGCAGGGAAAGCTCGACGGTGTCGCGGTTGTTTGTCGTTCCCGTATGAACGATGATGGGGATTTTCCCGCCCACGATGCGCTTCGTGATTTCCGCGACCTTCTTTCGCTCCTCGACGGACATCATCGGGCCACTGCCGTAGGACCCGCAGATGAACAACCCCTGGACACGGGTCGAAAGGAACTGGACGAGCTTTTCCAGCGCACGCACATCCAAATCCCCCTTTTCGTCGAAGGGGGTGATCATCGGAGGGATAACGCCCTGCAACTTGAACACCTGCTACCTCCTTCTGCTACGCTCTGGGATACCTGGTGTCTTTGAGCATGCCCTTCTCTGCGATCCTTTCCGCATGCGTGCAGTTGATTCCAGACGACCGCTCATGTCTTGTACTGGAAAAGTGCCTGCCGGGTCTTCTTGAGGTGCTCCAGTGCGCGATCGCCCATGGCCAGGATCAGGACGCTGAACAGAGAGTCAACAATCGTCAGTTGCACGATGCGCGAGGTCATGGCGTCGGTGCGATAGTTGGTTTCATCCGAGAGGGTCACCAGCTTGATGTGGGCCAGTCTGCCGAGTGTGGATTGCTCATAGCCGGTGATGGCGATAATGGGCACGCTGCCGTGAAGCTTTTCCAGCGGAAGCGTGATGTCTTTTGTCTCACCCGAATGCGAAATCGCGAAGATGATGTCGCCCGGCTGCAGTTGCGCCAGAAGGGTCGCATTCACATGGGAATCAGAGGAGAAGTGGCAGTTGAACCCCAGATCTGTGAAGCGAAAAAAGGCATACGAAGCGATGGACGCTGAGGTGGCATATCCAAGGAAGACGATTCTCTTTGCGGAGAGCACCAGGTCACGGGCCTTTGTGTATCGTTCGGTGGAGCTAGTCTTCAGATTGGCCTGCAGGGTGAGGGCGGCACCATGGAAGATCTTGTAAATCACGGTTTCCACGCTGTCATCAACGGTCACATCCTCGTAGGTATGGTAGAAAGCACGGCCCGCAGTCTCCTGAGCAAGGGTCACCTTGAAATCGTGATAACCGGATAATCCAAGCATTCTGTAGAAGCGAACGATCGAGGCTTCACTCTTCACCCCGATTTCCAGCGCCAATTGGCTGATGGATTTGCGGATAGGGGCCTCTGGGGACTTCAGGAGGAATTCCGCAATTTTCCTCTGCTGCGGCGTCATTTCACCCATTTTGGACTTTATGCGGGTTACTATCGGGATATCTGATGGTTTGTAGGTTTGATCGTTCATTTCGATTGGGAGTATAGGAAATTTCCAAATACCAAGTCAAGAAAAAAATTTGCACCAATTATTCGATATATTGCTTGACAAGTTGGTATTTATGGAGATAATGTCTGCTAAATGAAAAAATATTCCTATATTGAATGGAAGGGGAGCAAAAGAAACTTGGCCCTGTAAGAATTCGACGGTTGGAAAAAATACTTAACCCCTTCCAAGAGAAGCTGAGAAAAGGCTGAAAATGGAAGATATAAACGTTTCGCTGCTGCAGGCAATAATAAGAAGTCATCGCGGCGCCAAAGGGGGCGTGGATGAATGAATCGCGCGCAGTTTTGGGGAAATTGCGTTTTGCCCGGCGCGGAAGCGCCTTCCCCACAAATTGGCGGAAACCGTCCTCGTTGAGGGCGGAGTAAAATTCTCGGAAGGAGAAGTCTATGGGCAAGAGAATCTTTCTGATCCTTATGATCCTGCTCCTGGCGGGATCAATGGCGATGGCTTCTGGAGGCGGGGAGAAAGCCAAGAAGACCAGCGGGTTCGTGATTGGTCTGAGCGACTTCAGCCTTGGCAACTCCTGGCGGGTCCAGATGGTGGCGGAGGCCAAGTATGCCGCCTCCCAGAAAAAGGACATGGTGAAGGAGTTGATCGTCACCGAGGCGGACAACTCTGTCGAAAAACAGATCGCTGACATCGAAGATCTGATCTCCAAGAAGGTGGACGCAATCCTCGTTACCGCCGCAAACCCCAAGGCGCTTGTCCCCGTGGTGGACAAGGCGATGAAGGCGGGCATCGTCGTCGTTGACTTCGACAACCTTGTAGACACCAACAATATCACCGCCCACGTCGACGTTAATCAGAAGGAGTTCGGAAAGGTGCAGGGCGAGTGGCTGGTGAAAGCCCTGAAAGAGAAAGGCAACATAATCGCCTTCAACGGCATGAAGGGAACGACAATCTCCGCTCTGCGTTTCGAAGGCGCCAAGAGCGTTTTCGACCAATACCCCAATATCAAGATTGTCCAGGAAGTGTACGCAGACTGGGATTATGCAAAGGCGAAAAGGGCCATGGAAGACCTTCTGGCCGCTTACCCCAAGATCGACGGCTTCTGGTCCCAGGGCGGCGCGATGTCCCAAGGGATAATCGAAGCCTACATGGAGAAGGGCATGGACCCGCCGCCCGTCACCGGCGAGGACGGCAATGGCTTCCTGAAGATCTGGAAAAAGATCAAAGATTCGGGGAAATACCCAGGCTTCGACTCCATTGCAACAAGCATGCCGACCTGGTGCAGCGCGAAGGCCATGGATGTCGCCCTCGACGCCTTGACCGGCAAGACGGTCCAGAAATACAACTTGATTCCCATCCCGACCATCACCGCGGAAACGCTGGACAAGTACGTCAAGCCGGATCTCCCGGACAGCTACTGGTGCAACTCGCAGCTTCCCGCAGACATTGTAATGAAGATTTTCACTCGATAGACTCATCAGAACAGCATTTGGGGGGGAGACCGCGAATCCCCCCACTTTTTTGATTGGAGCGCGAAATGGCAGACCATTCCTCCTCCATCCTGATGGAAATGCAGGGCATCGTGAAGACCTTCCACGGGACACGTGCCGTTGACGGCGTGGATTTTTCGTGTTCACGCGGGGAAATTCATGGCCTGGTCGGAGAGAATGGAGCCGGAAAAAGCACTCTCATGAAGGTTCTGGCCGGCATCCACTCCGCTGATGCCGGGAAAATCTTCCTGCACGGCATCGAACGCAGATTTGGGGGCTATTCCGACGCGAGGAAAGCTGGGATTGGCATCGTCTACCAAGAGCTCTCGCTGCTTCCCGAGTTGACTGTTGCCGAGAACATCGTCATGGGCGCATGGCCACGCAATCCGGGTGGATTGCTGAATTGGGATAAAACCCGGACGCTCAGCGGAACCATCCTCAGGGGAATCGGCGTCGAGATCGATCCGGACACTCTGGTTGGATCTCTGCCAATGGCTCTGCGGCAGATGGTGGAGATCAGCAAGGTGCTTTCCAAGGAATCCGAGCTGATCGTCTTCGACGAGCCGACCGCTCCCCTCTCTCGAGACGAAGTCAGCATCCTGTTCAACATATTCCGCGACCTGAAACGCCGGGGCAAGGGGATCGTCTTTATCTCCCACAGGCTCGACGAGGTGCTTGCAATTTCAGACCGGATCACCGTGATGAAAGACGGCCGCACTGTAGTTACGGATTCGGCAGCTTCTTTCAGCGAAGAGAAGCTGATCGCTTCCATGGTGGGTCGAGAGTTCTCTGAGATCTTCCCCGCGAAAAAGGGGAGCAGCAAGGACGCGCCGGTGCTCTTCTCCTTTGACGGCATTCTTCACATGTCGAATAAGCGTGTCGCTTTTTCTGTTCAGGAAGGAGAGGTGCTCGGATTCGGCGGGCTGCAGGGGCAGGGCCAGATTGAGCTCCTCCAGTCGATTTTCGGCCTTGGGGGATGCGAGAGCCTGAGTCTGCAGATCTTGGGCACGCGGGTGGCGGTGAAGAACCCGATCCATGCCATGAGGCATGGGATCGCTCTGGTTCCCGAGAACCGCAACGAGGAGGGCGTATTTCCCATTCTTTCCGTGCTGGAGAACCTGTCCGCGCCCACGGTCGACCACCGCAAAAGGCTGGGCTTCATACGGAGGCTGGAGGAGCACAGCGTCGTGCGCGACATGGTGGACCGCCTGTCCATCCGCATTTCCTCCCAGCGCCAGCAGGCGCAATCGCTGAGCGGTGGGAACATGCAGAAACTCGTGATTGGTAAATGGCTGATCTTTGATCCCCATGTTATCGTCCTGCTCGAACCCACGAAAGGCGTCGATGTCGCAACGAAGCAGCAAATCTACAGGCTGATCCGCGAGCTTGCCGAACGCGGAGTGGCGGTGATCGTCAACACGAGCGACATGCTCGAATTGATCGGCGTCTGCGACCGCGTGCTCGTCATGAATCGCGGCATGCTCACGGGATGCCTGGAAGGATCGGCGATCACCGAGGAGAGCATCATGAAAGCCTCGGTCAGCGACAGGGATCTTGTGAACGCAGGGGAATGCGTATGACAGAGAAGCAGAAGAATCTTCGATTGTTCGTTCCAGTCTACGCAATTTTCTTCGTCATTTACCTCGTCGCCTGCATCATCGAGCCGACATTCTTCACGTGGGAAAACAACGTCAACCTCTTCACCCGGATCACACCCCTGATCATCGTGGGCATTGCCCAGACACTCGTCATCCTCACCGGGGGGATCGACCTCTCTTTGGGTGCCAGCATCGGCCTGGCGAACGTCATCGCGGCAAGCCTTCCCTTCGTCAATTCGCCCGCGAATATCGCATTGTGGCTCCTTGTGCCCCCGCTCGTCGGACTGGGCGTGGGCCTTGTGAACGGGCTCATCATCACACGTGGCGGGTTCCCTCCGCTTATTGTCACACTCGCCGCTGGCGCAATCTGGAAGGGAGTGAGCCTGTTCGTCCTTCCCGAGCCAGGCGGAGAGGTCTCGCGGGGTGTGGCAGGTGCGCTCACGGGAACGCTTTTCAACTTCGTGCCGGTGCCGCTCGTTATTCTTCTCGTCGTGGTTTTTCTCTTCCAGATCGTTCTGAGACGAACCCAGTTCGGGCGCTCAGTCTACGCTGTTGGCGGGAACGAAACGATCGCAATCGAATCGGGGATTGCCGTGGACCGGGTCAAGATAGGCGTGTACGCCCTGAGCGGGATGCTGGGAGGAGTGGCGGGCATGTTCCTTTCGGGCTGGATGAACTCCGGAGACCCTCTCGTCGGTGAGCCCTATATCCTCAATTCCATTGCGGTTGCCGTTATCGGCGGCACGAGCCTTTCCGGCGGGACGGGCGGAGTCGTCGGTATAATCGGAGGGGCGTACATTTTCCACCTTCTGAACAATATTCTGAACCTGCTTGCCGTCTCTACTTTCTATCAGTACGTCGCAAAGGGGCTTATCCTGATCGCCGCGCTCGCCGTCACCTCAACGGGCGCGGGGATCAGGCTCGGCAGCATTTTCCGTAAGCGGCGAGAAGCGGAATCGGGGTGAAGGAATGGAAAAGGCGAAGACACTCGCACCGCGGCATGAACTGGCGGACATGCTGTCGCGCAACGCAATCTTTTTTCTCCTGTTCCTCCTCGTTGTTGCCATGTTCGTCCTTGGGGAGATTGTTGCGCATGGATTCCTCTCCCTTTCTCACATCGGGGCGATCCTGCGCACCGCCTCGTTCCTCGGCATTGTCGCAATCGGGCAAACGCTTGTCGTGTTGTCGGGGGGTATAGATCTGTCGGTGGGACCCATCATCACGATGGGAAACGTGTTCATCTGTATGTTCATGAACGGTCTCGATGCAAACAATGTCTGGTCCTTGTCCGCCATCATTCTGCTCGGGCTGGCTTTCGGATCGATCAACGGCCTGGGAGTCACGTATCTGAGGATATCGCCGCTCGTGATGACCCTGGCCGTCGGGTCGCTCGTCACGGGGCTTACCCTCATTTTCAGTCAGGGAGCGCCAAAAGGACTTGCGTCGCCTCTCCTGCGGGAGATCGGCGTGGGCAATCTCTTCAACCTGATCCCCGCCATCGTTGTAACCTGGGCGGTGTTGAGCGCCCTGGTCATTGCCCTTCTCGGTCGGTCCGTCTATGGAAGGAAGCTCTATTATGCGGGTGCAAACCTGAAAGCGGCGGCACTTTCGGGAATACGGGTCCGGCTGGTGAAGATCATTGCCTATGCCCTGGGCGGCGCATGTGCGGTTCTCTCCGGCACGCTCATGGCCGGTTACACACGAGATGCTTTCCTGGGGATCGGAAACGAATACACAATGTGGTCAATCGCGGCCGTGGTAATCGGCGGAACCTCGCTCACAGGAGGGAAGGGTGGATATGTCGGAACCATTGCCGGGGCCATCATTCTTGTGCTTCTCGAGAGTCTCCTCACGGTCATGAACATGCCCGAAGCAGGACGGAGAATTGCCAACGGCCTGATCATACTCATCATGATCAGCATCTATTTCAGGAAACGCAACCGGGGCTGAGAGGAATACCATGGCACACAACAAGATCGTTTTCACTGACTATTATTATCCCGATATCGAGCAGGAGAAGAAGATTCTGAGTGCGCTGGATGGGGCCGAGCTGGTGGATTGTACAAAGCTCGTTTCCGGGGGCGTAAAGGATGAAGACCGCGTTCTCGAATACGCGGCGGACGCGGATGCGCTCATCGTGCAATTCGCGAAGATTACTGGAAAAGTGATCAAAGGGCTGAAGAAATGCCGGATCATCAGCCGTTATGCCATCGGAGTGGACACGATCGACGTAGAAGCAGCCCGGGAGAAAGGGATCATTGTATCGAACGTCCCCGACTATTGTGTCGAGGAAGTCTCAGACACGGCGATGGCCCACATACTGAATTGTGTCAGAAAAGTGACGCGCGCGCATGACCTGCTTCACGAGGGAGCGTGGGCGTACGCAAAGATCAAGCCCATTCGCCGGTTCGCGGACCTCACCATTGGCCTTGTCGCATTCGGGCACATAGCGAGACGTGTCGCGGAAAAGCTCAGGCCTTTCGGCAACCAGATCCTTGCCTGCGATCCATACTTCTCTGACAAGGCCAGGTATCCCTGGGTGGACTTCCTTTCCATGGATGAAGTTCTCCGGCGCTCGGATGTCATTTCCATCCACGCTCCGTTGACGAAAGATACCTACCACCTTATTGACCGGACCCGGCTCTCAATGGTACGGAAAGGGACTATAGTCGTGAACACCAGTCGCGGTGGGCTTATCGACGAGGCCGCGCTGGCTGAAGCGATCGATGAGGGAAGGGTCCTGGCGGCGGGGCTTGATGTCCTTGAGTTCGCGGATGAGGACTACGGGAAATCAATTCTTACAAAGTACCCCGATCGGGTGTTCATTACGCCGCACATGGGCTGGTATTCGGAGGAGGCAATCCTGGATCTCCAGCGAAAGACTGCCATGAACGTTTTTGAAATGTTGACGAACGGCAAGCCTGTCTACCAGGTGTGAGAGGAAAATAAAAATGGCTTTGCTGGATGGAAAGACTGCCGTCATCACCGGCGCGACCAAAGGCATAGGCCGCGGGATCGCCATCGAACTGGCTCGTGAAGGCGCCAGGGTGCTCATCAATCATCGGGGGGGCAGCGTTGATTCCCGAGCAACCGAGAACGAGCAGGAGACGTTGAAGCTGATACGGGAGGCGGGAGGCCAGCGGCCCCTTGTCTGTGAGGGGGACCTGACTCGGGAGCAGGACGCAATCCATCTTGCAGATGTCGCGCGGGAGGCATTTCGCAGGGTGGATATCTGGGTCAATAACGTCGGCAGGCACAACGTGACCCCCGCGCTCCACCAATCGATGGAGGAGTGGGAATACCTCTTTCGCCTCAATACCACAAGTACCTTCGTTGGCTGCCGAGAGGCCGCGAGGATCATGCTGTCTGCGGGCGGCGGAGCCATTATCAACATCGCCTCCAAGATGGGAACGGTGGGGTCGGCTGATAACGCCTGCTATTGCGCGGCCAAAGCCGCGGTGATCATGATGACACGATGCCTGGCCGCAGAATGGGCTTCGAGCGGGATTCGCGTGAACGCGATCGCCCCGGGTGTTACTCTTACCGATCCGACCTATGCCGTCATCGAGGGGAAGCCCGCCTTGGAAGCGGCCCTTCACTATCGAACGCCGCTCGGCCGCTTCGCCGAGCCCTCGGAAATCGGGAAGACAGCGGTCTTTCTGGCCTCCGGATTGTCGAGCTACATCACTGGTGCGGTCATCGCCTGCGATGGCGGATGGACAGGGCATGGTGACTTTGCAGGCATTCCCCCGGAAAAGATCGAGGATTGGAAAAAAGATTTCCCGCGCGTCCGAGGGAAATGAAAGGGGCGAAGGAGACGAGATGTCAGTACTGATTACCGGCGGGTGCGGGCTGATAGGATCTACACTGGCCAGGATGCTCGTCGATCGGGGGGAGCAGGTCTGGGTCTTCGATCGACAGATATCTTCGAGCAGACTGTCCGGCATCGAGGGCCGAGTGAAAACAATCCGGGGCGATTTGGGAAATTTCTCTCATGTGCTGGAAGCTGTAAAGGACAGCGCGCCAACCGTCATCTTTCATCTGGGCGCGATGCTTTCCATTCCCGCGAACGCCGACCCGCCCGGCGCGTTCTCGACGAACGTTGACGGCACCTTCCATGTTCTGGAAGCAGCGCGCCTTTTCGGCTCAGCCAGGGTTGTCTTCACGAGCACCACCGCCACATACGGCTTGGATATCACGGGAAAGGTGATCGACGACTGCACTCTGCAAAGGCCGACGACGCTCTATGGTACCACCAAGGTGTTCGGCGAGCTGCTCGGCCGGTTTTACCGGACCCGCTACGGCGTCGATTTCAGGGCCGTGCGGTTTCCTTCGATTGTCGGCCCGGGTGCCACGGTTGAGCATGTTTCGATCTACAACTCCTGGGCCGTTGAAAAGGCGGTTCTTGGCGAGCCTTACGACATTTTCGTCGAACCGAACATCAAGTGCCCCGTGCTCTACTTCAAGGACGCGGCACGATCGCTCCTCGTCCTTGCGGCTGCCCAGAAGGAAACCGTGCAGGCTGTGTGCTACACGCTCGCCGGCATCGATCCGATGCCCTCTGCCGGCGAGCTTGCCGCCGCCATCAATGAACGATTCCCTCAGGCTGCCCTCGGATTTTCGCCGAAGGCTTTTCCCATGGAGTACCATTCCAAGCTCCAAGGCCTGACCTTCGACGACCGCAGCGCACGGCGCGAGTGGGGTTGGAAGCCGGAATACACGCTCAAGAGCATGATTGCGGACTTCGCAACGGAATTCACGGCCCACCCTGAAAGATACCGGTAGGGAATACCCTGAAGGTCACCGTACGAACGCTCGCTCGCCTCGACCTCGCTTACAGCATTGCACGCCTGCCGGCCGCGGAGAGCGCTGATTTGCCGGCCATTGCCGCCGGAAGCGAAGGTGACGGGCCGTTGCTCCTGTTCAGACCCCCTGAATACAGGCCGGAGACAATTGCTGAAGGACCGGGGGGCTTCATCAGCCTGTGCCAGCTGCAGTGGGCCGGGCGGCTCTTCCTCGCGGCTTCGACTGGCTTCAAGCCGGTGTTCCAGGCCGAGGAGTGCAGGTTGGCGGCGTATCCGCTGGATCGAGGAGAAATGCCCGGTCCACTCGACATCTGCCCCCTTCCATACACCCACCGGATAGCCTCGTTCCACTTCGGCGGGAAAGCGCATCTGCTCGCCTCCACGCTCTGCGCCGGGAAGGCTTCCCAGGATGACTGGAGCAAGCCTGGCGGAGTCCACCTTGCAGATGTGCCGGCTTCCCCTGCCCAGGGGGAAGCGGCTTGGAGGTTCCAACTCATCTGCAAGGGGCTGAGCAAGAACCACGGCATGGATGAGGCCGTGCTCCATCGCGGCAGGAGAGGCTTCCTGCTTTCGGCGCACGAGGGACTGTTCTTCCTCGGCGCGCCCGGCGGGAAGGCTGGCAGTTGGACACGTGAAACTATCTCTCCAGGAGAGCATAGTGACGCTTTTTCCTTCCCATGGGATGACCCCGCCGACCCCCAGGTCTTCTCTCTGAGTCCATTCCACGGAAACGTCCTGAGCCGGCACCGACGTACCGCGGACGGGTGGTCGCGCGAAACCCTGGACGATACAATCGACTTCGGCCACGTGCTATGGGCGGGCATGGTTCTCGGCAGACAAGGCCTTCTAGTGGGAGGGCGTCGGGGCCGGAAGCAACTCGCGATCTACCGTCGCGGCGATGGAAACCGTTTCGAGAAAGAGCTCATTGATGAGGGCGTGGGCCCTACTCAGGTCACCGTGATTGAGCGGGGAAGAGGGGAAGCGCTCATCTTTGTTGCCGCGCACGCGAGGGGCGAGGTCGTTGAGTACACGCTGGGCGAGTAATGGCCTTCCCGCGTGGATCGATTATACTCTTCAATAGGTCACCGACCAATCGGAGGAAATGCTCCATGCCAAGAACAATCGTTGTGTTCGTCACAAGGGACGGTCATTCCAGGGTGCTTGCAGCCGAAATTGGAAAGCGGCTCAGCGCTCCTGTGTACGAGATCGGTGATCTCGTCAAGAGGAAAGGGTTTGTCGGATACATGCGAAGCGGTGCCCAGGCCTGGAAAAAGATGGCCACACCAATCGAGGATCCGGGCGTCAAGCTTGAAGGCGTGAAGTTTGTCGTGCTCGTGCAGCCCATCTGGGCCTCGGCGATCTGCCCTCCGATCCGAACCTGGCTCTCCATCCATCGGGGTGAGCTCGGCGGGGTGAGACTCGCGCTGCTCGCCTCGAACTTCGGTTCGCCACCTGCCCGGCTCCGGGCCAACTACGACGCTGAGTTCAGCGAAGTCTTCGGACCTCTCGCGGCCTTCGCAGTCCTGGCCCAGAGACTCGGTGAGCGCGAGCGCTCGAAGATCATCAGCGATTTTGCAGCCGCCCTCGAACGAGCGTGAGGGAGATTAAGCCCTTCCGGGCCCATGCTGTCGGTCGGAGCTGCGGACCGTTTCTTCTTCACCACAGCCTCGCTTCGGGCGCTCTGACGGAGGATCTCTACTTCAATGCCTGGGACCTCCGATTTAGGGCTAGTGTCGCTTAACGCGCTGTGGTTACAGGAATCGAAGGCACCGCCGAAAGAGCAAGAGGGCGTACCTATCATTGTGAGGCCGCTGCAATACTGATTCTTGAGCAAGCTTTTATGGGAGGGGCATCGATGGCACGCAGTCCTTCGAGGACGCCAGAATGCAAGTTACCGGCGTGCTCAGTGGCTTCCGCGAAGGCACGAGACAACACGCGACTTGTGCCGCCGCGGCTTTGCGGAGTACAGTGCGGATTGTGTCAAATCGATCCTTGAGAACTGCCTCGTCGATGCCGGATGAGATCCAAACGATCATCCTCGACTCGATCACGGAAGGCGTATTCACTGTCGACAAGAGTTTCCGGATCACCTCCTTCAACAACGCAGCAGAAAAAATCACCGGCACTCCGCGGGCGCGAGCCATCGGCATGCCCTGCAGGGAGATTCTCCGGGCCAGTATTTGCGAGGGGCGCTGCGCCTTGCACCAGACCATGCGGTCCGGAAAGCCAGTGCTTGGGAAGAACGTGGTGATACTCGATGCTGCAGGGACCCGGAGATCCATCAGCATCACCACCGCAATCCTGCGCGGATGCGAAGGAGAGATCGTGGGTGGGGTGGAGACCTTCCGTGACCTTACGATGATCGACACCTTGCGCAAGGAGATCGAGCGGGAGTACAGCTTCGAGGATATCATCAGCCGCAGCCATCGCATGCGAACGCTTTTCGATATCCTTCCCGACGTGGCCCGCTCAGGAAGTACCGTCCTCCTGGAAGGTGAGAGTGGGACCGGGAAGGAGTTGTTCGCCCGCGCGCTGCATTCCCTCAGCCCGCGGAAGAGGAAGCCATTTGTGGCCGTCAATTGTGCGGCGCTTCCTGACACCCTGCTCGAGTCGGAATTGTTCGGTCACACGGCGGGTGCCTTTACGGATGCTCGAAAGGACACCCCCGGGCGCTTTGCCCGCGCGGAGGGGGGCACGTTGTTCCTTGACGAGATCGGCGACATTTCACCGGCCTTGCAGGTCCGCCTGCTGCGCGTCCTGCAGGAAAGATCCTACGAACCACTGGGGTCCGTGGCGCCCGTCAGCGCCGACGTAAGAATAGTCGCCGCGACGAACAAGAGCCTCGAGGGGCTGGTTCGGGCGGGCACTTTCCGAGAGGACCTTTACTACAGAATCAATGTCGTGTGCCTGTCCCTCCCTCCGCTGCGCGACCGCATGGAAAATATCCCGCTTCTCGTGGAGCATTTCATCGCGAAGCTGAACCGGATCCAGGACCGAGACATTGCAGGCATGACCGACGAAGCGTTAACGTGCCTCATGGAGTACCGGTTTCCCGGAAATGTGCGGGAGCTTGAGAATATCATTGAACGTGCTTTCATCCTCTGCAGGGGCGGGGAGATCGACAGGCACCATTTGCCGGCGCCGCTATGCGGAGATAAACAGGAGCACCACCTCACTGAGCAGGGCAGCCACCGCAGTTTCAGTCACATGGAAGCGTCGTTCGTCATTAACGCGCTCAGGCGCAACAACTGGAGCAGGAGCCGGACAGCGATGGAACTAGGCATCCACAAGACGACGCTGTTTCGCAAGATGAAAGCACTCGGAATCTCGGAGGAGAGTCGATCGGGCGAATGATCTGATTGCATGGCAACCGTAGCATTTTTGCAATTTTCTCACGGCAAATAGAGTGCAAAAATGCACTCCTAAGTATTCCATTTTTGAAATAGGCGTGATCTAATGTTTTATGAAGTAAGAAATTAGTCTTATTTCCAATTCTCCGAACTCTGGCATGCTTCATGCATCAATATATGAAGGATGAGCCGAACAGCGATCGCGGCCTGGCAAGGATTCGTTGCAACGACCCTCGACTTTGCCCGGACTTTTTTCCTTGTTGATGTCGTCCACGGGCAGGTAAAGGCAAAAAGAGAAATCAGGCTTACAAACGCTTCTCTGCAGGCGATCGCCCACACCCTGGAGATCGCCGGCGCCCAGGCTGTCGTCTGCGGCGCAATCTCAGCGCCCCTTTGGAATGCCGTGGAAGCGCGCGGCATCAGGATCATCCCGTTCGTCCACGGCGATGTCAACGAAGTCATCCAGGGATGCCTGGAAGGCACGCTCAGGGAGGAGAGGTTTCATATGGCAGGCTGCCGTCCGGGAGGGCACGGGTCAGGGAGATGCCGTCGCAGAAAATCCGGACCGTGCTGCGGATGACCACATCAGCGCCGGAAAAAGAGCGAGGAGGTTCCATATGTCGCGAGGTAATGGAATGGGTCCGAATGGAATGGGGCCGATGAGTGGAAGGGCTGGCGGGAATTGCATGGGCTTTTTCGGCCGCAATCGAGGCCGTGGCAACGGGAATATGTTCTTCGCGACCGGACGTACCGGCTGGCAGCGGTGGGCTCCCGAGCAGGAGCTTGCCTTCCTGCGCAATCAAAGCAAGGACCTGGAGGAACGTCTTCAGAAGACCCGCGAGCGGATCGCGAAGTTGGAAATGGATCCGCCTGGCTCGTGTCGGCCATCCTGACAGGAACCCTTCGCACAGGAGACAATCAATGCGACCATTGAACACGATTCACAGACTGCGCTTCACGATCCTTGTTGATGATTCTCCGGGCGCCGAGGGCCTGCAGTCCGAGCACGGTCTTTCAGTCTGGATCGAGGCGGATCATTTCCGTGTACTCTTCGACACTGGCCAGGGAATGACCGCGATGGAAAACGCCCGACGGCTCGGCCTCGAACCGGCGGAGATCGACGCGGTGGCGATCAGCCACGGCCACAACGACCACACCGGTGGGCTGCCGGGGACTCTTGCGGCATGTCAGAAAGCGCATCTCTTCCTGCACCCGGCCGCGTTAAGGGAGCGCTACTCGCGGTCGGCGGATGGCATGGTGCGGGCCGCGGGATTCCCGCTGGGCGCGGGGGATCTGTTCGCAACCCGCAAGGAATACGTGCACTGGACGAATGCCATGACCCACCTGCAGCCTGCGGTCTTCATGACTGGGGAAATCCCGAGAGCTCTGCCGCCTGAGGCTCCCGCAGGCACGTTCTTTCTCGACGAGGAATGCGGCACGCCTGACACTCTTCTCGACGACCAGGCGCTTGCGTTCGAAACGGCCGACGGCGTGGTGATCTTTCTCGGCTGCGGCCACGCAGGGGTGCACAACACGCTGTCCGCCACCCTCCGTGCCTCCCGGACCGGACGGCTGCGCGCGATTGTCGGCGGCATGCATCTTGCGGAAGCTCCGCCCGAAGCGGTCGCCCTGCTCGCTGATGAAATCAAGAAGCTCAATCCGCAACTCGTGTGTCCATGCCACTGCACCGGTGATCGGGCACGGGAATACCTGAAGGGGCGATTCCCCGATGCATTCTTTGAGCTGCGCACCGGCTCCACTCTCACGCTGAACGGAGTCTCGTAGAGCTTTCCGACCGGGCCCGATCCATACACGTCTTGAGGTGAATGTCGCGTAAGGAGACGCGGCGAAGCAGGAGGACATGGCGGTCATGTCGGGTAGAATGGAGCAAACCGTTTCGAGGAGGAACCAGATGGAAAACATGTCTCAGGCAACGGGCCTGCCGATGCCTCGCATCGGCGACAGGGCGCACGCCTTCAAGGCGGTCACCACCCAGGGGGAGATCGTCTTCCCCGAACAGTACTCGGGAAGCTGGGTCATTCTGTTCCGCCATCCGGCTGACTTCACCCCGGTCTGTACAGCCACATCGCGTGGCTGAGGACGATCAAGGAAAAGATTGAATACAAGGGCATGAAAAACGTCGAGGTGAAGTTTCCGCTGATCGAAGACATCACGATGGAGGCGGCGAAGAAATACGGGATGATTCAACCGGGAGAGAGCTCGACAAAAGCGGGGCGGGCGGTATTCGTCATCGATCCGAAGGGGATCATTCGAACGATCATCTATTGCCCACTCAGCCTTGGGCGGAACTTCGACGAGTTGCACCGGGTGGTGATCGCTCTGCAAACGGCGGACGCTTTTTCGGTCGCTACCCCAGCCGACTGGCGGCCCGGTGACGACGTGATCGTGCCGACCGCTGGCTCGTGCGGGGTTGCCAAGGATCGTATGGAGAATCAGAGAGACATGACGTGTTATGATTGGTTCTTCTGCACGAGAAAAATCGCGAAGGAGAAGGTACTGAGCACGGTTCTAAAAAAATAGGTGGATGTGCCTCTGGCGGTGTGTTCACTGAAGGGAGAAAGAGATGAAGGTAGCGGTTCCCGTACGGGATGGGCTTGTGGACGAGCATTTTGGCCACTGCGAGCATTTCATGGTGTACTCGCTCGACGAGGAGAACACCGTCGTCGGAGAGCAGAAGGTCGATTCGTCCGAGGGCTGTGGATGTAAATCGAACATCGCCAGCATTCTCGCTCAGATGGGAGTCACCACGATGGTGGCGGGCAACATGGGGCAAGGCGCGGTCCAGGTCTTGCAGGCTCGCGGAATCAGAGTGATTCGGGGCGCCTCTGGAAGGGCGAGGGAGGTCGCGGAGCGGTTCGCTGCTGGCGAGGTGGCCGATTCGAGTGTGGCATGTGCGGGCCATGGGCACGGCCATGCGCAGGGTGAGGACTGCGGGCACTCGGGCTGATCCACACAATCGGCGAAGACGGCCGCGCCTTTTTCGAAGCAGTCAGGATCGGACGGTTTTTCCGAGCCCCGCCAGGGCCGAACTGACGGCGGAGGATTTCGTTGTCCGCGTGCGAGGTTTTTCAGCGCTTCCGTGATGTTGATTTCTCCCGCGACCCGGCACGACATACGTGTTTCCTCATGCCAACCGCGAAGAGCTCGCTGGCCCTGAGATCGCGCGACGCCAGGAGTCGTTTCCCCAAATCGCTCGAAGAGGGGAGTCCCGCAATGCTTTTCCAGCTCGTGCACGGCCTGGGCTCACCGAGGGCTGACTGATCGCGAGGCGCTCAGCGGCGTTGGTCATGCCTTCTGCTTCTCACACCGTGACGAGGATCGTGAAGTGTCTGAAGGTCATGAGGGATCCACAGGCATGAATACATGATAAACATCTTGCCCGCTCGTCCGGCTTCTTACTTACCCTTGCGCCTGCAATTTCCGCATGGAGGCGTGGGAGCCTTGTTCCCATCATCGGAAAACCGGTTCTCGCGATTCTTGCGGGGATGTTGCTCTCCTTCTTCAAGTGTCCCGCGTTCCTCGAAGAGAGCATTCGGTTTTCCGGCAAGAAAGTGCCTAAACATGCGATCATCCTCATTTGCGTCGGGACTTCCATCTGCGGCGGTTCCGCAAAAGCCGCGACCGCGCCCGTGATCGAAGCGAATGACGAGGATGTCACATTTGCCATTTCAACGATTTTTCTCTTCAATATCATCGCTGTATTCCTGTTCCCTGCCCTGGGGCATCTCATAAGAATGTCCGAGGGCGATTTCGGGCTGTGGGCGAGTATGGCAATCAATGATTCCTCCTTGGTCGTTTCAGCGGCCTTTTCCTGCAGCGACGCTGTCGGGGGCTTTGCGACGGTCGTCAAGCTCTCCCGCACGCAGCCAGTGCAGCCCTCAACGAAATGGGGAAATTCGGCACCTGCGCCGCGATGGCCGCCATGGGGGGGTGTCCAGCGTCAACGCCCATCCGGTGAAATATCTTCGCAACGGCGTGCTCCCGATCCTCCTCGGTCTGGCATGCTGGGCGGCCGTTGCCCTCGTTTCCCTCGGCGTGCAGAGGGCGGGGCTCCCGCCGCTCTCACGGGACAGACATCGGATTGCGGCATGAGGGCGGACATACCCGAGCAGGACCACCGCGCGCTATATTCTCCATGGGAGAAAAAAACCATGAGAAAAGGTCCCCCAATCGAGCCGGAAGTCGGCCGGAAAGCTGCAAAAGGAACCATCGACTACAAGACGATGTCCACCGAAGACGCCCTTCGAGAGCTGGAATCAGCTCCCGATGGTCTCAACTCGGTTGAGGCAGAGAGGAGGCTGAAAACATACGGCAGGAATGAAGTCACCTCCAGGAAGAGAAATCCGGTCCTCGAGTTCCTGTCCCGGTTCTGGGGACCGATGCCGTGGTTGCTTGAGCTGGCGATCGTGCTATCGGTGTTCCTGGGGCATGTCCTGGAAGCCATCATCATCGCTCTCCTGATCGTGACGAACGCCATCATCGGTTGCCTGCATTCCCGGAGCTCCCAGAGAGCACTGGAGCTTCTCAAGGAAAAGCTGGCCGTGAATGCCGCGGTGCGTCGCGAGGGCAAGTGGGTAACCATAAATGCATCCCAGATCGTGCCGGGTGATATCGCGGTGGTCCAGATGGGAGACATCGTTCCGGCGGATGCCAAGGTCCTGAGCGGCACGCTGTCCGTGGATCAATCCGCATTGACGGGCGAATCACTTTCCGTGGAGGTCAGCTTGTCGGACATCCTCTACTCAAGCTCGGTCGTAAAGCGCGGAGGGGCTCAATGCCTCGTGGTCAACACGGGGAGCAGTACCTACTTCGGCAGGACGGCGGAGCTTGTGCAGATTGCGCGACCGAAGTCCCACCAGGAACAGATCATGCTGTCCATCGTGAGGTACATGATGTACCTCGGAATCGCGGCGCTTGCGGCGGTTGCCGTGGGCGCTCTGCTGATGAAGATAGGAATTCTGTCGGTCGTTGCCTTTGCGGTGATTTTTCTCATGGGCGCCGTGCCGGTGGCTCTGCCCGCGGTTCTCACCATTGTGCAAGCGGTTGGGGCAATGGAACTTGTCAGGAAAGGAGTACTGGTCACCCGCCTCGATTCCATGGAAGACGCGGCATCTCTCGATGTGCTTTGCCTGGACAAGACCGGCACGCTTACCATGAACCAGCTTTCAGTGACCGAGGTCATTCCGTACGCGGGGCATGAGGTAAACGATGTCCTTGCGATGGCAGCCCTCACTGCACAGCCGGAGAGCAAGGACGGCCTCGACATCGCGGTTCGTGAGCGTGCGGAAGCTGCCGGCATCAACAACTCGAAATACCGCCAGATATCGGTCACGCCCTTCGAACCGGCCACCAAGCGCTCCGAAGCGCTCATCCAGGAGGACATGAACCGATTCCGGGCGCTGAAGGGTGCCCCCCAGGTGGTGCTCTCCCTCTCCCGCCTCACGAATAGCGCTGTGGTGAAGGCGGCCGGCGAGATGGTGGAAACGCTTTCTCGCAAAGGGTCCAGAACCTTGGCGGTGGCGAAATCCCGATCGGCGGACGGGGATGACTTCGACCTTGTGGGTCTTCTGGCCCTGGCTGATCCACCCCGCCCCGAGGCGAAGGGGATGATCGCGGAGGCCAGGAATCTGGGAGTGAAGCCCATCATGGTCACCGGCGACAACATCGCAATTGCCCGGCAGATGGCTCTTGAACTGGGCATCGGCGAGAGCGTCATGCGCATGGGCGAGCTCGCGGCCTTCAGCGAGACGGAGCAGATGCGGATTATCCAGGGATGCGACGTGCTGGCGGAAGTCTATCCGGAGGACAAGTACAGGGTCGTGAAGCTCCTGCAGGCTCACGGGCACATGTCAGGGATGACCGGTGACGGTGTCAACGATGCCCCCGCTCTGAAGCAGGCTGAGGTCGGCATCGCGGTCAAAGGCGCCACCAATGTGGCGAAGGCATCGGCGAGCATGGTTCTCACCGAGCCGGGCATCAGGGTCATCGTCGACGCGCTGAAGACGAGCAGGCAGATCTATCAACGGATGCTCACGTGGGTCATCAACAAAGTCACGAAGACGATCCAGCTCGTTGGCATCCTGACCCTGGGCTTTTTCTGGTTGCACGACCTTGTGGTTTCTCTCCTCGGCATGGCGCTCCTGGTATTCGCCAACGACTTTGTGACGATGACGCTTTCTACGGACAACGTGAAGTACACTAGAAATCCCAACAACTGGAACGTGAGGAATGTCACCCTCGCCTCCGCGGGAATCGGGATCTTCTTTGTCCTGGAAGGGTGGCTCACCATCCTGTTTGGCAGGCACCTCTTCCAGCTGACCGGTGACGGGCTGCGCAGCTTTGTTCTTTTGATGCTCGTTTTCACGAGCCAGTTCAGGATTTACCTCGTGCGCGAGAGGCGTCACTTCTGGGATTCCCGGCCGGGCCGGGGCATCCTCATCTCCTCTACAGTGGCCATTGTTGTCTTTTCCTTTTTGGGCATCTTTGGAGGAATCATCCAGGGGCTTGGCCTCCTCCCCGTGCTGTTCGTGCTGACATTCTCGGGGCTCTTCACCCTCGCCGTGGAGCTTCCCAAGTACCATTTTTTCAAGAGACTCGGGCTTTGAATCAGTGAATGAGGGTCCAGTCGATGTCTCGGCTGGGCCCGGGGCAGCGACCGGGCACGCCGCGCGCTATCGCGATGGATACTTCGTGAAGATGAAGTCCTGGTCCTTCACGATGGTGTGGCATGCATAGCATTCCTGGCTGAAACTCGTATCCTTTCCGTAGGGCGTGAAGATCCCTTTCAAAGGGTCGTATAGAAACCGCGCGTAACCCCAACCGCTCGTGGCCGGGAAACGTGTGGAATCCTTTATTATGAACTCCACTCGTTTGAGGACGCCGGGAACGAGTGCAGCGGCAAAGCTCTGGCTTTTCACCGCTGAGTAGCCGATCTTCACGATCATCGATCCTTCCGGGAAACTGCCGACGGCCCCGGGGGCACCCTGCCGATAGGAATCGATCATCACTTTGTTGGCCAGGATCACCCTCACCTCGTTATTGTCCGTGCGAAAGCTTGGAGCAACGACACTCCAGTCCTCATAGCCTCGGATCTCGGAGAATGCGATGCCGTTCGGCGCGACGAGGGCGAAGCGGTCCTGGGCTCGGAGGCTGGCCGGGGAAACAAGGATCAAAAGGGCTACCAGGGCATGAAACAGGTGTTGTCTTGTGGATTTCATCATTCATCCTTCATCTTGTACTGGCACTTTCCTGAAAAGATACCGACTCGTCCCGCGGAGAGTCAAGATTGGAAGCCTGCGCGCTGTGTGACGAAAGTCACCGATGATTGCGCGTGCTTTATTTACGTTCTTGCTCGATCCATATGACAAGGAGTGACTCATGGCGGTGATCAACGACAGGGATGCGAAGGTTGTTCGGGAAAGGCTGGCGAAGCTACCGGGCTCGGTGATTCTTGCCATTTTCACCCAGGAATTCGAATGCGAATACTGCCGGCAGACCCGCGAGCTTGCAGAGGAAGTGGCGGGCTTGTCTGATGGCAAGGTCACGACGAAACTCTACGACCTGGTCAGAGACAAAGCAGAGGCAGACCGGATGGGAGTTGACAAAATACCTGCCCTCGCGGTGCTCGGCGGCAAGGGTGAGGATTACGGGATCAGGTTTTTCGGCATTCCCGCGGGGTACGAGTTCTCCTCCCTCCTTGAATCCCTGGAAATGGTGGCCTGGGGGGATTCGGGGCTCTCTCCTGCCACGAGAGAAAAGCTCAAGGGGCTGACATCGCCCCTGAATCTGCAGGTATTTGTGACGCCCACGTGCCCGTACTGCCCCCGGGCGGTCCTCACGGCGTTCCGTTTCGCCATGGAATCGGAGAAGGTGCGCGCATCGATGGTGGAGGCTTCAGAGTTTCCCCATCTTGCGAACAAGTACCAGGTTTCCGGTGTTCCACACACCGTTATTGGGGACAGCCCGCAGGCGATGATCGGCGCCTACCCCGAAGCCGCGGCGGCAGACATGGTGGTTGCAGTGGCTGAGGGCATGAAGGGGGTATAAGAGGCTTCTTGTCGTTGCGCGCCCAGGTGCCCTCCGTCTATTTCATCAGGGCATCCGCGACGAGTTTCGAGAGGAACTCGACCTTCATCCCCAGGCCGTAGTGCTCATTCAGGTCCGTGAGCTGCGAATGGCAATTCTCGCAGGCGGTGCTGATGATCGCGGCTTGCGAGGCTTTCATCTGCTCGGCCTTCACCCTGGCGGACTTCATCCGGAAATCGCTCTCACCGAGCGCCACCAGGCCGCCTCCGCCCCCGCAGCACCAATTGTCGGCGCGGTTGGGCCGAAGCTCGACGAAGTCCGCGGTGAGATGCCGGATCACGTGGCGCGGCTCCTCGAGGACGCCGCCGTTCCGCGCAATCTGGCAGGGATCGTGGTACGTGAGGGTTCCCTTCAGGGTTCCCTTGCTGAGCTGGATCCGTCCTTCCCTCAGGTAGCGGGAGATGAGCTGCACGAAGGCGACGACCTTGAAGGGGTGAACGCCCGTCATGTACTTCATCGCCCTGAAGGCGGTGCCGCATTCCACGATTGCTACTTCCTTCACCTTCAGCCTCACCGCCTCGTCGTGGATGCGCCGGGCGATGAGCTGCATCTTCTTCGAGTCTCCAAGAAAGGCGGCAAAGTTCACCGCCTCGTACACGCTGAGGGTCCAGCGCTCGCCCGCCGCGTTCATGATGGCCGCCGCGGGAATGATGGAGTGCTTGCCGGCAAGCGCCACGTACAGAACGTCGGCTCCCTCCGCTTCCACCGTCACAACGGGGTCTTTCGAGTGTGGCCACAGAGCGCGGATCTCCGGCGCAAGGTCCTCAACGGCTCTCGTGAAGCCGGGCTTCGTCTCCTCGATGCCCTCTGATTTGGCGATGGACATGTCGGCGAGCATGGTCAGGAGCTTTGGCTCCTTGTCGGCGCCGATGAGGAGAGCCTTGGCGATGGACATGATGAGCTGGGTGTCGATGCCGAACGGACAGAAGGTCATGCAGCGCCGGCAGCCCGTGCATGACCACGCGGCGTCCGAAACCTGGTCCATGGTCGCGTCATCCAGGGTGAGTACCTCTCCGAGCCACGGGGCGATCTTCCCTTCAAGCTTGAAGTACCGCTTGAAAATCTTGCGAATCACCTCGGCCCTGCCCACCGCGGTGTACCGGGCCTGCGGCATCGACGCATAGACATGGCAGGCCTCCACGCAGACACCGCACCGGGCGCAGGTGTCCAGGTACAGCCTCATGGCGGAGTGCAGCCTGGTCTCGAAAAGCTGTTTCAGTGTGCCGGATATCGCCGCTTCCATTCCCCTATCTCCGCCTGAGCAGGTTGATGGGCATGCTGAAAAACGTGTGCATGATCTTGGAGAATGGCAGGAGCACGAAGAACGACTCCGCCAGGAGCACGTGGATCACCGCGAAATGGTAATGCGATCCCGGCAGGACCGCGCGCGGGTCCGCAAATGTGAGGCGCGACAGGCCGTCGAAATACTTCGAGAAGGCCTGCTTCGTCATTACGAATCCGTTCGGGCTCCACGAGTTGCCCCAGCTCATCATGTCCCCGAAGAGGAACAGGAAGAGCAGAAGCAGGAGCAGAAGGTAGTCGGAAGGGACCGAGATCTCCCTGAGTGGGCTGCGCAGACGCCTGAGCAGGAAGAAAAGGAGCGGAAGAGTCACCGCGACCCCGACTGCGCCCGCGCCCAGCATGTGCCGGGACCCGGCCGGAAGCAGCCGGAGCTGAGGAATGATATCGAGGTGCCCGAGGATCAGAAGGATGAACGCCGCATGGTAGAGCATGAGAAACACCCAGAACACGGGGCGATGCCGCCGCACCTGCGGCATGGCGAAAGTGTCCCCGAGTGCGGCGAGGCCGGCGTTGCGGGCCGCCGGGTACAGCCGGAGGGGGTACGGAGGGGGCGCCGACCGCATTATGGTCACGACCCGCCACACGATCCCGACGAGGAGCGCCAGGATCGAGACGTACACGAGCGGCACCATGATGATGTAGTCGATGTGATCGACGACGAGCGCAAACCCGGTATGCGCGACAGCCGACGATGCTGCCGAGGTGGCATCCGTTGTCGTGGCCGCGGCCGCGGCCGCGGAGGCCGCCGACACCGCATCCGCCCCTGCCTGGGCTGACATGGGTTTCTCCCCTATTTCTGCCGTTTCACGTAGATTTTGATGAGGCCCGGCTCCTGCTTCGTCTCCACGATCGCGTGCCCCATGGTCTTTGCCCACGCGGGAAAGTCCGAAAGCGACCCCGGATCCGTGGTGTACACCTCGATCACTTCCCCGATCGCCACCGTCCCGATCTGCTGGCTGATCTTCACGACGGGCATCGGGCAGGCCAGCCCCTTGTAGTCGAGGGTCTTCACAACAGCGTAGTCTGCCATGTCTCTCTCCTTCTCCCTGTCTAGATGAAGAACTGGATTGCGGATTCCTTGGCGTGCGCGAGCATGGTGGCCACCCCGCACACCTCCAGCCCGGGATAGTCGATCAGCTCTTCCTTCTTGAACCCCATCAGGTCCATGGACATCTGGCAGGCGTAGATCTTTACCGCGAGTTGTGCCGCCACGTCGTACATCTCGTCGAGACCGGCCACGTTCTTTTTCTTCATCAGGCCCTTCATCATCGCGGTTCCCATGCCCGCCATGTGCATCTGCGAAAGCTTCAGCTTGTTGCGGCCTTTCGGCAGCATCATTGCGAACATCTTCCCCATGAAGTTCTTCCCGCCCACCTTCTTCTGCGGCGCTCTCAAGGCCGGAGTCCCCCAGTAAGTGAAGAACATCACCACTTTCATCCCCATGGCCGCCGCCCCCGTGGCGATGATCATGGCCGCAAGGTGTTTGTCCAGGTCTCCCGACATCACGATCATGGTGAGCTTGTTCTCGGCCCCCGGCATGCCCTCCACTTTCAATTTGAGCTCCGCGATTGCTTTGTCGACATCGACGCTCATCTTCTCTCTCCTTCCTTACGGATGCTTCGAGCGCCCGCGGTTTCCGCGTGGCATCCTTCGAGACAGGTGACCAGGTCGCGCAGGCGCGGCTGAGCGAGGCTGTACCGGGCGAATCCGGCTTTTCTCTCCGCGCCTACGAGACCGCTCATGCGGAGGATCCGGAGCTGCTGGGACACGATGGCCTGCTGTATGTTGAGCCGCTTCGAAAGGCCGATGACGCTCTCATCCCCTTCGCACAGTGCGGCGACGATGCGCAGGCGTGCCGGATGGGCAAGCGCCTTGAGGATGTCCGCGAGATATGCTGCCCGCGGGCGCGCCTCTGCCAGGCTTCCCATGATTGAACTCCGTCTCTAGAGGGTTGTAACGATATTACTATATCACGATATGGGGAGGAATGCAAGCACTCTTGCAGGAAGCTCTTGCAGGAAGCGAGCATTCCTCCGAAGCGCCTGGTGGCGTCGGTCGTCGCCCGCTTTCAGTGCATCTCCGCATCGCACGTGCCAATGCCGCTGCTGAGGTAGTTGAACTGCACGTTCGGATGATCGGCAAGAAGTGACATCGGGACCGAGGAGTCGGGGATCTTCCGTGAGATCATGAGCGCGGTGAGCCGGATCCCGAAGGGATTGTCGTGCCACCCCGGGTGCCAGATCGAAACCTTCTCCGTTTTCCAGGTTTCCAAGGGGCCCACCGACAACGCCTGGGAGGGCACCGCGGAGACCATGCCGCCGCCGGATGTGCGGGCGTTCTGGATGATCGTCATGGGATGCAGGTCCACAACGCGCGCGGAGAGCGAGCGGTATTCCGCGGGGCTCGGCGGCGCGTCACGGTACATCCCCTCGCGGCGGACAGGGTCATTGAACGCCCAATGTTTCACCTCGCCCTGGCCGCCCTGCATGATGAGGCACTTTGCCGCGCCGTAGGAGGCCGTGTACTCCTTGATGTTGTCGGCACGCAGGAAGTGCAGGTTCTCATCCGGCATCCGCAGCTTCCTGTCGATCCTGTTGAAGCACATCTCCAGGTCAGCCCGTGCAAAACTCAATGGGTGGGTGACAGGCACCTCTTTGCCTTCGACGTACCACTCGTCCATCGCCCAGAAGTGGCCATGGCTCACGTCGATGCCGAGGCCGTTTACGATTTGCGCCACGAGGGGCAGCTGCTCCGTAGGCCCGATGGGGCCGCAGATACCGGCCGGCGTGCCTGCCGTGGCCTGGCGCCAGGCCCAGACGTATTCCAGCGCTTCCGCGGTGAAGAAGGAGTCCCGTGTGTCGTAGAACTTCACGGTGAAACCGGGGCGCTGGAGCCCGAGAAGGTCCTCCGGCGTGAGGCGTGCCGCCTCCGCCAGGATCCTGGGGTCGAGGGTCGTGTAATCCCAGTATTCCTTTGCCACCTTGCTCATGTTGCGCATTTCTGTCCCCCTTGTGCTTCCGTCACCTATGCCGGACCCAGCACCTCGGCAGCAGCCAGGATGCCGCAGCCCAGCGCCGAGCCGTCGATGCCGAGTCTCGAGACCCGAAGCTCGAGGTCTTTAAATATCCCTTTCATGCAATGCGTGGCAAGCGCCCGGGCCACGCACTCTTCCATGGTCCTGTTCGTCCCGATGAGGCCTCCCCCCAGGATGAGGAGCGATGGATTGATGATGTTCACGGCGTTGGCAAGCGCGAGCCCCGCGAGGTTCCCCGCGGCGCGCAGGAGCTCCGTGGAGAAGACATCTCCCATGCTGGCGGCGATGGCGACATCCTGCGCGGTGACGCTCTCCGCCCTGCCGTGAGTGAGCCCCTTGAGCAGCCCCGATCGCCCCGCATGAATCCCCGCGGCGGCATCCCGCGCGATGGCCCGGCCCGATGCAACAGCCTCGAGACAGCCGTGATTGCCGCAGCTGCACAGCGGGCCATCGGGGGCGACGATGGTATGGCCGATCTCTCCCGACTTGTTTCCCGCTCCTCGCAGGAGAAGCCCGTTCACGATGATCGCCATCCCGATGCCGTAGCCCAGGTCCGTCAGCAGGAAATCCTCGCGGCCCCGTCCATCGCCGAGCCATTTCTCCGCCAGGGCGTACGCGCGCGAGGAGTCTTCCGCGTGTACGGGGCGGTTGAACTCTTTCTGGAAAATGTCGCGCAGGTGCACGTCCTGCCAGCCGGGGATATTCTCCGCGACGATTGACGTTCCCGTCGCCGAATCGATGAACCCCGGCGCACAGATGCCGATGGCCCGCACGGGCGCGCTTGCCTGCTTCGACTCCATGAGCTTCCTGCAGATTGTCTTCATCTGGTCCAGGATGATCTCCACGGCAAGTCCCGGGCGGATCTCGAAGAACACCCGGTCCAGCGAACGGCCGTTGAGATCGGCAAGGATTCCGATTATGTGTGTCCCCCCGAGATCGATACCGATGAAGTTGCTGTGGCTTCCGTTGAGCGTGAGAAGCTCCTGCCTGCGCCCTGCAATTGAGTCCCTGAACCCTGCCGAAGCGATGAGTGATTCCGCGAACAACTCTTCCACGAGGTTGGACACCGTCTTCTTGTCCAGGGAGAGCTCGGCCGCCAGATCACCCCTTGAGATTTCCCCCTTCTGGCGGATGAAGGTGAGCGCTTTCGGTCGCTTCTCTGCCACGCGGCCCATTTTTTGCATCGCAATCGTTATTATAGAAGGTTTTCGCATTTCGATCAATTACCAGCAGAGGAGCCTGTTACCTCTGAAAGTTGGATATAATAGTCATTAAAATACATACTTGACAATTAGACGGAATACATTTATGAAAATGGGAATTAATAGACGTTGCACTTCTAATTAGTGGTGATAATATCAGGGAGACCAGCATGAGCGAAAAACTGGCCATTGACGGCGGCAAGCCGCTTCTCACACGGAAAGATTTCAAAAACTGGCCTGTCATAGGCGCGGATGAGCGCCGGCTTGTGAACGAGGTGCTCGACCGCGGCATCGTCGCGGGCGGTACCGCGCCACAAGTGAAGGCCCTCGAAAAGGAATGGGCCGCGTACACCGGCTCGAAGCACTGCCTGACAACCTGCAGCGGCACCGCCGCCCTGCACATGGCGCTCGCCGCCGTCGGCGTGGGGCCCGGCGATGAGGTGATCACCTCCGCCTTCACATTCCTCGCATCGGCGTCCTGCGCCATCCACCAGAACGCGATCCCGATCTTTGTCGACATCGACCCTCGCACCTGCTGCATGGATCCGGCAAAGCTGGAGGCCGCGATCACGCCCCGCACCAAGGCCATCATTCCCGTGCACATCCAGGGCTGTCCCGCGGACATGGATTCGATCCTCGCTATCGCAAAAAAGCACAAGCTCTTCGTCATCGAGGATGCCTGCCAGGCTCACGGCGCCCTGTACAAGGGAAGGAAGGTGGGGACCCTGGGCGACATCGGCACCTTCTCCCTGAACAACTTCAAGAATCTTTGCGGCGGGGAAGGGGGCTTGTTCATCACGGACAAGGAAGAGTACCTGGACAAGGGCGTCCTCATTCGCTGTTTCGGGGACGAGGTTGACGAGGTGAGCAAGCGTCGCGTGTACAACGCCTCCATCCTCGGCTACATGTACCGAAACCAGGAGTTGCCCGCCGCCCTCACTCGTGCCCAGTTGCTCCACCTGGATGAATACAACCGCGTACGCATCGACAATGCCAACTACCTCACGGCGGCCCTTGCGAAGATCCCCGGTGTCATCCCGCCCTTCTGCCCGCCGGAGGGGACGCACGTATACTTCATGTATAACGTGTGCTTTGACCCGAAGAAGGCAGGGGTGAACGCGGAGCCGAGAAAGTTCCGCATTGCCGTGGAGAAGGCGCTTTACGCCGAGGGCATGCTCATCGGGCAGTGGCAGACCATGCCGGTCCCCGCGCAGGACCTCTTTCAGAGCAAGCTTGGCTATGGCGGGACGGGGTTCCCCTGGTCCATCAATGAGGCCAAGGGCGTGCGCTACAACTACGATCCGCGCCAGTTTCCCGTTTCGCTGGAGCTGTGCAACACCTACACCATTGTCCATGGCATTCACGCGCCCAACGGCCGCAGCCAGATGGACGGGATGATCGCTGCTTTCACGAAGGTGTTTTCCAACCTCGATGCCGCGATGAAACATGTCGACGATCCGATCTATCCCGGCGCGGACGGCGCCCTCTATGGCGCGGGCTGAGGCAATGAAAAGCAGGGAGCTGTTCGGCAAGAAACTTCTCGACATCCAGGAGCGCGAGAGGCAGATCGGGACGCCGGATGAGGAGCAGGTGCTGGTGAAGGTGCGTGCCTGCGGCGTGTGCGGGACGGACGTGAACTTCGTGTACGGCGGCACGGGACTGTCGGGGCACTATTCCTTCTGGGACCCGCACCTCGCCCGGGAATACGGGATGAGCCACGAGGAGTGGCGGAAGGCGAATCCTCGCCTTATCTCCTTCCGCCCCATCTCCACCGTGCAGATGGCCATCACGGACATGAGCGGCGCGCTGCCCTTCGTTCCGCCCAAGGCGTACACCACCGCCTCCACGACGACAATGAACGCGGACTTCCGATCATTGTGGAATGACGGCCGCGGGCTTCCTCGCCTTGAAGTGCCTTCATGAGCTTGGCATCGAGCTCCGAGGCGACGTGTACGCGGAAAGCGTCGTCGATGAGGAAAACGGCGGCGTAAACGGGACCTTGGCTGCTCGCCTGCGCAACCCGGACATCGATTTTGCCTTGCTCGCGGAGAACAGCGGGCTTGCGGTCGGCGTGGAGACAATCGGCGGGAGCGACTGGAAGGCAACAGTGATGGAGGCAGGTTCCGGCGGAATCGGGGCTGGAATCGGCCAGGCGAACCCGATCTACACTCTTTCGAAGATCGCTCTCGCCCTGGAGAAGTACGACAAGCACCTCGCAGGGATAGCGCCTCCGCCGGCATATCCAAATGACATGCGCATCCGGCTTCTTACCTATCAGCTTGCCAGCGGCGGATCAACCTACGCTGATTCAGGCGGCGTCCCGACCACGGGGCATCTCATCTTCTGGCAGGAGGTTTTCGCGGACACAACCGAGGAGGCGGGGCGGAAGGAGCTTCTGGATTTCATCGAGCGGCAGCTCAACGTCGATGGCGGAATTGCAGGAGCCAGGCCGAGGATAGAAACGACGATCCGGTTTCTCGAAGGGCATCGGACCGCACCGCGGCATCCCGCCCTTGCTTCGATCGCCAGGGCATATGGAAGGCTCGGACTTCCCTGTGAGAGGCGCGGGATTCCTTTCGCCACGGATGCCTATGCCTTCAGGAAGGCGTCGAAAACGGACGTGGCGGTGATCCCACGGGGTACAACCCGCACGGGATCGACGAGTGTGTTGAGGTGGAGAGCATCTTCTCCCTGATCAGGATCATGGTGATGTCGGCGATCGAGCACTGCGGCTGAGCACGGCCGCCGTTTCAGCTGTCTCGAGCGCCCGCGAGCGCCTGTTCCGCATGATCAAGCACCTCGAGGGCCGATGGAGAGCCAAGGAGGAGGCCGCTGAAATCAAGCCTCGCCTCGATTGCGGTCTTGACGGCGGCGCCCCGCGAGGCATCGCCGAAAAGGATCGCGCCGACAAGGACTCCGTCCTGGAACACGAAGTGCAGGTAGTGATCGTCAGTCTGCTCGTCGACCACGACGAAGCTTCCATCCGCTGGTTCGAATGTCCCGATGCTCATGAGATCCAGCCCGAGGACCTTGAGGGTGTTTGACCGCGGCTGTCCGCCGTAGACGGTCGCAATGCCCGCGGCGTTCATCCCGGCGATGGCCCCCTGGTACTGAGACGCTGCCCACGTACCGTAGAGCACCCCGTTGTGCTCCGCGACGTCACCGGCCGCGAATACCCCGGCCGCGGAGGTCATCAGGTGGTTGTTGACCACGATGCCCTGGTTGACATCGAGCCCGGCCCGGCGCGCGAGGTGCGTGTTCGGACGCACTCCTGCCGCCAGAATCACGAGCAGGGCAGCAATGACGCGGCCATCGTCGAGGACGACCTTCTCTGCGTGGACGGATCCTGCAATCTCCCTGCTCTTGGCGCTGTTCACGACACGAATCCCCATGCCGGCGACGTGCCGCTCCAGGAGCTCGCCCGCCGTGCGGTCGAGCTGCCGAGGCATGAGCCACTCGTGTCCTTCCAGGACCGTGACGTCGGCCCCGCGCCGGGCCAGTGCGCCGGCCGTCTCCAGGCCGAGCACGCCGCCGCCAATGATACACACGGGATCACCCCGCAGAGCGCTGGCAAGGATGCGATCCGCATCCTGCGTCGTGCGGAGTGTGATGACTCCCTCGGCATCGGCACCCTGGATCGGAGGAGTGAAGGGATGGGCCCCCATGGCGAGCACCAGTCGGTCGAAAGGGAGGTCGACATGTCCTTCCACGACCACGCGCCGGTTGGCAAGCTCGAGGGCCGGTGAATGGGCACCGGCCAGCAGCTGGATGCGATGCTCCGCATACCACTCGACAGGGTGGATCGGCAGCGCCTCCGTTTGGATTTCCCCGGCGAGGTATCGGGTGAGATTCAGCCGGTAGTAGGGCGGAGGAGCTTCATTCGCGATCAGTGTGACCTCCGCCTGGGGAGAGGCGTTTCGGATTGCCTCGGCTGCCGACACACCGGCGATTCCGGCCCCCACCACGACGGCCTTGAACGGCCCGCCCGTACCGGCGCCCGGCATGCTGACAGCGGCGATCGGCTCGAATTGCTCGGCCCGCACCTGGCAGACGGGGCACAGTTCCGGCGGACGCGCTCCGGCGTGCACGAAGTTGCAGTTGAGGCAGCGCCACTGCCGGGTCTCGGCCTGCGGGGTTGCCGCCGACTCGGTGAATGCATGAAACTCCGCGGCAGGGGCGCCGCACACGGGACAACTGTCCGGGGGCGTCGGCCCTCGATGGACGTATCCACAGTTATCGCACCGCCATGCTCCAGATTCCGTCATGGGATCCTGCCTTTCGAAAAGGGGCTCTCGCCTGCAATTATCAACTATTGATGTGATCTGTCCACCTGGAGTCTATACTGTGGAACTTGCTTTTTGCTTCCTTTTCTTTCCCAGGAGCTTTCTGATAAATGGGACCCTGAGTTCGACCGCGCCTTCGGGACACAGCTCCTGGCAGCAATAGCAACGGATGCAGCGTTCGTAACGATAGGACGGAGGGACTTTCTTGTCTCCGTCATGCCAGTCCACGGCTTTCGGATTGACCGGGCAAGCTTTCACGCATGTCCCGCACTTCGTGCATTTCCCAGCGAGGATGTAAGGTTTCGGAACAATGGCATTCCGGAGAAGAGTGCCGCCCTTACCTCGTGAATAGGGTTGGACCGGCTCCCGCTTGACATCGAATTCCTTATCAACAAAACTTTCAAACGGATCGCCCACGAGTTCGATTTCGTCTTTCTTCCAAGTTCCTGTCTTTGCCTGCATCCCAAGGGTAATCGTGGGAACGAATTCAGGGTTGATGTCGATCATTCTGCAGACCGTTGCGTCCAAAGCGACAGGATCTGCTGAGAATAATAGAACCTTCATCGGTCTTGCCTTGCCGCCTCTAGGCCCATTGCCTTCCATGGCGATGATGCCGTCCATGACGTACAATCTCGGTTTGAGGAACGCGTTGAGGTCCACGAGCATTCTGGCAAAATCGATGGCGCTGGCGAGCTTGACGTGGAATTCGCCCTTCAGAGCTCCTGGCACGCATCCAAACTGGTTCTTGACACAGCCCGTCACGCGCTCAAGTCCATGGGTCTTCAGCTTGGGCAGGCTGATGATGCCGTCACAATCAAGTGCGCCATTTGCAATAACGAATTTCTTGTTCTGAAGGCCTTCGGCAAAAACAATCTCTTTTCCCAGCTTGAAATCCGCCAAACTGACCCCTTCGGCATTGGCTATCGGCAGGAAGCCGGCCATCCTGGCCGCATGTTCCGGACTCTGGATGGAAGGTGAATCCCCGTAGAACAACGTCGCGCCTGTGGTCTTGAAGATCTCGACCATGGCTTTGAAGACCATCGGATGCGTGACGGTGAGCTTTTCCGGAGGGTCTGCCACGAGCCAATTCGGCTTGAAAAGGATTTTTTCACCTGATCTGGCGAACATGCCAGGACCTCCCAGCAGGTCGATGCCCTTCTGGACAGCAGGTCTGACGTTTTCATATTCGTAGTTTTCACATCTGGCGAGCGCGACCGTTGACATAGCAGCCTCCATCTCGAAAGATTGAGCAGCCACGGAGTTTGAATTGATGCGAGGCTTAATGACGATTTCTGATATTCCGCGTGCGCCCCAAACCCGACTGGACGGCGCTTGCGGTCTTTGCGTGAGCGCACAGCCTTGCTATGACGTTATTCTTCAGACTATCGAAATTTCCTAATCCCCGCAATCCCTTGACAAGTCGGCAGATTCACGCCGCGCTGTTGAGCGTGGAGAAAGCGGGAACATGCAGGATTTGCCGGGCCAGAAATAGAGCCTGATACGGACTGCCTGATGGGAGCCCTCGCCACCGGCAGAGACCAACTGAATATCCCCTCGCCTTATGAAAATTTCCAGGCCCAGGGCCCGAATCAGTTCGTGGAACCATGATTCACCAATGGGGCATGAGACAAAGCACTTGGGTGCACCCAAGGCACATGCCGAAATATGTCCACCGAAACGGCGTAACCCCAGGCTTACTGCGTGTAGCCCAGCTGCATGATGAACAGAGGCATTTCTTCCTTGGGAAGCTTTGCCGCTTCAACTACAGCGGCCGGATTCAGGTTGTACATGACGATCGAAGCGAGCTTGAGGCCGGCGGCCACCAGCCCGATGTTTTCGGCTCCGTAGCTTGCCGTTCCCATGGCCATTTCCCTGCCCGCGGCGGGGTTGCCCTTGACGAACACGGGAAGCCTGGTGGAGTCGTAGGTGAAGAGCACCATGAACGCCGAGGTGGCAATGTTTTCACTTGTGACGCTTCCACGAGCATCCTTCGTGGAAACCTGCTTCAAGAGGTTGATCTCCGGGAGATAGCGATACACCCCCTTGGCGGTCATCACAAAGAGGTTGACATAATTCACATCTCCCGAGACAGGGTAGGTCCCACCCGCTTTGGAAGCCGCGGAGACCGCATCGGTGGTTGCCTTCAGACCGTTCCCTGCCCAGACGATAGTTGAAAGATCCGCGACCGGCACATCACGCTTTACGAAAGCTCGCGCGGCAACCCGCGCCCTGACAGCATCGAGGACGTCGAGGCCCAGCTTTGCCGGCGGCTTGCTCAAGCCGATGTCCTGGCTGAAGAGAACCGTCGCGCTCATCGTCAATACCAGGGCCAGGAAACTCTTCTTCATGAAATCCTCCTTCGGGTAACCCGTATATTGAAGATAGTGCGCCCCTCATCAAGTTCCAAGCGCTTCCGGGAGAGTGTCAATGTTCGCAAGAGGTACCCCTCTTCAGAAGATGGCGTTTTCATTGAAAATGCTGTCGGGGGGAGCGTACGCTCATCGTCAGGCATGAGGGTCGACGCAACGGCCCTTCATCCGGGCCGCACGCCGACCTTTCGAGGTCAAGGTCCAGAGATGCTGCGGGGCTCCCACATGGCATCCGTTCCTCGCGGCACAGCCGCTGCATCCCGCGGCCTTATTGGCATCGCCCTTGCACGCGAGATCTTGCAGATACCCCAGCTCGGTCAATTGCCTGAGCATCGCCTCCACCTCGCGTGGACGTACTTCCAGCGCCTGTGCGAGCTCCGTGAGGGCCACCGGCGCGCCGCCTGCCATGAGCGCGAGGAGCTTGCGTATCATGTCAGAGCAGCCTCCCCACCTGGTAGATAGAGATGCTGACTGCGAACGACAGTATCGTCATGAGGGCCACGCTGAAGACGGTCCATTTGATGGAGCGCGTTTCTTAACGGATTGCGGCGATGGTTCCGACACAGGGCACAAAGAGCATCTGGAAGGCCAGCAATCCGAGTCCGGCAGCCGCGGAGACCACCAAGGGCAGCGCGGTCGAAACATTCCCATAGAGAACGGAAAGGGTCGCGACAGTGTTTTCCTTTGCCGCAAAGCTTGCAAGCAGTCCGACAAAAACCTGCCAGGGCAGTCCCATGAGCCGGCTGACGGGCTGCAGCCATTTTCCGAAAATCCCGAGATAGCTCGTGGTGATATGTCCCGTGGGGAAGTATGAGAGGGCCCAGACGATGAGTGAAGCGATCAGTATGATTGATCCCGCTTTGCGCAAGAAACCTACCAGGTTCTGCCATACGTAGATCCCGATGGTTTTCACGTTCGGCAGATGGTACAGAGGAAGCTCCATGATGAAGGCGACATGCTCATCCTCGAAGGCGAAGCGATGGAGGAGGAGTCCGAGGACAACCAGGATTGCGAGGTTGCCTCCCACGAGCCCCCAGGTAACCAGGAAGGCCGAGGAACCAAAGAAGATGGGCGCCAGTATCGCCACTACTGCCATGCGGGCACTACAGGGAACGAAAGGCACCAAAAGAATCGTTTGAATGCGGGCCTTCTTCGACTCCACGATGCGCGTACCGAGAACAGCGGGCACATTACAGCCGAATCCCAGCAGTATCGGCAGGAAGCTTTTCCCATGAAGGCCCATCATGTGCATGATCCTGTCGGTCAGATAGGCGGCGCGCGCCATGTAGCCTGTGTCTTCCAGAAGACCAAGCGCCACATAGAAGACCGCCAGGATAGGGAGGAAGGTCAGCACCATTCCCAAACCGCCCAATACGCCTCCTGCCAGCAGCTCGACTATCCACGATGGGGAGCCGCCCATCCAGACGCGCACAGCGTCTCCCAGGCGATGGACGAGATTGCTCAGAAGGGCCTGTATCGGCCCGCCAATCGAAAAGGTCAAGAAGAAAACCCCGCCAAGCAGAAGTACCAGCGCCAGAGTGCCCCACGGTGGATGGGTCAGGAAGTGGTCCAGACGCGAAGTACGGCCCATGCGTGATAGGGGAGGTTCCACCACGGCGGCTCGTATCATCCGCCCTATCCACTGGTAGCGGGCTCCGGCGATATCGAGAACGGCATCCTCGTGCTGATACAACAATGCTCCCACGGCCTTCCAGTTCTCGGCCGGCATGCGCTTCTGCATCAGCGCGGAAAGCTCTTCGTCTCCTTCCAGGAGCTTCAGCGCGACCCAGTCGGTCGGGTACACTTCCGGAACGTACTCGGCCACCATCTGCTGCAGATTCTCCAGTTCCGCTTTGTGAACGGGAAGGATCGCCGGCGATTTCGGGTGGTAGTCCGCCGTGTGATTGATCATGCTTTCAATGGCTGCCTTCAGCTCCTCGATTCCCCTTCCGTGGGAAGCGGCCATGGGAACTACAGGGATGCCCAGGGCTGTCTCGAGCACCTTATATTCGACCTTGATCCTTTCCTTCTCCGCCACGTCCATCATGTTGAGTGCCAACAGAACCGGCGTCCGCAGCAGAAGCAGCTCGGCGACAAGATAGAGATTACGCTCGAGGGTCGCCGCATCCACGACGGCGACGACCAGGCTCGGTTTGGTGCGGAGGATGAAATCCCGGGCAATCAGCTCTTCCTCTGAGTTCGCCGAGAGGGAATACGTGCCGGGAAGGTCGATGACCGTATAGGGGGTCTGCTTATACGAAAAGGTTCCGCTCTTCTGTTCGACGGTCTTGCCCATCCAGTTGCCAACGTGCTGGCTCATGCCCGTGAGCAGATTGAATACCGTCGATTTCCCGACGTTTGGTTGGCCCGTAAGCGCGATAGTACAACCGCTTGTCTGGAGAGGCACGATTCTTTCTTCCGCTGTCATGTGGCCGATAGAAATCCGCGCCGCTTCTCCATACCCCAGGGCGATCTGAGTGCCTCTCAGGCCTACCAACAGGGGTCCGCGGGCGTTCCTTCTCACGACCTTCACCGGCGCTCCGATCGTGAAGCCAAGGGCTGCGAGGCGAGCAATCAGATTGCGACCACCTTCCAGTCCTCGCACCCGGCCGGTTTCCCCCGGCCTTAAATCGACGAGTGACTTTCCCATGAGAAATCCTTATCGCATGCGACCCGCTGCCCGCGGAGGGCATCCTCGGAATAAAAGGCGAGGAATCCTTACAGGTAGTACAGGAATTGGGGTTTGCAAATATCGCGATAGCTACCATAGCCACCGTCAGCATATTCAGCGTTACCTGGATAATGCCTTCGGCGATCGCAGGATGGGTGTTCTACGGATGTGCTGGAGTCAGTCATCTGGCCCGGGGCAAGAGGAACGCACTGGAGAACACAGCCTTGGTGTCGGACCTGTTCCTGTTCGCGGTCTTGTCGGTGTACATCATCGTGGAGGGTGTATCCCTGTCCCGGTGAGAGGAGCGCGATCAATATTCCGGCAATCGGACAGAATACGGAGAATGGGACCGACGCCGGCGGCAACGTCGATTAATGGGAAGCGATCCTGTAGGTTGGGTCAAGGAGCGTGAANNCGCTCCCGGTGTCATATGCAGGGTGCCATCAGAGCCGACGATGACCGCGTCGACGCCAAGCCGTTTTGCAAGGGCGAGGCCGCCCTCCACACCCAGGGCCATAATTGACAGGGTAGGGCCATCGGCGTTGCGAAGCCGGCTTGAGATCACGGTCACGGCCTCGATGCCGTTGTCAACGGGATAACCCGTGCGGGGGTCTATGATGTGCTGGTAGCGCCGCCCGTTGGCCCTGAAGAATTGTTCGTACGCACCCGATGTGTTGACTACCTCATCGCGCGCCTGAACTACGGCGAAGGGAGTGCCGCGAGGTGCACCGGGTTTTTGCAGTCCGATGCGCCAGGGGGCGCCTTCTGGCCGCGATCCAAGGGCAAGGGTACTTCCCCCGATATCCATGATCGCGCTTCGAACGCCGCGGGCGGAAAGGATGCGCCCCCCTTCCACAGCGGCAAAACCCTTGAGCAAAGCGCCAAAATCGAGCGTCATGCCCGCGCGCCGCAGAGCGACTGTCCTGGCCGGCTCGTCCAGAACGATATCCCTCCAGCCTACCAGCCGCAGGGCGGACCGGATCTCCTCAGGCTTGGGAACGTGTGCATTTTCGCTGCCAACTCCCCAGAGCCTGACGAGCGGGCCCACGGTTGGGTCGAATAGGCCGTCGGTGAGGCTGGCAAGCTCCATGGCTTCGCGGAGAATCTCCCGGACGTCATCGGACACCGGTACGGCACCCGTGCCTGCGGCCCGGTTTACCACGGAGACTTCGGAATCTGCACTATGCATGTTCAGCTCGTGCAGAACCTTCTCGATGCGCTCGAAGCATGCAGCGAATGTCGATTCCTCGGCGTGGTCGTTGAGAGTCAGAGTGCAGAAGGCGTAGGGAAAATCCCGGGTCCGTGTGACTGGGGCAACAGGGGCAGAGCACGCCTGCGTCAGCAGGAGGCAACCAAGGGTTGCGGCCATGGCAAATGCAGTGATGGCGGTCTTGTGGGGCGAGTGGGGTACTTTCAGCGCCGATTGGGCACGGCTGGAGGGCGTCACTAACTCCACATTCTTGCCACAAGAAAGCTTGGAGGTCGAGATCATGAGAGCGAAAGCGCCTTGAGATATCGTACGTCTTCTCGCGCCCAGCCCTCCTGTACTCGAATTGTTTTTTCCAGGTTTCCCGTAAACTGTGTCCATTGTTCCAGTATAACACCGCCCGAAGGGTGCGCCGCCAGATAGCAGAGACACTGTGTTCGATGAAGCG
>PMZS01000012.1 GCA_003170115.1 Spirochaetaceae bacterium
CATCGATTCTGTGCAATGAAACCGATAGGGAGCGCTCTCTAGTTCCTTACGGAACGAGACTTCTTTTCCAGTAGCACAGAACAGAGAGCGAAAAACTCAAGCTCAAAAAATGTTCTGTGCTACCACCTCCACTCTCTCGACCCTCATAATTTCACCTTTAGAAACTCCGTAGGCGGTAGTATCCGGATGCCCTTGAACACCTTTAGGTTCAACAGATGCCGATCGCCCGAGATGACATATTCTGCGTCTGCTGCGACTGCGCATTCGATGAACTTGTTGTCAGCTGGATCCTCAGAAATCGCCAAAATGGTCGGGACAGATGTGAGGAAGACCTGGTTGTAGCGCTTCTGGAATAGCTGCACCAGCTCTCCTCCTTCGGGCTCCTCGGACATTCCAAAGCGGCCGAGAACCGCGAAGTATTCGGCCAGTATCTCCTTGGAGATGCAGAGGGTGATCTTCTCGAACCTCCAAAGATCTATGACTTTTCTAGGGTTGCCCTCGGTGTTCAAGAGTGAGGATGTAAAGATATTCGTGTCGACCACAACCCTCACTTGGACGCCCTAACGCTCTTGATGGCATCCTTCACGTCCTTCTCCGTATAGCCCTTCTTCTTGAGCCTCTTGGCGGTCCGATCCCAGATATCACCAATGACGCGAGAGAAGTCATTTTCCTCGATGTAAGAAGAAACAAGCTCCCTCACTTTGGTGCTCGCAGTCTTCCCTTCCGTGCGGGCGATCTTGGAGAACTTCTGCTTCGTGCTCTTATCGATCCTGATGATCAGTTTTGTTTCCATATCCAACTCCGTATAAGGTGTATACACAAACTATACAGAAACCAAATCTGGGAGCCAATCCCTCCTCCCGTGCGGATGCGCCCTTCTCACCACTTCCTTCAGGTCCTCCAGTGAGACGTGGGTATAGAGCTCGGTGCTGGTGATCCTCGCGTGCCCCAAGATCGCGTGAATATGGCGGAGGTCCGCGTGATTTTTGTGAGATGGCTTTCCTTATTGTAGGGATTGCGGCAATTGCGATGAACCCTGCCTTCCCAACACTCATACTGATTTTCGTGATTGTAATGGTGATCGACCTCGTAGTGCAGATGACGGTTGCCAGGATTCAGCAGAAACGTGAGCGCTCTCTCGGGCGGACCTGAACAGGATCGGGCGGAAAAACATGGTAAGCGTCGGAACCCGAGTTAGCTAATGGCGAACCGTATCGATAGGTTCCGAATGCAGCGGAGGGCTGGCGGTAGCGAGTGGAGGCGGAGCCATGGATGGCGAAGCCGGAGCGAGCGTACCGCCGCCGAAGCAAGATCTACTCAACGCATTTGGCCATGATCTTTCGAAATGTTACTTCTCAACGGATTCTGCCGAACCCCTTGTAGAGCAAACTGATTTGCTTCGAAAGTATTCCTATTCCTTCTTGGATGCGCTGCTCCGTCAACGCCGCGTAACCCAGGAGAAAGGCCGGCTCCTTGGGCGGCACATGGCAGCAAGGACCGACCGGATAGATCCCAACTCCTTGTGATGCGGCCGCTGCCACCACACGTTTCTCGGTGTCGGGCGCACTTACACCCGGGTGGGGGGCGGAAAGCCGTATCATCAAGTGCATCCCCGCGCTTGGCCGTGGTAGCTCGATCCAATCGCTCAAGTGCGCCTCGAGCGCGGCCCGCAGCGCGTCGCGTCGGGCGGATACCAGTCGGCGCATCCTCCGCAGGTGACGCTCGAAGTGTCCCTCCTCCAAAAAATCGGTGAGCGCAAGTTGCTCCAAGGTCGGTGTCTGACGGTCTGCAAGCCACTTGGCTTGCACGAAGGGCTCCACCATTTCGGGCGGAAGCACCACGTATCCGACTCTGAGTGGCGGGAAGAGAACCGTGGAGAACGTCCCGACATAAATGACCTTGTGAGCACGGTCCAGCCCTTGAAGCGATTCGATCATCCGGCCAGGAGAGCCGAACTCGCTGTCATAGTCGTCTTCAATGATGAGGACATCGCGCCGAGCAGCCCAATCCAAAAGGGCGAGACGTCGAGAAAGGGAAAGGGTCGCGCCCGTCGGAAACTGATGGGATGGGGTGACATAGAGAACACGCGGGGGGCCGTGCGTCCGCGTCCTTTGCGCAAGCGCACGTACGTCGATTCCTTCGTCGTCGACGGGGATGAAGAGCTGGCGGGTCGCTGAACCGGCAAGAACACGACGTGCCTCAGGATAGCCGGGATCCTCTAGTGCGACACTGTCGCGCGGATGGACACACAGACGAGCAATCAGATCGAGTGCCTGCTGAGAGCCGCTGACGATTACCACCTGCTCGGCGCTGGCGACCGCGCTCCGAGAGACCGCCAGGTGACGTGCAATCGCCTCCCGGAGAGGGAAATACCCACCCGGCTCGCCGTACCTGCCGAGCTCCGCTGCATTCCCTCTTAAAGCCCGCCCGATGAGCCGGAGCCAAAGGGCACGGGGGAACGCGTCCCAGTCTGGGATGCCGGGCCGAAAGTCAAAAGGCAGGGGGCGCATCGTCCTGACGGTGCGGTGCACATGCCTTCCAACCATGCGCGCCGAAGGTACCGTCTTGACCAAATGGCGCTGTAGCCCCCTCTGCCTGCTTCCACTATCGAGTGGACTTGGCGGCAGCTGGCTCAGCTCTGAGGATACATAGGTGCCCGAGCCAACCCTGCCCTCGAGATATCCTTCGGCCAGCAGATCTTCATACGCACGCGCCACTGTATTACGTGCGAGTGTGAGCATGACGGCCAGCTCGCGGGTCGCAGGAAGCTTGTCACCGGAACGTAAACGGCCGTCCAATATGGCTTCGCGGACGTGCTCGAAAATCTGGCGATGATACGACTTCGACAGGCCTGCCTCATTTCTCTTCAGCGCGATGAGTAAATCCTCCGCCCGCATCGATGTCCTCCAAACCTTTTTCCCTCGATAAAGCGGCCCAATCAATAATCATAAAAATGGCCCTTTTAATATACCATCATATCGCTATCCTTAAAAATGCGACGAGGCACCTCGTGAGATGCCTCTCACGGAGGAATCGCAATGGATCAATCTACGTGGCTTACCAAGAAAGGGCTGGCTCAGATGCTGAAGGGTGGTGTCATCATGGATGTGGTCACCCCTGAGCACGCCCGGATCGCAGAAGAGGCGGGCGCTTGCGCCGTCATGGCCTTGGAACGTGTCCCCGCCGACATCCGGGCTGCTGGTGGTGTGGCCCGGATGAGCGACCCGGCGCTGATCCTCCAGATCATGGAGGCTGTGACGATTCCTGTCATGGCAAAGTGTCGAATCGGCCATTTCGTCGAGGCCCAAGTGCTAGAGGCCATCGGCGTCGATTATATTGATGAGTCGGAGGTCCTGACCCCCGCTGATGAAGCTCACCACATCGACAAGCACGCGTTTAAAGTACCCTTTGTCTGTGGTTGTCGTGATCTGGGTGAAGCATTGCGGCGGATCGCTGAAGGGGCCGCGATGATCAGGACCAAGGGAGAGGCAGGTACAGGAAACATCGTCGAGGCGGTACGGCACATGCGGGCAGTGCAAGGCGCTATCCGCAGATTGCACGGAGTCGCCCCCGAGGAGCTGATGGCCGAGGCAAAGGCCATGGGCGCCCCGTACAGCATTGTGGTCGAGGTGGCTCGAGAAGGCCGACTCCCCGTGGTCAATTTCGCGGCCGGAGGGGTGGCAACCCCCGCCGATGCTGCGCTGATGATGCATCTGGGTGCCGATGGCATCTTCGTGGGTTCCGGTATCTTTAAGTCAGAAGACCCCCCTCGGCGCGCGGCTGCCATCGTCAAAGCGACGACGCATTTCCGCGATCCTTCCATCGTCGCAGAGGCGTCCAAAGGGTTGGGAGGAGCCATGCCTGGATTGGAGATCGCGGCCATCCCCAAGGAGGAACTCTTGGCAACGAGAGGTTGGTGAGATCATGAGGGTTGGCGTCCTAGCCCTCCAGGGTGACTTCGCCGAGCATATAGCCATTCTCCGTAGCATGGATGGCAAACTTCTCGAACAGTTGGGCAGTGATACGCGCCATTCTGTCCCGGATATCGACCGTGAACCTGTCGAACCGATCGAGGCCGTCGAAGTTCGATTGCCGGACCAGCTTGCCGAGATCGACGGTCTCATTATACCGGGAGGGGAAAGCACAACCATTGGTAAACTGATGGTCGATTGCAGCCTGCTTGAACCCCTGCATCGCCGCATCACTTCCGGCATGCCGGTCTTCGGCACATGCGCCGGCGCGATACTCCTGGCCCGGGACATTGGCGGATTGGACCAGCCGCTCATTGGTGTTATGAATCTTGTCATCCGGCGAAACGCCTTTGGCCGCCAACTCCAATCCTTCGAAACAGACCTGCCCATTGCTGCGCTTGGCGATCCACCGCTGCGGGCAGTCTTCATACGCGCACCAGTCATTGAAGCTGTCGGGACGGGCGTGGAAGTACTGGCCCGACTGAAGGATGGCACCATCGTTGCGGCCCGACAACGGAATATGCTCGTTACAGCCTTTCATCCGGAGCTTACCGGCGACATCCGTCTACACCGCTACTTCATCTGCATCGTCGTCTCCTCGAGACATCTGGCAGTGCGCAACGTGAGCTGCGATCCTTAGCGATGCTCCATGTTGCACGGCGGTGGCTGAAAGAATGCTGTCTTTTAACGGAGCATATTCACTCTCCTTGCCCTTAATGAATGCCGCACGCACCAATCAGCCCATAGACTACAGCCCTCGTGCAGTTCGGGTATTGACCACACCGACGTTGCACAGCACTCTGACCCCATCCATGCCGCGTTCCGAAGCGCTCCAGGAAGTACAGACCCGCATCTGTGAAACCGCTCGCCTCATCCGAGGCTCTCGCTACCTCAGCGCCTTTACGGGCGCGGGGATCAGCGTGGAAAGCGGCATCCCGCCCTTCCGGGGGCCGGGCGGACTGTGGAGCAGGTACGACCCGCGCATGCTGGAGTTGGATTACTTCCTGGCCCACCCGGAGATCGCCTGGCCCGTGATCAGGGAGATTTTCTACGACCATTTCGGGAAGGCGAAGCCCAACGGGGCCCACCTCGCGCTGGCCAGGCTGGAAACGGAAGGCCGGCTGAAGGCGCTCATCACACAGAACATCGATTCTGTGCAATGAAACCCGTAGGAAGCGGTCTCTAACTCTTTACGGGGTAGGACTTGGTTTTTCAGTAGCACAGAATAGAGAGTGAGAATCTCGAGCTCCAAAAATGTTCTGTGCGATGCCTTTCCGATCGGATGCTCTTATTCTCAATGCCCATCCGGGCGATCTATATGTTCTCGATGAACTCTTCCTCGGTAACCTGGGCCAGTCTTAGGACGTTGTGTAACATTCCCACGGCCAGTTCCTTGTGCAGCGGAACGACGCACCCGACATCGCCCCGCGCCCCTTTCTTCCTCAGAACGACGTGACTGCCACGCTGCCTGACCTGAACAAAACCAAGTCTCTCAAGCGCCGCTATTGTCTCCTTGCCGGAAACGCGGCGCAGCTTAGAAGCTCTGAACCTCGAATGTCGTCACCAAAGACCGGCTGACCTCGGGAGTCGGGAACTCTTCCAAGTAGAGCTCTGTCGCCTCGCGAAGATTTGCCACAGCTTCATCGATGTTATACCCTTGGCTCGACGTGCCCACCTCGGGACAAAGTGCAACCCACAGGTCATCCTCTCGATGAACGACCGCAGTAAAAGACCTCATTCTGGATCCCCCCGTGCCTTTCTCAGCACTCATACCTTGATCCAAATCTACCCCAATTTGAACTCCCGGTATACGCCTTCTCGATTTCATCGGTCTTTCCTCCCGTGCGGATGCGCCCTTCTCACCACTTCCTTCAGGTCCTCAGCTCGTCAGCTTGACAAGGACCAGCCACCACCTAGACTGTAAAACTCTCAGATGGACAGGATCAAAGAGACAACCGACATCCAAGAAGAAATCCGCTCCGCTGCTTCCCTCATCCGCTCGGCGAAGTACCTCACCGCTTTCACCGGTGCCGGCATTTCCGTGGAAAGCGGCATTCCGCCCTTCCGCGGCCAGGGCGGCCTTTGGAGCCGCTACGATCCCCGGATGCTGGAGCTGGACTACTTCCTGGCCCACCCCGACAGAGCGTGGCCCGTGATCCGCGAGATCTTCTACGACCACTTCGGAAAGGCGAGGCCCAACGACGCCCATCTTGCCCTGGCGCGCCTGGAGGCGGCGGGCACGCTGAAAGTCCTCATCACGCAGAACATCGATTCTGTGCAATGAAACCGATAGGGCGCGGTCTGTAACTCTTTACAGGGTAGGACTTCGTTTTTCGGTAACACATCGTCGCGATCGTAAATCTCACGCTCCAAAAATGTTCTGTGTTACTGCATTTCCGGAATTACTCGGTCCTGGCTCACTCTTTGGCCTCTCTCAGTAATATGTCCTTTACTGCAGCCGACAACCGAAATGCCCCTTCCCTCTCCAGCGTATCAATCTCCGTTCGAACCGAACTGATGAGTCCCTTCTTTTTGCCCAAAAGCAGAAGGCCCCCCGTGCCGGTCAAGGTGATCTCAAAGCTCGCAGCGACCTTCCGGGCTTCCCCATCATCAACGAGGAATAGGTCCATCTCATTCTCCAAGTACAGGATGATCGCCTCGCTTTCTCCGTGGTCGAGGCTAGAGCGGAGCATTTTGTACAGCCCCTGATCCTTGATCACTTCGACCTGGATCCAGTCTTCAAGCTGAACCGACTTCCCTTCGGACAGCTCTTCGTACACAGCATGGGGAATAGTGATTCTCCCAAACAGAGCCTTTAGGACGTGGAGCTTGCCCAGATTCGAGAACGCTATAATGGGCGAGGTGTCACTGACGACTTTCAAACTGCGAGAGCCTTTGCCGTTATGATGTCTTTCTCCGCGTCCTCTTCGCTGTAATTCAGGGGCACCCCCTCTTTCTTGAGAAGTGCGTAGAACTCAAGCTTCGAAGCCCCTGCAAGCTCGCGAGCCTTTCCGATGCCGAGGATCCCCTTTTCATATAGAGTGACGGCGAGAAGCTTCTTCAATTCCTCTTTCGTTCCCTTTCGGGGGAGCCGTAACGCCTGAACAACCCCTTCCGGTATTTCGAGTGTCATGTCCATCGAGCCCTCCATGATTCTGATGCTCCTTTCATAGTCTACTATGCCTTTCGGCCTGGGACAACACGCTGTCCTCTGCAGACAGGCGTTCATCACGATTTCCCCCCGTGCGAATGCGCCTGAGGTCCGCGTGGTTTTTGAGCCTTCCCCTCCCAGACGACCAACGGAGGTCTTGGCCGGGGCTCAGCGGAGGGGATGAGCCTGGGAAGGGGAGGCGGCAAGGGGGGCGAGGGAAGCCCGAAGCATCACCCTGAACCGGGGACGAGCTCCTGGACTCCTCGGGATCGCGAAAACTGGCGCTTGATTCTCCAAGCACCGCCACATATGGTAGCCTGAGTTTGGAGTAGAATATGGGCAACACTTGGGTCGTCGACATGTCGCATTGGGACTATCCCGATGACCGGGCGTACAAGTTTCCTGCAAAGACCTTGAAGTTCTGGGGATACTTTGGGTCGATCGTCGAAGCCACCGTAGGCAAACCGCCTTTCCGGCTTTCGACAGGTATCCGCTGCCGAAGACGCCCTGGAAGAGTTCGCTGCAGAGGGACAATTGAATCGGACCTGAACCTCGAGGGAAACGAACTCCACTGGCGGTGTCCCATCTGCGACGACAATGGTCGCATCTCCAACTGGGCGGGTACTCGCTGGGACCCAGCGAAAACCCGTCAGCCGATGCCGGGGATGAGCTACGCAAAACTGCTTGAAAGAACGATGCCTCCGGAATCTACCCCTCAGAGCCGCGACAAGCAGACAGGCTGCGAGAACATCCAAGGCATGATCAGCTGGGATGAAGAGAATGACGAAGGGCTTCCGAGAATCACCATGGGCGACAAGAAGTTGAGCTGGCTTGAATTGGGAACCGAACTGATGACCTTCGAAGGCTTCCAAATCACCATCAAGATCGAGGATTCCGAGTCGTGACACAAACCCTATCCTGATCCTCTGACCGGGAGATCATGCCGTTGCAATTGGGATCCTCAAGGGTCGAAGACACATTCCGCGAAGCCGTCTCCCTCATCCGCTCGGCGAAGCATCTCACCGCCTTCACCGGCGCGGGGATCTCCGTGGAAAGCGGCATCCCGCCCTTCCGCGGCCCGGGCGGCCTCTGGGGCAAGTACGACCCTCGCACCCTGGAGCTGGACTATTTTCTGACGGACCCCGGCCGCGCCTGGCCCGTGATCAAGGAAATATTCTACGACAACTTCGGGAAGGCGAAACCGAACGCGGCGCACCTGGCGCTGGCACGCCTGGAATCGGAGGGCTGGCCGCGCGAGGCGGTCGGCGGCCCTTCGGGCGCCGCCCTGGACGCCCGCGGTTACCTCAGAACCCTCATCACCCAGAACATCGACAACCTGCACTACCTCGCCGGAAGCAGGAACATCGTGGAGTTCCATGGCAATTCGCGCCTGCTAATCTGCCTGGCGTGCGGTCAGCGGGTTGAAGCTTCCCCGTCGCTGCTTGAGAATCTTCCCCCGCGATGCCCCTGCGGCGGGGTGTACAAACCGGATTTCATATTCTTCGGAGAAGAGATCCCGAAAAGCGCACACGAGAAGTCCCAGGATGCGGCACGGCTCACCGACGTGATGATCGTTGTGGGCTCGACCGGAGAGGTCTATCCCGCCGCGCTGGTGCCGCATTGGGCGGCGGATGCGGGAGCGAAGATTATCGAAATCAATCCAGAGGCATCCGAGTTCACCAGTAGTGTATCGGACATTCATGTGCCATTGAAAGCCGCGGAGGCGTTCGGGCTGATCGAAAAGGAGTTGCATATATGAAGACCTACGACCTGCGCAGCGACACCGTCACGAAACCCGGCCCGGGCATGAGGAAAGCAATGGCGGAGGCCGAGGTGGGGGACGACGTCTACGGTGAAGACCCGACTGTCAACGCCCTGCAGGAGATGGCGGCGGAGATGATGGGCAAGGAGGCGGCACTCTTCGTGTCCACGGGATCGATGGGCAACCTGATCCCCATCTATCTGAATTGCGGGAGGGGCAATGAGTTCCTCGTCGAAGCCAGGGGCCACAGCGTTCAGCACGAGCTGGCAGGGGTAGCGGCGATCGCGGGCAGCCTTCCCATCATGATCATGGCGCCGCGGGGAATCCTTACTCCGGCGCTCATGGAGCCGTGGATCCAGCCGGACATCTACTACTGCGCGCGCACGCGAATGATCGTTCTGGAGAATACTCACAATGTCGCGGGCGGAACTGTCTACCCCCCGCAAACCCTGAAGCAGGTCGGAGCCTTCGCCCGGCAGAAGAATCTGTCTCTCCACATCGACGGGGCGAGGATCTTCAACGCCGCAGCCGCCTCGAAGGTGCCCGCCCGGGCTCTCTGTGCGGATGCGGACACGGTGACATTCTGCCTCTCCAAGGGTCTCGGCGCACCCGTGGGCTCGATGATCTGCGG
>PMZS01000191.1 GCA_003170115.1 Spirochaetaceae bacterium
GAATATAAGAGGAAATTATTTTTATTACTTGACAATCTTCTGGACGATCAGCTAACCTCCCATTCGGGTTTTGTGGCTGATATGCCTTCGACATGTCTTTCAAGGGGAGAAACGCATGTATTGCGTCATTGTTGCATCGAAATCCTTCGGACATGGTGCAGATAAGGATCAGGTTTATGCTCTTTTTCACAAGTATGGACTTGAACCTGTATTCACCTCGTTGAAAGAAGCCGGGAATACCCTGCCCGAAGCGAAGGGTCTCATCGTCGGCACAGAAATGATCACCCGCAGCACGTTCGAGGGGGCAATAAGCCTCCGGGCGGTGGTGAAATACGGGGTTGGAATAGACAACATCGACACTCTGGCCGCGAGTGAGCACGGGGTGCGGGTGTTGAATCTCCCTGGAATCAACGCGGTCACGGTCGCGGAGATGACTCTCGGCTTGATGCTCGCGGTTGCTCGGAGGATCACGGCGGGAGACAGGTCGGTGAGGGCAGGAAGGTGGGAGGGTCTCATTGGAACTGATGTGGTGGGAAAAACGCTCGGAATAGTCGGCACCGGGGCGGTCGGCTGTTCGCTTGCGAGAATGGTTTCGGGATTGGGAATGATGGTTCTTGGCCTCGATCCCGTGGAAAACCCAGATTTCCTCGCAGCGGGAGGCCGATATGTCCCTCTGGACCGCATCCTTGAGCTATCGGATTTTCTTTCCCTTCACCTCCCCCTGAACGAGCGGACCGTTCATTTCGTTGACGGCAAAACGTTGGCACGAATGAAACACGGAGCGTTCCTTATTAACACTTCCCGGGGTAAGCTTGTGGACGAATCGGCCTTGATGGATTCCCTCTCCAGCGGGAGGCTCGGTGGCGCGTCACTTGACGTATTTGAGAAAGAACCTCCTTCGCAAAAAGAGCTCTTGTCCATGGAAAACGTTGTCTTCACTCCGCACATCGCCGCATACACGGAAGAGACCCTTCGCCGCATGGACGATGCCTGCCTTGCGACACTCAGCAAAGCGTTGCAGGCTACTGGAAACGAAGAGAGAGAGAGATGAAGATAAGCTTTCCCTATCCGGGCGTGCCACCCCTGGAGGTGGCTGACTCTTCCCTGATCGCTGATCTCGCGCCTCGAGTCCGACCGGGGCGGATCGGAGGGGAAGGCGACGCCATTGGAGAAGCCCTCAAGAATCCCGTAGGGTCTCCCCGCATCAGGGAGATGGCGGAGGGCAAGAAATCCATCCTGATTCTCGTTGACGACTACACGCGGACCACCCCTGTCCATTTGATACTCCCGCCAGTGCTTGCGGAGATTCATTCTTCAGGGGTTGCAAAAGCCAATATCAGAATCCTCATCGCGTCAGGTACACACCGTCCTATGACGGCTGAGGAAAAGAGGAAAAGATTCGGCCCGGAACTATTGTCGGAATATGCCCTGCTCGACCATTGCCATGACGATCCCTCGCGGCTCGTGCAATTGCCCACCACTGAGCATGGCACCGAGGTCTGGGTCAACAGGGCCGTAACGGAATCCGATTTCATTCTTGGCATTGGTCACATCGTCCCGCACCGGGTGGCGGGTTTCTCCGGAGGAGGAAAAATCGTCCAGCCGGGTGTGTGCGGTTCGGTGACGACCGGTCTGACTCATTGGCTGAGCGCCAGGTTCGAAGGCGCCCGGATAATGGGGAAGGTGGAGAATCCCGTTCGCCGCGAGATCGACGAAGTGGCCAAGGTCGCGGGGCTGACATACATCGTGAATGCCATTCTCGACGGCAAAGGGAATCTTGCCTCTCTTGTCTGCGGCGATCCGGTGGAAGCATTCCGGGTGGGCGCCCGCGCAGCGCTGGAAATCTTCGGTGTGCCCATGCCCGAGCCCGCGGATATCGTGATCGCGGATTCGTTTCCTGCTGACATGGAGCTGTGGCAAGCGGCAAAAGGAATCTATTCTTCGGACCTTGCTCTCAAGTCCCGGGGAGTCCTCATCCTTATTACCCCCTGCCCGGAGGGGGTCTCCGCGGAGTTCCCCGAGATATCACGCATCGGTTATCGTCCCTTCCATGAAGTTGATGCCATGGTCCGCAGCGGCGAGCTCAAGGATCTCACCCTCGCCGCGCATCTGGTGCACGTCGGCAGGGTCATTCGTGAGAAGGCAGCTGGAATCCTTGTATGCCCCGGGATCGATGCGGCAACCACCTCGAGGCTCGGATTCCACGTGGCCGGAACTCCCCAGGACGCACTCAATCTCGCCCTCGACATGAAAGGCAAGGGCGCGACAATCGCCGTTTTGCGGAATGGAGGAGAGATCATGCCAATGCCGGGAAACGCGCCTCATGCGTAGCAAAAATGGCATCAGGCTCATATCCGTCGATATCGGAACGACGAACGCGAAGGCGGTCCTCTACCGCCAGGATTTCGGAATTGAAGGACAGGAAGTCGAGTCCTACGCAACTTCCTACCCCCGGCCCGGACACGTGGAGCAGGACCCCGAGGAGGTGCTTGCGGCCGTCGGACACGTGATACAACGGCTCGTAGAAAATACGCGCATCGGTGCAAAAGAGATCGATGCCATGGTGTTCGACGGGGTGTGGCAAAGCCTCGTGCCCGTTGCCCGAGACGGGAGCGCCCTGGCACGCGCTTCACTCTGGGCCGACACGCGGTCCATCCGGCAGAACGAAAGGCTGAAGGAACGCATTGATACGGAAGAGGCCCGGCGGCGGACCGGCTGCCCCCTGCACCCCATGTACTTCCTTTCCCGCCTTGCGTGGATGCAGGAGGAAGCGCCCGAAGTCTTCCGACGCGCCGAGAAGTTCGTCTCGGTGAAGGAGTTTGTCATTCAGCGCCTGTTCGGAGTGAGCAAGGCGGACCGCTCGATTGCGTCAGGCACGGGCGTGTGGAATATGTCAACTCGGGACTGGGACGCGGAGTTGCTCTCCGAGGTCGGCCTGACGCCAGATCGTTTCTCTGAATGCGTGGAGCCGACCGTCATCCTCCGCGGGCTCAGGCGGGAGTCCGCCTCTCACCTCGGGTTGATCGAAGGCACTCCGGCGGTCATTGGCGGCGCCGATGGAGNNAGCATTCGCCCACCTCGGGAGCGTCGGGCTGGCGGAATCCCGAATGAGCCTCACCATCGGCACCGGAGCCGCGCTGCGAAGAAGAATGTCATCTCCTCGAATCGTGCCAGGGACAGAGGCATGGTGCTACTACCTTGCGGAAGGCAACTGGCTTCAGGGCGGCGTCCTTCACGATGCGGGGAACGCGCTGCGCTGGTTTGCCGACACCATCATGCCGCCAGCGGGAGAAGCCGAGGATGTCTTCGACCTGATGAACAGGCTTGCGGCCGAAACCCCCATTGGCGCCGAGGGCTTGTGTTTCATCCCCCTCCTCGGCGGGGAGAGGTGTCCCCATTATCGCCCGCAGGCCAGGGGCGCCGTGTACGGGCTCGCCTTCAGCCATACCCGGGCGCACCTTGTTCGTGCGCTCATGGAAGGCCTCGCCTACAACTTGTACTCCGTGTATCGAATGCTGGTTCCTGATTCGGAACCCGATCTGGTCGTCACTGGAGGAATCTTGAAATCGCCGACCTGGCTTCAGATCGTCGCCGATTTTTTCGGAAGAACTCTCTGGCTCCCTCGGATTCCTGAAGCCGCGGCATGGGGCGGTGTGCTTATCGGCCTGCGAGCGCTGGGAGCAATGCGGAGCCTCGAGGAGTGTACGGCCTTCCTCAATTTCTCAGGAAAACAGGAGCCCGACCCGGCACGCAATGCGCAGTACCGGAAACTCCTCGACACCTACGAGCAATTGTATTGGGACCTGTATGGTTCCAGCAAGAGATAGGGTTCACAGGAGGAATTGAATTGAAGGCAAAAGAGTTCATCGGCATCATCCCCCCGCTGCTCTCCTCCTTCACGAAGGACGGAGAGATTTACGAAAAGGGCATTCGCGAAGTCATCAGATATACTCTGCCCTTCGTGCACGGGTACTACCCGATCGGCACGTATGGATGCGGACCCCTGATGTCAACTGATGAACGAAAAAGGGTTCTCACCATCATCCTCGAGGAGGTGAACGGCCGCGTGCCGGTCGTGCCGCACGTGGGTCACCCCGGAACCAATCCCACGATCGATCTGGCCCGGCACGCCAGGCAGGCGGGCGCCGCGGGAGTGGGGGCCATCTCCCCGTAC
>PMZS01000054.1 GCA_003170115.1 Spirochaetaceae bacterium
CCGGCTGGGGGAGCATTCCCTACCCCGAGGTCTTTGCGCGCCTGCCCGATTACCGGGAAGATCTTATCCTGGAAATCCTGGTCGATTTCGATGACCACCTGGCCGAGGCACGGGCGAACATGCAGTCCATCCTGGGCGTTATTTCTGCTCCGCAATGACATGACAGTGCTTCGGCGGCAGCCTTACCTTGATCGACGAGCCGGCCGGAAGGTATTGCTGACCGTTGGTCTGCACGCGTATCTCCCAATCGCCGGGCAGGACCACGCGGTAATCGATGTTGTCGCCGAGGTAGGTCAGCTTCTGCACCCGGGCCTCCAGGACGTTTTCGCCGGCAGGCGCTCCCTTTTCCAATAGCTCCACCCTGTTCGGGCGGATGAACAGGGTCACCTCCTGGCCGATCCGAAGCCGCTCCTCGGTCTCGACGCGCACCCGAAGCCCTTTGACGGCCACCCAGGTGCTGTTCCCCTCCACGGCGTCCACCCGGGCCTCTATGAAATCGGACAGCCCGATGAAGTCCGCGACGAAGAGCGAATTCGGCCGCTCGAAAATATCGCGAGGCGTTCCGATTTGCTGTATGCGTCCGACGTTCATGACCGCCACCCGGTCGGACAACGCCAGGGCTTCCCCCTGGTCGTGAGTGACGTAGACGGCGGTCATGTGCAGCTGCGTGACCAGCTCCTTGATCTCGAAGCGCATTTCCTCGCGCAGCTTGGCGTCCAGATTCGACAGGGGCTCGTCGAGCAGGAGGACGCGCGGTCGGTAGACCAACGCCCGGGCCAGGCCGACGCGCTGCTGCTGCCCGCCGGAAAGCTGCCGGGGATACCGATCGCCCAGCTCGTCCATGCGCACCAGCCGCAGCGCTTCCGTGACCCGCTGCCGGCGCTCGTCGTGAGGAAGGGTGCGGATCATCAGAGGAAAATCCACGTTGTCATATACGGTCATATGGGGGAACAAGGCGAAGTTCTGAAAGACCATGCCGAGATCCCGCCTGTGCGTGGGAAGGTCGGTGACGTCCTGCCCATCGATCAGTACCTGCCCTTCGTCGGGATGCTGATGGCCGGTGATGCAGCGCATGGCCGTGGTCTTGCCGCAGCCGCTCGGGCCCAGGAGGGTCAGCAATTCCCCCCGCGGGATCTGCAAATCGATATGGTCGTTGGCAACGAGCGTGCCATAGCGCTTGGTTGTACCCTTCAGCTCGATCATCCATTCGCTCATAATCCCTTGAAGCCTCCCACCAGTTGTTCCGGTTTCACCTGTCTCTGAATGAGGAACAGGATCAGCAGGGAGGGGAGAACCATGATGACGGACATGGCGCTGGTGACCTCCCAATACCCTTCTCCGACAGCCAGGTAGGTGCGGATGGGCAGAGTGAGGGTATCCGCACCGTACGTCATCAGCGTCAGGGTGAACTCATTGTAAGACGTCGTGAAGGTGAAAATCATCGAGGAAAGTATTCCGGGCATGATCTGGGGAAGGGTGACGTGGAAGAACGTGCGCAGCGGATTGGCGCCGCAGACGCTGGCCGCTTCCAGCATCCGCTCGTCGAGGCCCTCGAAGGTTGCGGACATCACGAGAATCGCGTACGGGGCGCAGAGGGTCACGTGCGCCAGGGCGATCCCGAAGTGAGTGTTCACGAGGTTCAGCCCATAGAAGATGCGCGCAATCCCCAGGGCATACGTGATAGGTGGAATCATGCGGGGCAGCAGGATCATGGACATCAGCAATTCCTTGCCGGGGAGGTGCCTGCGGCCGAATGCCCAGCCGGAAAAAATACCGACGATCGTGCTCATTGCCACGGCAAGCCCGGTGACGATGATCGTATTCTTCATCACCTCGGGCAGCCGAGCCACGTTGATGGCCCACTTGTACCAGTCCAGGGTCAGCGTGGGCGGCAGCCACAGCTTGCCGAACCAATCCTTGCCGATCGATTTGATCATGATGAGCACGAAGGGGGAGAAGATGAAAATGGAGAGGCACACGAGCAACGTGTACGTAAGGATCATTCGGCCGTTCCACAACCCGCGGGCATAGGTCCGTACCACGGCTACTTCACCTTTCTCCCGCGGAGGACCCGCATGTAAAACGTCAGGAAGACCACTTGCAGCACGCCCATGATGACGGCGATGGCGCAGGCCTGTGACCAGTGCGCGGGAACGAAAAGCTGGATCTGTTTGTACACGTCCACCGACAGCGGGCGGTAGTTTCCCCCCGCCACCAGAGGGATGCTGAACGCTCCGAAGGCGTTCATGAAGGTCAGCACTGATCCCGACAGGATCCCCGGCATGATGAGCGGCAGCACGACGTGGCGAAGCACCTTCCATGGGTTTGCCCCTGAGACCTGCGCGGCCTCTTCGATGCCGGGGTCCAGGCCCTCCAGAGTGGAGAGCGTCGTCAGCAGGGTATAGGGGAAATAGAGCCACACGTAAAACAGGGTCAGGCCGGAGATGGTATAGTTGACGGCAATGGGTCCGTGGATGAACGGCAGCACATCACGGATGAACAGGTTGAACCAGCCCCGGCTTCCGAAAACGAGCAGCAGTCCCAACGCGCCGATCAACCCCGGCACCACCAGCGGAATCAGCGGTACCGCGCGGAAAAAGCGGTGTCCCCTCAGTTTTCGGCGCAGGACAAGCGCCAGGGGCACGCTCAACAGCACGGAGAACAGCGTGGTGGCGATGGCCAGGAAGAAGGTCAGGACGATGACCTGCCGCCCGTGCTCGCTTGCGAGGAAGCTGGTGTAATACTCGAGCGTCCAGCCCGTCGTCTGCCCTTCCGGACGCAGGCTGAGGACTATCGTGATGATGAATGGGTACACGAAAAGCCCCAAAAAAACAGCGAAACCAGGCAACAGAAGCAATAGTGTCGTCAACCATTCACGGCGTTGTGAACGCAAATGCCTCATGCCTTTTCTCCGCAAGGGGGGCCGCCCTTTCACGGACGGCCCCTCTCAGCTGGTGATTGTCCTACGCCTATTTCGGGATGATATTGACGGCGTTCTTTTTGATGTACGCGATGGCGTCTGCGTTGACACGCTCAGGCGGAATTGCCGCCTTTTTGGCAACTTCGATCTTCGGGATCTGCTCCCACACGATGCCGGGCACCTTGTCGTTGATCATTGTGCTGTTGTATTGCCACATCGTGCTGACAAGCCGGCTCTGCTGGTCATCGGAAAGCAGGTAGTTGATCAGCTTGTAGGCGATCTGCTTGTTTTCCTCGGGGATGTTCGCCGGAACCACCAGGTATGCCTGCCCGCCAGCATCGATGCCCGGATCCAGGAACATTGCCTTGGTTGTCGGCGGCATGGTTCCCTGCCGCGCTGACCACAGCGAGTAGTCCATGGCGTACACTGTGATCCACGTGTCGCCGGCGTTGAAGTTCTCGAATGCGTTGGTCGGTTCAGCAGCAAGCGGCAGTTGACAATAGGTGTAGAAATCCTTGAGCCTGGCCCAGGCAGCCTGGAAATCCGCCGCATTCGGGTCGAACTTCTTGGAGAAATCGGTGAAGGCGTTCAAGAATGCAAAAGGCTGTCGCCAGCCCCCGCTGGACTTCGCATCGGGCCGTATAAAGCCAATATGCCCCTTCCACTCTGCGCGCCGATCGTAGAACTCCTGCCAGGATTTCGGCGGATTCTTGACGTAGTTGGAGTCGTAGATGAGGGCGTAGGTGCTGAACCAATACGCGGCCCCTTTGTTCGCTACGGGGACCCCTTCCGTGGACGTCTGAAGAACGGGGTCGATCTTGGCCATGTTCGGGACTTTGGCCGTCGTAAGGTTCTCAAGCTGAACCTGGCTTGTCTTGATGAACAGGGCGGTCGACTTGGGGAACAACACGGTGATATCGCCCTGGCCCGCTTTCCAGGCTTTCATGCGCTCGATGATCTCCGCATCACTTCCCACGACATACTTGATCTTGACGCCCAGGAAGTCCTCGGCCGCCGGCAGCGCTATTGTCTGCCACCACTGTTGAAAATTGGCGCCGGACTGACTGTCCATGAACACAATTTCTTTCGGCGCGGCGAAAGCACTCGCTGCAACGACAGCGAGAACAAATAGAATGGTGAAAAGCTTTTTCATCTTTCCTCCTTAGGTAGTTAAAATATCAGGGATCTGCTCGACCGTAATACACAGAAGTGAATGAAATGAAGATCACCTCCTCTCTTTGCTCAGATTGGCGTCCCATGCGTGGCGTCGGTCGTATTTCAAACCTACATTATCATAGGTATAGTTTGCTGTCAAATAAAATGCAATTAAATTGTCAAATCATCTTTTTTTACACTATTTCTTGACAGTAATTTACATTGCATATAAGATGCGGCCCGGCCGCAGACACTTTTCTGCGACTGTCAAGAATCCAGCGATGTGAGGAGGTTTCGTCATGCCTGGTCCTGGAGCCTATCTTTTTGGTGACGAAGAGCGCAAAGAAGTGCTCGACGTTCTTGAGACAGGGTACCTTTCCCGCTACGGGCAGGAGAGCGATCCACGGTTCAAGCACAAGGTCGTTACCCTGGAGCAGGAGTTCGCGAAGAAAATCGGGGTCAAGCACGCTCTTGCGACCAACGGCGGAACAAGCTCCATTATGGCGGCCCTCGTGGCCCTGGGCGTGGGCAGGGGCGACGAAGTTATCGTGCCCGGCTACACCTTCGTTGCCTCGATCTCGGCGGTCATCGCCATAGGCGGCACACCGATTCTCGCGGAGGTCGATGAATCGCTGACGATGGACCCTTCGGACATCGAGGGCAGGATATCCAAGCGCACCAAGGCGATCATGCCGGTGCACATGCTGGGCAACCCGAGTGACATCGAGCGCATCATGGCCGTTGCCAGGAAGCACAAGATCCCGGTGCTGGAGGACGCCTGCCAGTCCCTGGGGGCCAGCTACAAAGGAAAGATGACCGGCTCCTACGGAGCCATCAACGCTTTCTCCCTGAACATCAACAAGACCATCACCACGGGGGATGCGGGCATGGTGACCACCGATAGTGACGAGCTGTACGAACGGGCCTTCGGCTACCACGACCAGGGACACAAGCCGCTTCGCATGGGCCTTGAGATCGGCGCTCGATCCCTGGTGGGGATCAACCTGCGCATCAACGAGCTCACCGACGCGGTGGGTCTGGCGCAGCTGCGCAAGCTGGATACCATCCTTGCACTTCTGCGGGATAAGAAGCGCAAGTTCAAGGAAGCCATCGTGGCAGGCGGGATCCGCAACATGGGCTATCGCACGATCAACGATCCCGGGGAAATCGCCACCATGCTCACGGTTCTCTTCCCCGATGAGGCGGCGACGCGCAAAGTGGCCGCGGCGCTGAACGTGAAGACCGTGGCAGACAGCGGCTGGCACGTGTACAACCACATGGAGCAGATACTTTCCTGGCAGGATGAGCAGGGGCGGCGTCCCAACAGGAAGAACATGCTCACCAAGACCGACGCCATACTCTGCCGCGCGGTGAACCTGAGCGTCGGCGTGGTGGATCCGGGGATCGGAGCGAACTTCGGGATCACCGTGCTCTCCACTGACGAGGAGATCGCGCGCAAGGCGGAGGAGTTCGTGAAGAAAGTGAAACCCATCGTCGGGTAGGCGCCGCAAATGGGGCGAAAGGAGGCACGATGCGTGCTGCGGTATTCGAGGGAAATGGACGGCTGGTGCTCACGGAGCGTCCCGAGCCGAAGATAGTCAAAGCCACCGACGTGCTGCTGCGGGTGCAAGGCGTGGGGATCTGCGGGACGGACCTGCACATCCTCCAGGTGCCGCCGGCGCACCCGGCGCGGCTGGGCATCATCCAGGGTCACGAGTTCACCGGCGAGGTTGTGGAGGTGGGCTCCGGGGTGCGCGAGTTTTCGCCCGGCGATCAGGTTCTTGTAGACCCGCACCCCGGCTGCGGACAGTGCTCGTATTGCCGCGATGGCTATCCCGATCAGTGCTCCACTCTGATCGCCTCCTCAGGAGAGCCAGGACATCCCGGCACGATCGGGATCTTTTCCGACGGGGGATTTGCCACGCACGTGCGGGTGCCCTTTTACGGGCTGTACAAGCTGCGCACACGGGTGCCCACGCATCTGGCCGCCCTCGCCGAGCCCCTTGCCTGCGTGCTACACTCGGTGGGAAAGCTCGGAGTGAAACCGGGGGACGCGGTGGTCGTGCTGGGGGCGGGCCCGATCGGGTGCATTTTCACAGCGGTGTTGAAGGCGGCGGGGGCATCGCGCCTGATCGTCAGCGAGCCTTCCGCGTTCCGGCGCGAACGGGCGCAGAAGTGCGGGGCCACGCGGGTGGTCGACCCGACGAAGGAGGATCTTGCCAAGGTGGTCAGGGAGGAGACCGGCGACGGGGCCGATTTCGTGGTCGAAGCAGTGGGACCCCTCCTGGTAACCGCGATGCAGCTGGCCAGGTTCGGCGGGACGGTGCTCCAGTTCGGTCACGACGAGCTGGTCGAGCCGAAGGTGCCGATGAAGGACATCATCAAGAAGGAGCTGACCATCCGCGGAGGGTTCATCGGTCGATTCAGCTTTTCGCGGGTCGCGCGGATCCTGGAAAGCGGCGAGCTGCCCCTGGAGGTGGTCGTGACTCACCGCATTCCCCTTGCAGATATTCACAAGGGGATCGAGCTGTTAAGGAAGCAGCTTGCGCTCAAGGTCGTCGTCGAGCCCTGAGAAAGCCCGGCCCGGCCGAAAGGAATCCACTATGGCTGTCACAATGAGGGAGATCGCCGGGGCGCAGGGAGTCAGCATCGCCACCGTGTCGCGCGTTCTTTCTGGATCCGAGGACAGCGTCTCCGAGGAGGTGCGCCGCTCGATCATGCAGACCGCGGAACGCCTGGGATACCAGCCGCGGCGGAAGATCGGCCGCACGGTGGCGTTCCTCATCGACACGGAGTTGTTCAATCTCTCCAGCCTCTTTTATACGAACATCATATCCGCCGCGGAGAAAGAGGCGGCGGTGCGCAGGTACGTTTTCCAGTTCAGCGCCATCCCCCGAGGCGAGGTGCCCCTCGATCGGCTCCATCTCAGGTTCAACGATCTGGCCGGCGTCGTGATCGTGGGAACATACGATCGCGACTTTCTCCTGCGCCTGCGCTCGCAGCGCATCCCCGTCATTCTCGTGGACTACGCGGTGCCCACGGAGGACATCGACGCCATCCTGGTGGACAACGTCGATGGCATCATGAGGGCGGCAAAGCATCTTGCCGAGCTTGGCCACAGGCGCGTTGCCTACATCTCGGGGACCATCGATAGCCTCTCCTCCCAGGAGCGGCGGCACGGTTTCGACCTTGCGCGGGCAGCCTATGGATTGCTCGAGGAGCCCGATCTGGTGGAGGAATGCCCTGAATCGATGTCAGGCGGTTTCGAGGCGATGCAGCGTATCCTGGGGCGGCGCGGCGTCCAGCGGCCCACAGCGGTGATCGCCTACAACGACATGGTGGCCATCGGTGCGATGGACGCGATCAAACAGCAGGGGCTGGTCATCCCCGAGGAGATGAGCATCGTGGGCTTCGACGACATCTCCCTCTCCGCGGAAGTCATGCCGCCCCTGACGACAGTGCAGGTCCCCAAGGAGCTGATGGGCAGGCTCGCGGTGGAGACCCTCTTCCAGGCAATAGCGGGAAGGTCGCATTTCACGCGAAAGATCCTGCTCCCCACGCGGCTGGTCGTGCGCGAATCCACGGCGGCGCCGAAGAGAAAATAACCACCCCCTGGGCATGCCCGGCACGGTCATGGTCGCGCAGGAGGTCGTCGTCGAGACCCTCATCCACGTGATGCTCGGTCTGTGGAACCACGGCTGCCGCAAGCAGATCATCATCAACAACCACGGCCAGCTCTGGATGCTGGAGACGGCGCTGCACGAGTTCTTCATTCCAATCGATCGCGCGGATTCCCTGGAGACCACCTTCATTCACGCCGATGAGAGCGAGACCGCCGTGGCGCTTCTCATGTTCCACGACATGATCGACATGAAATACGTCAGGGATGCCCGCGGTCCGAGCTTCCTGCCAGGAGGCCACTTTGACACCTCCGTCGATCCCTGGAGGCGACCGCACCGCTGGTCCGAAGGAGAGGGTCACGTGGCAATCGAGCGCAAGGGAACTCCTGAGGGGGTCGTGGGCGAAGCGGCCCATCGCCGCCATCCTCCGCTACCTGACCCTCGTGGTGGAGCAGATCCTCGACGCCTATCCATCGGGCAAGCTCCCGCCTATCGACCAGATCACTCTTCGGGATCCCAAGGAGCTTGAGCCGTTCCTGAAAGTGCCCTCCACTCCCGGATGGAAATCCGTCTTCGAGCTTCCCCTGATCGGCCCGTTCACCAAGGGTTGAAAAGGGGGCGGGAGGTGGGCGGACGCTCCGCCTCCCGCGAGTGAGTGATAGACCAATCGATTCTCAGGCAGCGGTACCGCTGGTCGGGTGACGTGGCGAGCGCGGAGGCGGGGGCGGTTGTCGGGCTGCAGTGAGCATCCCCGGCGAGCCGTCTCTGGCAAATGCTGGCCTCTGAAAAACGCCGCTCCCCATGGTGCAAGAGACTAGCCCGAGTGGGGACGTAGATTGCGCGAAGCCTTTCTCCGTAGCGCGCTCGGATCGAGCCCCGGCGGAGCCCTGCCGATTTTGAGCAGGAGGCGCAGAATCCTGCGTACCTCAGGAGGATCGATGATGGGCGCGATGAGCTTCATCTCTGAGCCACACCGGGGACAGAGCATGGGGTTCACGCTCGTGGACGACAATATCCAGCAGATCTTCGAGCTGGTGGCCTCCCTGCCCCCCATCCGCACTGTACACCTGCTGCCGTATCACAATTTTGGAAAGAACAAGCACCATTACTCTGGACGCAGCTGCCCGGCGGAAGAAGCCCAGCCTCCCGGCCGACCGCAGCAGCCGATCGCCCGATTCCGCAATCCCCTTGGCGAAAACGTTGTCTTCTTCCTTGGCGACATCGGAATGGGCCTTGTTCAGGAATTCAAGAGCTTCACGGAGTCTCGCCGAGTGATCGGGCCGTTCGTTCACCATGCGGCCCCAGTTTCCCGAACGGTGCTCGATCATCCAACGTGCTGCGTGAGCGTCATGATCCCCACCGCCAGAGCCATGGAACACACGTACATCTTCATTGGATTTCCTCTTTATTTCAGACGGGCGATTTTGCTTTTGAAGTCCGAGCATCAATAATAACAGCCACGGGAGTTGAAGCCTTTCGGCACGGTAGCGCGCGGAAGGTGAATAACCTTGGCCCTCTCACGACCGCGCCTTGAAAAAGTCGCGGAGCTTCGCGAAGCCCGATCGGCCGCTGCGGGCAGGACCGTCCCCGCCGTTCTCAGCCTTTTGCCCGCCGCCGATCTGCAGCTTGTCCCGGGGGGAGCGCGGCGGGGAAGATGCGTCGGGCGCACGATCGGCGCGCGTCTGCCTTTTCGTCAGCTTTCGCTCGCGCTCCGTGAGGCTGCGATCCCTGTTGGCGAGGCCCTGTTTTGCCCGGCGGTGGAGGAACATGCCGAAGTAGATGAACAACGAATATACGACGCCTGCGGCGAAGCTCAAGGCCGCGACCGCAACGACGGACACGGTGTCGAACCGTTTGCCGAAAAGGTTGACCGACGTTGAAAAACCGAAGTTCAGCGAAACCAGTATGGCAAGCACGACCACCAGGATCACGGTTGCGATGATGCGACCCATTATCCATTCCAGGAGATTTTCTGATTACCTGCGGCTTCGATGTCGAGGGGCGAGCACAATACCAGGAGGATGATGCCGATTACGAGCAGCAGGTTTGTCATGCGAATCTTATTCCCACTCTCAATAAGAACGCAAAACCGCAGCTCGTTTCTGTGCGGCAACGCACAGAAAGCAAACTACCCGGGAGGGAACGCGGGCGGGCCACCTCTGCCTCGGATCGGCTATACCCTTCAATACGCGTACAAACCGATTGGAGGAAAGGCTTCATCGCATACATGCGCGCCGGCGCACAGGCCTACAGGAAGAGAGCCACACCGATCGGGGACCCGGACGTCCCGCTTGAAGGCATGAAGCTCGTGGTGCTCGTTCAGCCCATGTGGGCATCTGCTATCTGCCCGCCGATCCGAAGCTGGCTGCTCGCTCATCGAGGCCAGCTCGGCAGGGCGAGGCTCACCCTCCTTGCCTCCAACGTAAGCTTGCCGGCCGCCCTTCAGCGGTCTTGAGCCAGATGGGCTATTTCTTCTCCGGATACCCGACGGTCTGACCGAAGAGCACATGCTGATCGTTCCTCAATTTCAGGATTTTCGAAAGCTCCGCCTTGTTGCAGTTATGAAACCATGCCGCTAGCTCCTGCGAGGCCGCGAAGAGATACACATTTCCCGCGATCAGGCCGGTGTCTATATAATAGTAGGCTTTTTGCGTCTCGGGAGTATTCAGCCCCGGCTCCTGAAAGCCGGCCTTGCTGAACTTATCGACGTCCACGACGTAGATGAGGCGCACGGGAGCCTTGGCGCCGGTCTTTCCCTGGGCCTCTCCGAGCGCGAATACCCTGAAGTCTCCCACAGCCACCAGCGCGAGAAGGTGATGAGCCGGATCGTAGAGGTAGACGCCCGCCTCAAGGGCGACATAAAGATCGATTTCCTGCGCATTGCTGGCCGAGCCGGCCGTTATTCCCGGAACGCCGAAGGGACCTTTTTTCCGGTTCACCCCGCGGGCGGACCACAGAAGATTCGACAGCGCCTGCGTGGAGAGCTTCTTTTCGCTGATTTCGCGGACCGTTTTTCTCTTTTCAAGCGCCGACTGAACGGTCATGTCCCGGCCAAAGTCCGGCTTAGGCAGCGCGATAGTATCCATAGAATCCTCCTGTCTCAAGAGGGAATCTTCACATTCTTGTGACCGCCCTGCTCACTTACACTGTTCTCATCGGCGCCACTGGGTCAGCCTCTTATGCTTTCGAACATTTACCAGCGGCTGTTCATCTGCTGGAAGCTCTTGTCCAAGTCTTCCCTGGACGCCTTGAGGGATCGCTCGGTCGTTCCGTATCCGATCTCGAAGAGGTCCTCCGCGAAGCCCTTCATCACCGCGGCCACGAACTCCCCTGGCTGGAGGTCCACTTTGAAGCCGCCCCGCTTCGCCCTTCCTTCCGGATTCAGCTCCGAATCGACCGCGGGTGGCACCACCTCGAAGACCTTGATCCCGAGTCCCTTCAGCTGATGTCTGAGGGCCATCGAGAAGGCGTGAAGGCCCGCCTTCGTCGCACTGTACACGGGCATCTTTGCGGCGGGCACGAAGCCGAGGCCCGAAGATACGTTGACGATGGCCGCGCCGTCCTTTCGGGCCAGGTGGGGAATGAAAAGCCCCGAGAGGACGATGGGCGATGCCAGGTTGATCTCGATCTCGTTTTCACCGGCCAGGAATTCCGCGATCCCCCTGGTGAAATCGATGTCCCTCTGGATCCCTGCATTGTTGACCAGAACGTTCAGGCCCTTGAAGTTGGACGTCGCCCACTCGACCAGGGAGGCCCGATCCGCCTCCCTGGCTACGTCGCACACCCGTATATGCAGGCCTGGAAGACGTGCCTGCGCCTCGAGGAGCCTCTTCTCCCTGCGGCCGCAGATGATTACCTCGTTTCCCGCCTTTGAAAAGGCCTCGGCCATGGCGTAGCCGATGCCAGTCGCCCCGCCCGTGACCAGAACGGTATTGCCGCTGCTTTTCATCGTCGATCACCCCCGTCGTCGCTTTGTGTAGTTATTGAGGAATTATTCTAAAAAAACGAGTTCCTGGATACGCGGATGGTTTCACTGCTCGATGCGCGTGTCAAGTTGCTGCGATCTTCACGGAGACAATCACCAATCCGCTGAGCGACGTGTCTGACCTCGGGCTTCCCCGGTTTCTCCTGCGGATCGCGGTGGGGTGCGAAAGGGACATTGGTCCCGTGATCGCATCGCTCGACGCGGCGTTGAGTGCCTCCGTCCACGGGGGCGTAGTGCCCGCGGCATCGTGCCCTGGAGCCTGATACCGCGCCTGTGCCGTGTCGACCTGCCTCGGCGTCACACCGTCATTTTTTTCGGCGTGAGATCACGGCCGCGAGGATGATGAGCCCTTTGACGATCTGCTGGTAGTAGGACTGTACGTTGAACTGGTTCAGCAGGTTGTCGATGAAACCGAGAGCGAGGACGCCGCAGAAGGTGCCGATGGCTCCGCCGCTGCCGCCACTCATGACGCCTCCGCCGATGACCACGGCGGCAATGGCGTCCAGCTCGAATCCGGCTCCAACACTGGGCTGGGCGATACCCAACCTCGAGGCCAGGATGATGCCCCCGACACTGGCAAAGAAACCGCAGAGCATATAGGCGAGGATGAGGTGGCCCTTCACGCTGATGCCCGCCAGTCTCACCGCCTCGACGTTGCCGCCGATCGCCCCGATGGTCCTGCCGGGGATCGTCCGATTGAGGAAGAACCAGGCGAGGAAGTAGAAGCCGATCATGATGAGCGGCGCGATGGGAACGACGCCTATGAACCCGCCGCCCAGCAGGGAACGGAAAAGGGGATCGACGGGCGACTGCGGGGTCTCCGAGAAGACGTAGGTCACCCCGCGGACGACTCCCATCGTCGCCAGGGTAACGATGAAGGGCTGAAGCTTGAAACGGGCGATGAAGAAACCGTTTGCGAAACCAATCACGAGGCCGACCCCCAGCGCGACGAGGATCGCAAGAGGGGTCGGCATCACCCTCTGGAGCCCCGTTGCCATGATGCCGCAAAGGGCCACGGTACAACCCACCGACAGGTCGATACCGCCCGTGAGGATGACGATGAGCATTCCAATGCTGATGAGGCCGTTCGTGACGATCTGCCGGGAGATGTTGAGGAGGTTCCGGGAGGTAAAGAACGTCTCCAAGACCAGGGAGCTGACCAGGAACAAAACCGCGAAGATCACCAGGAAGATCAGGTCGGATGAGCGAATCTTGAAAATCGTTCTCGTCCTGTCGAGCAATGGTGCAGTCGTTCTCATGCCTTCCCCTCCGTTGCGATGACGCCGGGCGTGACATCCGCTGCACTGGCCGCGCGCGCGACACCCGCCGCGAGCTGAAGGAGTCTCTCCTCGCTCGCTTCTTCCCGGCCGACGTTGCCCACCAGCCGCCCCTCACGCATGACGAGTATCCGATCGCTCATGCCCAGGACCTCGATCATTTCCGAGGAAATAAACAGCACGCCNNACGCCCCGTGTCGGCTCGTCGAGGAGGAGGACCTTCGTATTGCAGAGCAGCCACTTCGCGAGGATCACCTTCTGCTGATTGCCCCCGCTCAATGTCCGAACGTATGCCCCGATCTTCTGGGGCCGCAGTGCGAGCTCCCTGACCTTTCCCTGCACGAGCTTTTCCTGCAGCTTTCGGTTCAAGAATATCCCGCGGCTCATGCGGGGAAAAGAAGCCAGGCTCACGTTGTCGCAAATCGTGCCGGTCATCACGAGCCCGTCTCGCTTGCGGTCCTCCGTTACCAGAGAGATCCCGGCGCTCACAGCATCCCTGGGAGTACGCATCTTCAGTGACCTGCCATCCACCCCAATGCTGCCTGAGGTGGGGGGCTCTGCCCCGAATATGCTCCTGGCCATGGCGGTCCTCCCGCTTCCGACGAGGCCGAACACGCCCAGCACCTCGCCGCGGTGCAGGGAAAACTCGATGTCGCTGAACTCCCCCTCGCGGGTGAGACCGTGGACGGAAAGCACTTCATCACCGATACTCATCCTGCGCCTGGGATAGATTTCCTCGAAAGAGCGACCCACCATCATGCGGATCAGGTCGTTTTGATCGATGGAATCGCGCCGTACCGTGTCGACGACCTCACCGTCCCTGAGGACCGTGATACTGTCGGCGATCTCGAATACTTCCTCGAGTCTGTGCGAGATGTACAGTATGAGGGTCTTCTCCGCCCTGAGCCTCCGAATGAGGGCGAAGAGCAGAGAGAGCTCATCCTTCGAGAGGACCGCTGATGGCTCATCGAGAATCAGTACACTCGGCTTTTCGGCGAGGGCCTTGGCGATCTCCACCACCTGTTGCTGCGATACGCTCAAGCGAAAAACGCGGGTTCGCTCATCCAGGCCGGCAAAGCCCAGCTCAGCGAGAAGGCCCCGCGCCCTCTCGTAGGCCCTGGGCCAGTCGATCACCAGGCGCCGCTTGCCGTGAGTCGGCAGTTTCCCCATGAGGATGTTCTCCGCGATGGAGAGCTGGGGTACAAGGCTGAACTCCTGATGCACGGCCCGTATGCCCAGGGCATTGGCATCGTGAGGAGAGCGCATCGTCACCACCGCGTGCCCCAGGGAAATGCTTCCCGAGTCGGGCACGACGGCGCCGGAGAGGATATTCATCAGAGTGGACTTGCCGGCACCGTTTTCGCCTACGAGGGCATGGACCTCGCCGAGCTCAGCGGAGAGGCTCACGTCCTTCAGGGCGATCGTGCCGCCGTACTTCTTGTTGATGCCCTCCATCCGGAGGAATGCATCGGCGTTCATGCGTCTTCCGGAAAGGCATTGTGGATGATGATGGCCTTCTGCTCCGTCATGTCGATCAAGGTATCGTGCAGCGCTTCCCTGCCATGCCCGCTCATCTTGGTTCCCCCGAAGGGCACATTCTCCGCGCGGAAGGCCGAGGACCAGTTGATGATCACGCCTCCGGCCGCAAGGAGGCGTGCGATGGTCATTGCCTGGGAGATGTCATTGGTGAAGACTGCCGCCTGCAGGCCGAAGGGACTGTCATTGGCCATCCGGATGGCCTCGTCGATGCCAGAGAAAGCTGCGAGAGGGGCAACCGGCCCGAAGGTCTCTTCGTGAAACAGGGGCACCGAGGCAGGAACATCGGACAGGACCGTTGGCACGATGAATGCACCACGGCGAGTCCCGCCGCAGAGAACCTTCGCCCCTGCCCCCACCGCCTCGACAATCGAGTC
>PMZS01000254.1 GCA_003170115.1 Spirochaetaceae bacterium
CACCCACGTCAGGGTGTAGATCGATCGTTGAGTGACGATCCCCGGCCCCACGAATGTCGTTCCCGTCCACTTCTGCAAGTCGGGCGCCTGGACAGAGATGTCGATCACCCCGGCCGGCACCTCGATTCCGGTCGTCAGCGCCTTTCCCGAGTCCACACTCTTGCCGTTGATCTCGATACTGCTCCCCGCCGGCGCATCCTTGATGGTGATCTGAACTTTCCCCTCGGCGAAAGTCCTCGATACGAGTGCTGCCTCGCCGGGGCTGACGTCAATGTGGATCGGATCGCCGACCGTGTACATTAATCTTCCCACCCTGACGTTTGCGATCTGAAGGACGTGCTCTCCGGGTTGAACGTTGTCGAAAAGGAAGGGTGTCTCAGCGCTCCGATCGTTGTCCAGCCGGACGTTGACACCCGCGATCGAGGTTTCCACCCTGATGGACCCCGGCAGCGGAATCAGCCTGGGCGCGAGGCTTGCTTTGTCACCCGCGGCGGGCGTGACGTCCGTGCGAAACGTCTCGTACTTGTCCTTCCTCAGCTCCACCCGATGCGGCGTCCCCGGCTCCACCTCGACCACCAGGGGAGCCGCTCCACGCTCTTCGCCGTCCATCAGGATTGTCGCGCCCGGCGGATCGGACTGCACGTCCAGGAACGCTTTGGTCCATGGCAGCCAGCGCGTGCTGGCGGCCCTGTTGATAGTCAGCCGCGCGCTCACCGCGGGCAGCCCCGGGCAGCTCGCCTGCACTCCGTACTCCCCGGTCGGCATCTCTGTCGTACCCGGGCCCGAAATCACCTTTTCTCCCATCTCCGTGCTGCTGATGGCCACCACCGCATCCTTCGGCATCCCGATGGCAAGTGTTCCCATGCTCCGCGCAAGTTTCAGAGGCACATCCGTCGTCTCTCCGTCCGCAATCGTCACGGTGGTGCGCGTCTCTTCATGTCCTTCCGAACGCGCACTGAGCTGAACCGTGCCGACCGGCAGCCCCCGCAGGCTGATCGGCGCGGTCCCCACCTCCCTGCCATTCAGCGACACGACCGCACCCGCGGGGCCTGTCTCCACGGTCAACGATCCGAAGAGAAGGTGCGTTCCGCTCAGCGCATCCAGCAGGGATGCCACCAGCGCATCCGTGGTGTCGAACATGTCCAGAACGCCGGAGGATGAGCCTTCCCGGGTGAGGGTGATGGAATCCGTTCTACGGTCATACACCACCAGGCGAAAGAGGTAGCCGCCCCCCAGGCGCGCACTGCCGCTCCCCAGGATTGCCTGATCGATGCGGTTCTCCTGGCAGTAGGCTCGGACCCGCTCCAGGTCCCGTGCGGGATCCGCGGAGGCAACCCTCCTCACCTCGTAACGCTGCAGGACATCGAGGCTGAGCTCCACGCTTTCGGCGACAGTGGAAAGAACGGCGACCAGCGTCGCGTCCGCCTTCTGACCGGCAGGCTCGAAAAGCGCGATGCGGGTCAACGAAGGGGTCGTCTCCGCGAAAAGACAGCAGGGGACAAGCAAAACAAGAGCCACCAGCAGATCACCGATCCATGCCCGTCGTGCGCCGATTTTCGCCTGGTGCAAAAGGCGGCCTTCCGACGCTTGCCGCCGCAGGGTTTGCAGTTTCAAAGCAGCAAACCTAAGGGGCGAGATAGACCATGCGGTTGCCGCTCGACGTATACTTGCCCCATTGGCCGTTGGCATCCGTGGAGGCAACGGCCACCTCCACCTGGTTGGCGGCATCCTTGCCCAGGTACTCCGCATAGGGAGCAAACGGCACTTGAACTTCCAGTGTCCCGTTCCCCGTTCGATAATCGATTTTCTGAAAGGGAGGGATGATCAGGTACTTCCACTTTCGGGTCACTTCGTTCCAGATGGTGATCGCCGTGAACGGTCCATTTCTTCGATCGAATCCAATATCAACGGTGATGATATTGCTTTCTTTCACGAACACCCTGAAAGAATACTTGAGTTGAACGTCGATATCTTTTGAGAGGGTTGCAGTCGGAGTTCCATCTGCAAAATCGACACGGAAATACATGGTCTTATCATCACGGCAGGCAAACACCTGCTTGATCTGGGTGCCGGGCTGATTGGGGAACGTGTCATTGCTCGTCTCACGGCTCAGGACGGGCACAATATCAGCCCAATCGTCGGTCTTTCCGTCGATCTTGATGGTCCTGTGCGGGAGGCAGGGCAGCATGGTGTCGAAGATCAGTTCCCTCTCGATGCCTCTGCGGAGCAACCAGGGCGTTCTCCACTTTTGCTGGTTCGGGGCAGTGACTTCAATTTCAACCCTCCCGGCAGGGACCTCCACGCCTTCGGCAGTGGCTTTTTCAGCGTCGATTCTCACCCCCTCGACGGTGATCGCGCTCCCCTGCGGAACTCCGGAGACGATCAGCTTCGCTTTCCCGGGCTTGAGGGGAACCGATATAATGGATTGCTCGTCGGGCTTCACTTCAACGCTCCGCGTGCCATCGCTCGTGTAATACCTGCGGTCTCGAAGGAGATCATTGATCTGGATCGTATGCATTCCTGCGGGCACTGCTTCGAAGAGATGAGGAGTCTCAAAGGAATCCCCGTCGTCGATCTGAATACTTGCTCCGGGCAGACTGGTTTCCACCATGAGGGATCCGGGCAACGGGGAAATCTCCGCCTTCACGCTCTGCTTCCTGCCCGCGGGGAACTCCGGTTCCGCGCTCCAGTCCTGGTGTTTTGCCAGCTTCAGGATCACCTTGTGCGTCTTCCCCGGCTCCACCTCGAGCATGACCGGCGAAGAGCCTCGCTCGGTGCCGTCGACGAAGACAGCCGCCCCCGGCGGCTGGGACTCTACCGTGAGGTACGCCTTCGTCCAGGGCATCCAGGCCTGCGTGCCGTTTCGCTCGATCGTGATCCGGCCGGGAACCGGCTCCAGCCCGGGGCAGCTTGCCGCCACCTCGTATTGGCCCGTGGGAAGCTCCTCCTCTCCGGGTCCCGAGATCTCTTTCTCTCCGATCTCGCTGTTTCGAATCTTCACCACCGCGTCCTCCGGCATTTCCACGGCCAGCTTTCCCTTGCTGCGCTCGAGGGTGAGGGTGGCTTCCGCCGTCTCTCCATCGGCGATCGTCACCGATGATTCCGCGTCCTCCCGGCCTCCGCTTCGCGCGGAGATCCTCACCGCGCCGACGGGCAGACCGCGCAGGGCGACAGGCGCCGCTCCCACATCCTTGCCGTTCACCGACACTGTCGCTCCGGGAGGCTCGGTCTGCACCGCCAGGGATCCGAAGAGCAGGTGTGTGCCGCTCAGACCGTCGAGCAGGGAGGCGATCAGCGCATCGGTGACGTCGAACATGTCCAGGGCACCTTTGGATGCCCCTTCGCGGGAGAAGGTGATGCGATCCGAACGGCGGTCATACACCACCAAGCGAAAGAGGTAGCCCCCGCCCGTGCGGGCGCTGCCACTGCCGCAGATCGCCTGGTCGATGCGGTTGGCTTCGCAATAAGCGCGGATCTTCTGCAATTCCCGGGACGGATCCGCCGGGGCACGCCGCCTGACATCGTAGCGTTGCAGGCAGGCGAGGCTCAGCTCCACGCTGTCAGCGACGGTGGAAAGAACCGCGCCCAGNNCGAAGGGGTCGTCTCCGCGAAAAGACAGCAGGGGACAAGCAACGCAAAAGCCACGAGAGCGGGAAGAACCATGCGCCGCTTCATTTCACCGCCTCCGGATTGACCTCCATGATTTCTCCGCTCGTCGTGCCAAGCACCAGCAGCCCATCGATCCATGCCGGTCGTGCGCCGATTTTCGCTTTCAGCTCGAGCGATCCACGGATCTTCCCCGTGGCCGCATCCGCAATGCGCAGCTCCCCGTCGTCGGTCCCGTAGTACAGGAGATCGCCCCGGCAGAGCGGAGGACACGTGACTCCGCTGAGCGGCGCGAACAGGGCTTGTCCGTTGCCCGCCGCGAGCGCGTACAGTGTGTTTTTCGCAAACACGAAGACTTCATTCTCGGTGCAGGCCAGGTCCTGGAAAACACCCGGAGACCCCTTCGGATCAAGCCGGCTCGTCCACACAACCGTGCCGGCGGAGAGATCGACGCACACCACGAGCCCTTTGCGGTCCGCGAAATATCCGCGATTTCCGACCACCTGGACCGCGAGCGCAACGGGCTGGAATGCGGCCGTCCGTATCTCGGCAACAGGGGCGGCGGCCGAAGTCTCGAACACGAGAACCGACCCTGTCTGGCTCACCGTGACGATCTTTCCTTCCCACACGGACGGGCTCGTCTTCGATCCGCCGGGGACGGCGATGGTGCTGGCCGCGGCACCGGTGGCGAGATCGAACAATCGCAGCCCGTTATCCTCGGGATAGATGCCCGTCGGCGGCAGCCCTGCAACCCTCTGGCCGAAAAGGTGCGCGGATCCGCCCGCCAGCGGGGTCCTGGAAACGATGGAACCGGTTGCCGCGTCTGCAATCAGAAACTCCGCCGCGCCCGTGAAGTACACCCGCTCCCCGATCACGACGGGGAATGAGTTCTCATTCGGCGAATTGCGCGTGGGCATGCTCCACGAAATCTTTCCTTTCACGGTCGCAGCCGTCAGCTGCCCGCCCGCGTCAGCCACGATTATCCTGTCCTTCCAGGTCACGAGGTCTCCCCTCAGTCCCGCCTTTGAAACGGAAAAACGCCGAACCAGCGGCACGGCCTCGAGCTCCACCGAGTATTCTGCCGGACCGCCCTGCGCGACATTGATCTCCAGCGTCTTCTCGGCGAACCCTTCCCTTCTCATCCTGAAAGAGAGCTTCATGCCGGGTGCGAACTGCCCCGAATAGGACCCCTTGCCCACGACGGTCCCGGCCAGCAGTATCTCCGCATCCGGTGGGGCCGCGCGCACGCTGATCTTTTCCGCCCCCTTCTCCAGCACGATCACCAGTTTTTGTGGAGCGCCTTTCTCCGTAGTGATCACCACCGACTTCTCCTGGTATCCTTCCCGGACCACGCGGAACTCGAGCTTCTGGCCTGGCGAATAGATGCCTGAACACTCACCCGTGCCGCTCAGCGCTCCGTTGACATAGATCGTGGCGTCGGGCGGCTGCACGGTGACGACAACGCCGACGAGGCCCGCCTTTTCGGGCTCCACAGCGGCAGGTGACGCAGCCGGCATCTCCAGGAAGCTCATGGACGCCGCGGCGGCAAGAGCCTTTGCAGGCTCGTCACTGATTGCCGTTGTTTCTCCCAGCGAACGAGCCAAGGAAGGCTCCAGCTTCTCCGCGGCTGCCGCGACCTGCTCCACCGACTCTCTGGTTACCTCTTCCCCCTTGTCCGCCCTTGCCGCAAGGTCGTTGATCTTCTGCTCGAGGGGGGCAAGCTCCTTCTCCCATTTTCGCGACGTTTCAGCCTTGATGAGCAACTGCTGATCCGGCTTCACCAGGAGGGCGTTTTCCTCAAGCTGCTGCTCCAGGGGCGCGAGGGTTGCCGTGCTGTCTTTGACTTTTGAACGAAGAGCCTCCAGCTCCGCCCATGGCGGAAGCACCGCGACTTCACCCTTCTGGACGGCCAGGAGCGCATCCTTGCCTTCGGCATATCCCACGACGAATTCCGTCCCGCGCACGCCCATGACCGCTGTAGCGGTCTTGACCCGGAACTTCTCTCCGGTGGCCAGCGAAATGACCTTGCACGCGACGATTCCCGCCACGAGGCCCACCGTCACTTGCGCATGCTGCGGCTCAAGGGAAAGGCTGTTCAACGCGAGGGTCGTGTTCTGACCAATGTGGATCATCGCCGTCACGCCAAACTGAACCTCACAGCTCGAAAGGGGCCCGACTTTCAGGGAGTCTTCCTGATTGAGCGACATCCCGATCTCCGCGGGCTGCAGGCCTCCCCCCCTTGTGACCGAGACGTCTCCGGAGAGGAACGTGATGATCGCGCCGGCCCGACTCGCTGGTGACGCCGTGGGGGCGGAGGCCGATGCGGGCGCGGATGGCTGCTGTGATTTCTGACATGCGGGAAGCAGTACCAGAACCGCGGTACACACGATAGCAAGCGCTCGAATGGTCTTGTGACGTTCTGCCATGTGACACACCTCGTGAATGGACTGTGTGCAGGATCGTACTTTCACCCGGCCGATATGTCAATGTAAATGTGCGGGCTATGCCGCGAAGCGCCTGCCCTCGTCTATCATCGCAAGGAAGTTCTGCATCGGCACGTAGTTGGCCGGCGTGTTGCCGGTTCCAAGACACCAGCCGCCGCCGGGCATGCAGATCTCGGCCGTGCGCCTGACCCGGGCACGGATCTGCTCTTCGCTGGAGCGGCAGAGGAAGTCCACGTCGATGCCGCCGAGGAGCGCCACCCGGCCCCCCCACGTCGCTTTCCCCTCCGTCACCGGTTCGATCGCATCTTCCCACGAGTGTTTGCCGTCGATGCGCACCCCGTCAATGAGATCTCCGCGGATATCGGCGAGGTTGCCGCACGAATGCAGGAGGTACAGCCGGCCCGCCTCGTGCGCCAGCGCGGCGATCCGGGTATGCCCGGTGAGCACGAGGTCACGCGTATCCCGCGGGCTGAGAAGCAGCCCGGTGCGGAAGCCCATGTCATCGCTGCCCCACACCGCCTTCACCCGGTCGAATTGGAGAAAGCGCCGGGCCTGGCGTATCGTGATCTCATCAACCTTCTTTGCAATGGCCTCCACGAGGTCGCGCTGATCCACCAGTGCGTAGCACAGGGTTTCATAGCCCATCAGCCAGGAGAGAAGCTCACCGTAGTGGCTTGTGAGCCCGCCGATCAGGCACATGTCGTCGGGAAGATTCTCCTGGTACCACTCCAGGGAACGCGTCGGCGCGAGGTCGGGGTCGGGCCAGGGATAACTCTCGAACTCTTTCCAACTTGTGATCGGACCGCGCTTCAGGTCCACGAATGCGCGGCCACCGGTCCGCGCTCGTTCGGCGGTGTCGGCCACCTCGTGCTCCGTGACGATCCACTTGAACCCGTCCAGGTCAGAGGTCACGTAGTCGTAACCGAGAAAGCGCTGCAGCGCCACTTTCACTTTCTGCAGCAGGAACGGGTCGTCGGATCTGATGCCGCGCGCAAGATCGAAGCGCTCCACGATCGCGTCCTGCAGCTCCTGGTCCAGGAACAGCTCGATGTGATGAACGCGTCGAGGCGTTCCCGCACGCCGCAGGCAGGCGACGAACGCTTCCCAGTCAGGTGACGCGGGCCGGGAGAACATCTCAGAAAACCGTCGAGTGGATCTTCAGGAAATCAAGTACCTCGTCCACCTGGCAGAAGCACAGGGCCGTGTACGTATCCGCGGCGCCGTAGTACAGGGCGATCCGCCCCGTGGGCGCATCGGAAATGGCCGCGCAGGGGAAACAGACGTTCGGCACGAACCCGACTGTCTCGTACTCCATTGCCGGTGAGAGCAGGTACTCATTCGTCCTGAGGAGCACGCGGGTGGGATCGTCCCGATCCAGCAGGGCAGCTCCCATGCTGTACACGAAGCCGTTGCAGTTCGCGATCACGCCGTGGTAGAACAGCAGCCACCCCTCGGTCGTTTCGATCGGGATGGGACCCGCGCCGATCTTGGTCGACTGCCACCACTGCCCGCCTCTTCCCATGACCCAGCGGTGTTTGCCCCAGTGCACGAGATCAGGGCTTTCGCTCACGTAGATATCGCCAAAGGGCGTGTGCCCGTTGTCGCTGGGCCTGCTGAACATGAGATACATGCCGCCGACCTTCCGCGGGAAGAGAACTCCGTTTCTGTTGTAAGGAAGGAAAGCGTTTTCGAGCTGCTCGAAGATCTGGAAATCGCGAGTGCGCGCGATGCCAATGGTCGGGCCATGGTAGTCGTTGCACCAGGTGAGGAAATAATCATCGTCGATGCGGCAGACCCGGGGATCGTAGGTGTAGGCCGGCCGGGAAATCTCGGGGTCTGCCCCGGTCATGCGGATCTTTTCGTGCTCGATGTCCCAGTGGATGCCGTCAGCGCTGCGGGCAAGATGAAGACGCGGCATGCTGTCCCTGTGCTCGACGCGCATGACGCCCAGAAAAGCGTCATTCCATGCGATGGCCGCGCTGTTGTACACGCCCTGGGCGCCCGGGAAAGGATAGCGAGGGATGATCGGATTACCGGAGTATCTCCAAAGGACATCCGTGCAGCCGTTCGGCTTCTCCTCCCACGGAAGATTGCGGACAACATTGCCCACAATGGTGTGAGTCCCCGCCATGTCGGCAAAGCTATCACACCTTGTTCACATCGTCCATCTTCGCAAGGTCCAGGACCAGATGCCCGTTCTCGTCGTTATGAAACGCGGGAACGAACTTTCGTCCCCAGAGTATCTCGTCGAAACGGTACGAGGAGCGCGCATTCACCACCTGGCTGAACGTGTCGTCGAACGCCCGGATGAGGACCATGATCTCTGCGGCATGCAAGGCCAGGTCTTCGGCTGACTTGCCGGAGAGCGGGCTGGACGCATCGATGGGGTGCACGATGGTCCACGTGAGCGGGAGAAAAAAAACAGACGGGCGTTCCAGCTCCAGCTTCGCATAGACGCGCCGTGCCTCGCGGCCCGTTCCCTCCACCGTCATGAGGACCACGGTTGCCTCGATGTCGACGAGCGCGTTCGCGCGCTGGTTGGCAATGCGCAACTGCAGGCTCGTGCCCCCCTGGAAGGGAGACACAATCGCGTGCGTGCTGAAAAGAATCCGCGCGTTCGGCCGGGAGAATCGGCCATAGAGCAGGCCCGCGCTGAACGCGAAGCCCAGCACGCCCATCATGGCCCCAATGCTCGCCACGATGTTCGCCCCGATGCCTCGCGGCGCAATGCTCCCGTACCCCACCGTGGTGAGAGTCTGCACGCTGAAGAAAAATACCTGAAAGAACCTCTCGATGGACGTTCCCGCGGGGATCCCCTGGAGACCGCCGATTCCGACCGCAAAGAACAGCCCCGTGAATGCAACGGTGACTGCAAGGAATGCCGCAAGCACCACGGCGAAAAATGCCGGCCACGAGAGCTGGATGAAGAACTGGTAGAAATGGAAATCATGCAGCCGGCGGCCGTGGCGCCGCACATTGAACGAACCGTCCCGGTTGACGATCCTGCGGATCCTGCCGTCGTAGCTCTGGGTGATGCCAGGGTCAAAGGGCTGCTGCTTCATCGGAGAATAATACTCGTGCCGATGCAGAGCGCCCACTCCTTCAGAGAGTCAGGAATTGACTCCGAACCATATCATGGTGACATGCCCTTCCGAAATCAGTCGCGCGTCATGGAGCGCGACAGGGCGCGCCCCACCATCACAAAGGGAGTCAGAAATTGACTACAGTCCACAAGCAGCGTACGCGGTCCGGCCGTTCGTATTGTTGTGCTTGCAAGGGTGAGAACGAACCGCATCTATGTCGAAATCAGGGGAATGATCCCCGGAACGCTCCTGCAGTGTCTTCGAGACACGTTCGGCCGGCGGCTGATACTGAAATGCGAGTGGGGAGAACGGCTCCCCAACGTTCTCGACGCTCCTTTGTACGAACGGGAGCCAGGGAAAATGAGTCCCGGCGCGTGGCTGCGGTACTTCCGGCAGGACCGCGGCCTTTCCCAGGCGAAGCTGGGTCATGAGCTCGGTGGCGTATCCCGCCAGAACGTATCCCACATGGAGTACGGCCGGCGGCAGATCAGCCGGCGAATGGCACTGAAACTATCACGCTATTTCGGCGTTCGGGCGGACAAGTTCATCGGGTGATCCGACCGCGCGTTGACCCGCCCGGCGCGGCCCGCCTATACTCATTCTGGAGGACCGAGTGACCAACCGCGAACGAGTCCTGGCGTCCCTCTCCCATCGACAGCCGGACCGCATTCCGTACAACATCCGATTCACGGAGCCGGCGCGCGCCGCCATGGCGGCGTACTACGGGGATCCGGATTTCGAGTCGAAGCTCGGCAATTGCCTCCACGTCCTGGACACGGAGCCCGCGGGCGCCTGGCGCGAGGTCCGCGAGGGGATCTGGGAAGACCAGTTCGGCGTTGAATGGGACCGTACCATTGACCGGGACATCGGCAATGTCTGCAACGTCAGGGTCACCCGGGACACCCTTGATGACTTTCATTTCCCCGATCCGGATGATCCTTCCCGGTTCGTCGACCATGCGCGGCTCATCGCCGGGAACCCGAACGAGTTCCACGTGACCAACCTCGGGTTCAGCCTCTTCGAAAGGGCGTGGACCCTGGCAGGCATGGAAACCTTTCTCATGGCGATGGTGGATGACAAGGAGTTCGCGCACGCCCTGCTGGACCGCATACTGGAGTACAACCTCCGCATCATAGAGAAGGCGTGTGCGCTCCCGATCGACGCCATGATGTTCGGCGACGACTGGGGCCAGCAGAGGGGCCTCATCATGGGCGCCGGGCTCTGGCGCGAGCTCATAGGGCCCCGCGTCCGCCAGATGTACGCGCTGGTGAAATCCCGCGGCAAGCGGGTGTTCATCCACTCCTGCGGCAAGGTGGACGAGCTCTTTGCCGACCTCATTGACAGCGGGCTGGACGTGTTCAACCCCTTCCAGCCCGAGGTGATCGACGTGGACGAGGCCAAGCGACGCTACGGCGACCGCTTGTCCTTTTACGGAGGAATCAGCACGCAGAAGACCCTGCCGTATGGGAGCACGCGCGACGTGAAGGAAGAAGTCCGCCGGCTGCTGGACCGCATTGGAAAGAACGGGGGCTACATCGCCGCGCCCGCGCACGACGTGCCGCGGGATGCGAAGCCCGAAAACATCGCGGCCATGGTCGAGACCCTGCAGAACCAGTAGGAATCAGTGGCGGGATACGATCTCATCCAGACCGACGAAGCACTCGCCCGAATGGTGGCCCGGCTTCGCGATGCGCGGGTGAGACGGCTGGCCATCGACGTGGAGGGGGAGAACAACCTCCACCGCTATGGCATTCACGTTGCGCTGATCCAGCTCTTCGACGGAGCGCGCGGATACATCGTGGACCCCCTGTCTCTCCAGGATCCGGGTCACCTGAAGGCGCTGCTTGAAAACTCTCCCTGGGAGCTGGTGTGGTTCGACGCGGGCAACGACCTTCTCTCATTCCAGCATGCCATGGGCATCAGGCCGGCGCCGATCCTGGACCTCGCCATTGCGGCCCGGCTGCTGGGAAAGATGGGAGGCCTTCAGGCACTCACCGGCCAGGGGGGGTCGGCCCGGGCGAAGGACAAGTTCCAGAGAGCGAACTGGCTGCGCCGCCCGCTCTCACCCGCCCTGCTGGACTACGCCATTTCGGACGTCATGTGCCTGTTCGCCCTCTCGGATGCGCTGATGAAAGAGCTGGAGGACAGGGGGCTCATGGAAGCGTTCCAGGCGAAGAACCTCGAGACGCAGAACGCCGAGCGCGCGTGGGACCCCTATTCGAACTTCACGCGCATTCCCGGCTTCAACCGGCTTTCCCGCCCGGAGAGGCGATTCGCGAAAGTGCTCTGGTACGCGAGGGAGCTCTACGGCCGGAACCACGACATGCCGCCCGGCAACGTGGCCTCCAAGCAGGACATGAGGGCGATCGTGGACAAGGGCCTGCGCGCGGCGAACGAGATCGCGCGCTTTCTCAATGAGCGTCGCGCGCGCAACCGAATCGATGCGGACGACCTTGCGGCCCGGTTCAGGGAAGCGGAAGAAAAGATCGACTCCGCTCTCTCTATTCCTCCGCGCCGAGCCTGACGAGGTTTCCCCCCAGCAGTTCCGCCACGGCCGGGTGACACGTAAAAACGATGAGCTGACGCGACGAGCTGAATGTCTTCAAGGCTTCCGCCGCGGCCCTCTGCCGGCCGGGGTCCATGTCCACCAGGGGATCGTCCAGGAGCATGAAACCGTCCGCGTCCCCGAGGAAATAGGACGCCATGGCAAGACGCAGGGCAAGCGCCAGGGTATCCTTCGTGCCCGCCGACAGCATCTCCCAGCCGACCACCGGGCCGCGCGCGTCCGTGAGGCCTCGGGGAAGCGCGCCATCCATTTCCACCCGCGCGTGTCTTCCGCCGGTCATGCCGGACACCGCGCTTTCCAGCGCTTCCCGCATGCCGCGGTAGATCTCGGAGTCGCTGTGTCGAAGAAGCTCGGTGGCGTGCTCGCGAACGCGCTCCAGCGCCCTTCCCCGTCTGAGCTCCGACTGGAATGCCTCCTCCCCGTCCTTCAATTGAGCCGCGATTTCCTCCGCGGTCTGATCGCGTGAAGGTTTTTCAAGATCGTTCTTGCGTGTCTCCAGCCCCTTGCGCTCGACCTTGAGCTCGGTGAGCCTCTCCTTCGCAGCCTCGTAGTCCCTCAGGAAGGTGTCCGCATCCGCGAAGCCTCGGGGCAGAGGTGCGCAGGCGTCGATCCTGGCCTGGAGGTCCTTCTGGCGGCTCAGGGCAGCAGCGATCCGGTCCACCAGGCCATCCATGCTTCCGTGAGCCGCCTCCCACTCGTGGATCCTCGGGTTGAGCCTTTCGGACTCTGCCGCAAGCGCGTCCCGTTCCGCTTCGAGCCGCGCCAGCGCCGCGGAAACGACGGATGTCGCCCGTGTGTGAGTGCCAGGTCCCCGCGCCGCAACCTGTTTCTCCAGTTCCTGGAGCGCGGCTCCCGCAAGCTCTTCGGCAAGGTTTCGCGATGCTACCGCGAGCTCCGCTTCCAGTGTCGCGAATGCCTGGGCCCGGGTCTCGGCTTCCGCGCGGTCGGCAATTCGGTGTCGCTCCAGCAGCTCAGTCAGGGCACGGCGCGCCGCGGCAGCCTTTTGCACGCGAGCGTCAAAATCCGCATCGCCGGATCGCACCTCGATTTCCATGTCGGGGTGCTGGATCCGAATCCGCCCGCCGGCTTTCAAGCTCGCCGTCGCTCCGGGCTCAAGTGACTTCGGCTTCTCCGGGTCGAGATCCTCCTGCACGACGAGCTGAACGTTTGCCCTGGCAGCGATCGTCACCGAGAGCCGGCCCGCTTCCAGCCCTGCCTGCGCCCGCTCGAGCGCGGTGTTCGCGCGCTGGATCTCCTCCAGTGCCTTCCTGTCCAGCCGGGGTGCCGCCTCCAGGTTGGCTCGCGCCTCCCTTTCCTTCACGGCGAGCTTTTGCGCGCGTTCGAAGCGTTCCCGGAGACTTCGGCCCTCCTCGGCGCGCTGCGCCGCCTCCAGCTCGGCAGTGAGAGGGGCCCGGGCCGCGTCACTCTTTGCCATGCCTTCGCGAAGCTCTTCCGCCCGACGGGCAGCCACGGGCCATTCCCTGTTCAGTTGGCGCAACTGCTCTGCTTCCGCTCGGAGCCTGCCCGACTCCGCATCCAGGGACCGGCGCTCCCATGCGTCGCGGGCGGCAGCGGCGCCTGTCGTGACGAACGATTCGCACTTCGCGAGCGCGGAAGCCGCTTCCCGAAGCCCCGCGTTCACCTCGTCCAGCCCGGCCTCGAATGCCACGGCCGCCTTCCAGGCATCGCGGAGGGTTTCCGCGCGGAGCCAGGCCTCGTAGATCCTGCCGCGCTCATTTTTCCAGGGGTTCTCGAGGCCGCGGCTCCTGCCGCTTCCGTCACGCTCGGGTCCTCCGTGCGCGATGTCCCACTTCGAGAAGGCCTTGTTGCGCAGTTCATCCAGTCGGGCCGTGAACCGATCCACCGAAACGCCGCCGGTCTCGAGCACCACGCGGCGCAGCGTATCTGCCAGGTCGGCAAGTGAATCCGATGCCTCCTTCGACCCGCCGCGAAGCGTGTCCACGGTGGCGCCGAGCTCGGCCTGGCCCACCAGCAGCATCGTGGCGAACGTCGCCGGTTTCGCGGGGAGGAGCTCCGCAACACGCGCCTGGATGGCAGCCTCCTCGGCCACCACTCCACCGCCGGGCAGCGTGAGCTCCGCATCCGGCGAAGAGCCCCAGCGCTTCTGCAGGTGGAACCGACCCTCGGGCGAGAGGAGATCGAGCTCGACGCGGATGAAGTCTCCTCCCCCCGCGGGCAGATAGGGAGCAAGGTACTTCGCAAGCTCGGGCTTCTTGAGCCTGGTCCGCACGAGCAGCGCGTGGCGCAGCGCTTTGAACAGCGTGGACTTGCCTGCTTCGTTGGGTCCCAGGACCACGTTCAGGCCAGGCGCGAGATCCAGGGTACGGTCCGCGAAGCACCCGAAGGGATGAACGCGCACCCGTGTGACGATCACCCCTGGACCTCCTTCAGGATTTCGTGTGCAAGCGACAGGGACTCCTGATCGCCGGCATCAGCCAGCCTTCCCAGGAGCGTATGGGGAAACGAGCCCTCGGGGAATTCCCGGTCAATGGTTTCCCGGGTGATTTCCTCGCAGAGCTGGTCGTCGCGAAGATCCAGGTGGAGAAGTCCCGCGGACAGCCGGGCGGACCATTCGCCCATGCCGGCAAGCACCTCGCGCGTCACCCGGCCCGAGAGCCTGAGCCTGAGTATCGTGCGGCTCGCCTCATCCCCTGACCACGTGCGCTGCACGGCGTCGAGATCGGCCGCGCCGTGGACCACGGACTGCACCTCGCGAAACCTGAGATCACCGGTGGACACTTGCTCGGCAGTCACTGCCGGAGATGTCTCATCAAGGGTCAACACCCACGCGCGTCCCTCATGTCGGCAGTCGAATCCGTCCGGGGCGGGCGTACCGGCATAGAAAATGCGGTCTCCCGTGCCGACCCTCTCGGGATACGGTACGTGCGTGTGTCCGAGCAGCCACACGTCCAGGCCGCATTCCAGGAGCGCGGCCTGGGTCATGGGATAGTAACGCTCGTCGAAATCCGGCGACACCCCTTCCAGGCTGCCGTGCGCCACGCCAATGTGATTGCGGATCGACCGGTCGCGCGCGACCCCGCGCACCCATCCGACCGCACTCTCCGGCGAATGGATGGAGAGACACGGTCCCGGGTACACGCACGCATCGATTCCGAGCTCCGCGAGCGCGAAGGGCCGGGGCTCGTCCAGGAGCAGGACCCCGTCTCCGCAGCGCGCGCGGAATTGCGGCCACAACTGGTCCTCCGGAGAGAGGTAGTCATGGTTGCCCGGAAGCACGGCGACGCACCGTCCCTGGAACTCGCGCAGCGCGTCGGCGGCGCGCTCGATATCACGCCTGGCAACCGAGGTCCGGCAAAAGAGGTCGCCCGCCACCACAAGAAGGTCGCAGCGCGCCGCTTCCGCGCGGACGACCATCCGCTCCAGGCACGCGAAGCGCTCCTCGACAAGCCGCTCGCGCGCCGCGGCGGGATACTCGAGGAACTTCATGCCCAGGTGGAGGTCTGAAGTCAGGAAGACCCGGAGTGCCATGGCCCCCTACTGCTGCGCCGCCTGCCCCTGCGCCGGGGCCGGCGCCGCCTGTGCCAGGGCCTTCACCATCTCCTCCTTCGTCGCGTCACGGATCTTCACGATTGTCACTTCGAAGGTGAGATCCTTGCCCGCCAGGGGATGGTTGAAGTCAACCGTCACGGTCGTGTCGGTGACCGCGGAAATCGTGATGACCATCGGGCCGCCCTGCCCGTTGTTCACCTGGTAGCGTTCGCCGATTTTCAGGGGAAGGTCCTTGGGGAACTGCTGCCGGGGAATTTCGCGGACCGCCGCCTTGTCATACTCGCCGTAGGCATCGGCCGCTTTCACGGCGATGGTTTTCCTCTCTCCCACCTTCATTCCCATCATGCCCTTTTCCAGCGTGGGAATGAGTGTGCCCGCGCCGACGAGGAACTCCAGCGGCTTGCCTTCATCCGACTTGCTGAAAACCGTCCCATCGGAAAGCGTGCCCTTGTAGGCCATGTCCACCATCTTCTGTCTGGCA
>PMZS01000240.1 GCA_003170115.1 Spirochaetaceae bacterium
CGCATCAAGAAGGGTGATACCTTGTGGGACATCTCCGCGACGTACTACCGCAATCCCTGGCTGTATCCACGGCTGGCCAAGGCCAACTCAATCCCGAACCCGGACCTGATTTTTGCCGGCACGCGGATCGTTATTCCAGAGAACTGAGCTCCTTCTCCTTCTCCTGGCCTTTCCCCTTCTCACGGCGGGATGCGGACCGCGTCAGATCTGGGGGACCCCGGAGGATGAGCTCCGATCGGACCTGGCGAAGGGACGCTACGCGGCGCTCGCCCAGGTCGATGTCTCCTCTCAGGACCCCGCGGAGAGCCTCGGCCTTTCGCCCAGCGCCCCCTTCTACCTGTCATTCGTGTTCGATTTCCTGGCAAAGCCGGCAGAGTCCATGCGGATGCTGGAGACGGCGTGGCAGCGTTCCCCCAGCCCCTGGAAAGAGGAGGCGGGGATTCTCCTTGCCCAGCGGTACGTCGAGCAGAAGAGCTACGACAAGGCCATCGAGGTCGCTCGCCGCGTGAGCTCGTCTTCAGTCCCGGCTGAGGTGCAGCAGCGGGGCAGGCGTGTGCTCGTGGAGGCATTGTACTGGAGCAGGCAGGACGCGGCAGCGCTCCAGGAGGCGGACCGGCTCTCGGATCCGGATTCGGAGGTTCTTCTCTTCCGCGCCGTCAGCTCGATGCGTCTCGATCTGCCGCAGGCGCACGATCTTGTCATGGAGCTGTTTCTGAAGGAGAGGGTGTCGTCTCTGCATGGCCGGGCGTACACGTTCATCGCGGCGGAGCCCGCCTACCTGCAGCTTTTCAGCGCGCTGGACCAGGACCTCCTTGCCGGGAAAAACGCGCTGGTGCAGGGAGACTGGTCCCGGGCCATCCCCCTCCTGGAGGGCGCGCTGGTGGCGATGGATCCGGGGCGGGTGGCCGACGGAACGCTGGTGGCCGACCTGGGCAACTCATATGTGTACGCCGGTCGGACCGCGGCGGGCGCGCGTTTCATGGAAAATCTCGCCGGCAGGCTCACGGGAGAGGCCCGCGCGGACGCGGAAGAACAGGCGGGGAGACTCTACCGCCGGGCGAGGGAGTACCCCCGTGCACTGACGTGGCTTCGGAGCGCGGCAGCGGATGCGGCCTCGCCTGCCCAGAGCGATCGTGCGCGCTGGCTCATCCTGGACATCCTTTTCGCCACCGACCCGCCTGACCTTCCTCGCCAGGTCGGGGTGGAAGCGCCGACCTGGAACGATGCATCGTTTTTCTCGGATCTCCTGCACAGCCGGATCGCTGAGCTCGTTGCCGGCAGAAGATGGCGGACGCTCGTCGGTCTGTGGCGCGCGCTGGATGCCGCGGGGCCTGACGACGTGCGGGCACAGCTCTCCTACCTGCTTGCCCGGGAGTGGCAGGAGGGGGCGATTCCCCGCCTGCCGGGCGGCCCGCGCGGCGCCGGAGGCGCCATTCTTCCGGTGACGGCGCGCGTGCTGTTCCAGGACGCCGAGCGCAGGGACCCGGCAGGGTACTACGGCATCCTCGCCGCCAGCATGCTCGGCGATCTGCCCGACCGCGCGGTGCCGGCGGCGCCACCCGACACGGCTCCGAACGTTTCGACGCTGGATCCCGTGGCCCTGGGCTTCCTTTCCTACGGGCTCACCGGGCAGGGATACTCCCGTCTCTGGTCAGTCCGCGACTCCCTCAGCGAGGCCCAGGTCCTGGAGGCGGCCCGCCGTTTCGCCCAGGCGGGCGATTTTCGAAGCTCCATGTATTTCGTCGGCTCCATCTCGCGCAAGCGCAGGCTCACTCTCCAGGAGCTGCAGATGTACTATCCGCGGGGATATGCGGACCTTATCGAGCCGCTCGCCCGGGACGCCGGGATCGCGGATCACATCGTGTACGGGATGGTTCGGGAGGAGAGCTATTTCGACGCACGGATCGTCTCCAGCGCCGGAGCCGTGGGGCTTTCTCAGCTCATGCCGTCAACGGCCGCGTCGGTTGCACAGCGGCTTCACATTATGGATCCGGATCTCCGGGATCCGGCAACCAACCTCGCCATCGGCGTGCGCCACCTCAAGGATCTCCTGGGAAACGCCGGAAGCGTGACAAAGGCCCTTCTTGCCTACAACGCGGGTCTGTCACGGCTCCGCCAGTGGGACAGGGCGAACCCGGGCCTTCCCGCGGACCTCTTCGTGGAGTCGGCGGCAATCGCCGAAACCAGGGGCTACGTGAAGAAGATTCTCGTTTCCTCCGTGATGTACGCCTTCCTCTACAGGGAGGCAGACCCGCGCGAAGCCGCCCTGTCCTTCTTTTCGATCACGACCGGTCCGCTGGATCCCGTTCCGGCAGGGGTGGAACAGATCAGATAACCTCGCGCGCAGGCCTCTGCGCTTGTCTTCACCCCGGATTCCTCTTATAGTCGATCGATCACATCAGCAGAAACGGCGAGAAACGATCGATGCCCCTGAGCGAATCCGACACCCGGGCAAAGCTCATTGATCCGGCAATCCACGTGCGTGGATGGACCGAGGACCTCATTCGGCGCGAGGAGACCGCGGGCGCGATCGACCTCGGAGCCGGCGGGCCACGCCGGAGGGCGCGCGGCCGGGTGGACTACGTGCTTCGCGTCAAGGTCACGCTCGGCTGGCAGCAAAAATCGTTGCAGGACGTGGCGGATTTGCTGCCTGCGCGATCCGTCGCCTTAAGCGGTGACTCGCTGGTGAGGGTGGTTACCACCGCCTGCCTCAGTGAGTCTGGCTTCAAGCCCGCGGGGATCAAAGAAGCGCGCATGTGGGCTCAAGACGCAAGTCAGTGCGTATGCATGTCAGGCGAGATTCTCGTCGCGCGGAGCAACACCCGAGAGCTTGTTGGCAGGGTTTCCCTTTTCACGGGTCTGCCAGTGGGCACCGTTGCCAGCGACCTTACAATACGAATGCGTGCGAGGCCCGGATGTGAATCTCACTATCTGTCAGGGTTCTTGTCATCGCAGTTCGTCCGGGGATACTGGAAGGAAGTGTCCGGCGGTGCAAGCGGATCGATGAAGAAGATCACTAGGAAACAGATCTTGTCGCTCATCGTCCCTCTCCCGTCTCTATCCGAGCAGCGCCGCATCTCGGCGAGGCTGAACGAGCAGATGGGGGCAGCAACGGCACTCCGCAAGTGCCTGGAGGCCCAGCTCGCCGAGATCGATGCGCTGCCGAACGCCTTGCTGTGTCGCGCATTCAGCGGAGCTCTATGAAGAAGCGCCCGGTTAAAAATCCCCGTATCAGGATCAGGGGCGCTATGGGCATGTCCAAAGGGGAGATCATCCTTTTCTCGGCTCCGGGCGGAAAGGCCGCGGTCGAGGTGCGCCTGGAACAGGACACGGCCTGGCTCACTCAATCTCAGATGGTGGACTTGTTTCAGCGAGACCAGTCTGTCATCGCTCGGCATTTGAGCAATATCTTTCGAAGCAAGGAATTGGACAGGGCAAGCAATATGCAAAAAATGCATACTGCATCGAGTGACAAGCCGGTTACTTTCTATTCCCTGGATGCCATCATCTCTGTGGGCTACCGGGTCAATTCCAAGCGGGGCACGCAGTTCAGAACCTGGGCGACCCGGGTTCTGAAGGATCATCTGGTCAAGGGATACTCAGTCAACAATCAACGCCTGAAGGAGTTGCGCACCTCCCTTCGCCTTGTAAAGAAGGTCGTTGAACGGGTCGATGTCACCTCCGATGAGTCGCGTGCGCTGCTCTCAGTCGTCTCCGACTACGCCTACGCGCTTGATCTGCTGGATGACTTCGACCACCGGCGGATTGCCGTCTTCGAATTACAGGAAGGGACGGTCGTTGCCATCTCTTACGACGAAGCTGTGAAAGTTGTCGAGCAGTTGAGGGAAAAGTTCGGCGGCTCAGATCTGTTCGGCAGAGAGAAGGACGAAAGCCTGAACGGTTCCCTGGGGGCAATCATGCAGACTTTCGGGGGTCGCGAACTCTACCCCAGCCTGGAAGCAAAGGCTGCTCACTTGCTGTATTTCCTCGTGAAAAATCACTCTTTCGTGGATGGAAACAAGAGGATCGCCGCGGCGCTCTTCCTCTGGTTCCTTGAGCGAAACGCCTTTCTTTATCGTCCCGACGGCACAAAGCGCATCGCCGACAATGCGCTGGTTGCTCTGACGATCATGATCGCGGCGAGCGATCCGGCGGAGAAAGATGACATTGTCGGGATGACGATCAATCTGATAAACAGGAAGAACTGAGAATGCCCAGAGGACGGTCAGCCGCAGGGAAATCGAATGGTCGACGCCTGGCGTCGCAGGGGTCGGTGAACGCGGCCATCAAATCCATCTGCGATATCATGCGCCGATCCAACTGTGCGGGGGCTTTGCAGTACGTGCCGGAGCTGACGTGGCTTCTCTTTCTCCGAATACTGGATGAACGGGAGCTATGCGAGGCGGAAGAAGCCGAGGCTGTGGCAGCAGAGTTTCGTCCATCGCTTGAGGCGCCATATCGCTGGCAGGACTGGGCCGCGCCGGGAGGCTCCAGGAGGCAGCAGCTTCAGGAATGGGTGCTTGGCGCATTTTTCAGTTTTGTGAATGGCGATCTGCTTCCCGCGTTGCGCGCACTGCGAGATCGACCGAACGCATCCCCCGGCAGAAGGTAATCGGGGAAATCCTTGCCAGCGTTGAGCGGGTTCGCATCGACACCGAGCGCAATCTTCTTGACGTGCTGGACAAGGTTCACGAGATCACCGATGAATCCATCGATCCCACGCACGTTTTTCCTCTCTCCCAGGTGTATGAAGTTCTGCTTCTCAAGATGGGGGAGAAGGGGAATGATGGTGGGCAGTTTTTCACCCCGCGCGAAGTGATCAGGGCCATGGTGCGTGCGGTGGATCCGCGCCCGGGCCACATGGTGTATGACCCGTGCTGCGGCACCGGTGGTTTTCTCATCGAATCTTTCAAGCATATGCGCGGATCACTGGGTCGATGAGCCCTGCCTGTGGCACGGCAACACCCTGACGAGCAACGAGATTTATGGCGGGTTGTATCAGGATGCCCCCGCGCTGTTCGATGTTGTCCTCACCAATCCCCCATTCGGCGGCAGAGAAGGCAAGGAGGCACAGACACGGTTTGCCTACAAGACCGGTGCCACTCAGGTGCTCTTTCTCCAGCACGTGATCGATTCGCTGAAGCCAGGGGGGCGCTGCGGAATCGTTCTGGACGAAGGGGTGCTCTTCCGCACCAATGAGACCGCATTTGTGCAGACCAAGCGCAAGCTTCTGGACGACTGCGATGTCTGGGCCATCGTCAGCTTGCCAGGAGGGGCATTTGCCAACGCCGGGGCTGGCGTCAAAACAAACCTCTTGTTCTTCACACGAGGCGGCCCTACAGAACGCACCTGGTACTTCGACTTGTCTGACGTGAAGGTTGGCAAGAAAACCCCTCTGACCGCCGCGCATTTCGAAGAGTTTTTTCGTCTTCTCCCGTTGCGGGAAAACAGTGAACGAAGCTGGACGGTAATGCACCCTGAGATCGAGGCCCGCGGCTTCGATCTGAAAGCCGTGAACCCCAATCGCAAACCGGACCAGGACAAACGGACGCCGGAGGAAATCCTTGACCTCATCGATGCTAAAGGTCAAGAAGCGGCACAGGCTCTGTCCCAGTTGCGGCAGCTCGCCAAGTCGGATTGATTGAAGGATTGGCTGCGGTTCTCGCCTCACCCACAAACGCAGATGGGCCGGTTGACGACAATCGGCAGTTCTTGACACGAAAAGCCCCCACAATTGTCGGCGACTTTGCTTTGTACTACCGGTGCGTCTACGGAAGCTTTCTAAAAAGGCAAACGAGTGTTGCGGATTGGAGTCTGCTTAAATTTCAAGCAAGGAGCGCATCTCAGATTCTATTATGGCGAGATCGGCTGGATCAATCACGCCGATCTTCCGCTCGATTCTATCTTTGTCTATCGCTCTCAATTGAAAGACCATGAGCACGGAAGTCATGGCGAGCCCATTAGCCGGGGTGGGTTTCACCGTGTGAGTATGGGCAAAACGGCTCGCGCTTAGTGTTGTCGTGAATGGGACCACCATTGTAGTTGGTAAGGACGGAGCGGTTTGGTTGGACTGCACTTCAACTGCGGGCCGGAACCCCTGCTGCTCGCGAGTGTTTGCTGGCATAGGGAAGCTGACGAGTAGAACGTCCCCACGCGCCATTCTCAGTCTATCGCATGTTCGAAATGGGTCAACGCCTCATCGCTCAACAAATCCCATCCTGCGAACTCCTGGGCGAGACTCGGCCGAGGCGAAAGGATTGCCTCCATTGACCGTACGCTTATCGTTCCTGAAAGCACTTTGTCTTCCACGAATGCCGAAAGACTTATCCCCCTACTGGCTGCAAGCCAGGTCGTGGTGTTAACTACCGCCGTCTTCGGACTCATACGTTTCTCCCTACTCCCTTGTCCGCGAATCGCTGTCCCCTGATCGCCTTCAGTTGCACAGGCTGAAATCCATCAACTCTCGTGATCGTAGCAACGTCTATCGCGCCACCTACTCCTCTGACTCCAACAATCCAGTTCTGAATCTCCATGGTAGTCCGTATCAAGAAGATCGACAAATCCACGCAATCCTGCAAGGGCAAGAACTGATATGGCACAGGAACTGCCAACTCGCGTTCGAGGTGGCTCGTAAGGGCGTTGCGTTGCTCGTCGGATAGTTTCAAGAACTCCTGTATCTTTGTGGGCAGTCCAGGATCAAAGCCCTTTAGCAGCCTGTGGGTATGCTCCAGTTGGCCACCCCAGGTAATGCCAAATTGGTTCCCAACGCTCTGCTCGACCGGATCTGGAGCCGATGGAATGCTAATCTGAAAGACGCGCCCGTACGGCCCCACCGCGTCGAATCCTCCAACCAAGAAGATCATATCGGGGCCTGTATAGGCCCCCGGCACGGCTTCGGACCACTGCTTGCGAAAGAATTCGCTGAGGGATTTGGCAAAATCTTCCACTGACAGCCGGCTATCGCCATTTGCTTTCGAAAGGTGGTCCTCAAACTCGGGTAGAAAACTGTGAGCTGTTCTCGGTGCCTGGAGTCCGATTGCCCCAACTCCGTAGGTCACAGCACCTATGTGCGAATGGTTCGTGAACCTAAGCAATTTTGTTGCGTTGTCGTAGGTACATGGCAGAGCTTGCAATCCTTGAGGCGTATTCGTCATTGCCTGAAGAGTGACTCGGCTGTCAGCGGCCAACACAATTCCCTCTGGACCTTTGAATGCGATTCCCAATGACATGTCTATGTGGACCTGCCTCAAGGAACTATACCATTCCAGGTGTAAAAGCGATACTGCAAGCCAAGACCGTGGATCGGCCACCCCATCATCGCGACGAATGATGATAACCCGCCATTCTTTGCACGAAGGCCCCGTGACATTGGAGGCGTTTCCATATCCAGGGCGAGAAAAAGATGATTCGAATGGCGCAGGCAAGAAGAAAGGCATGGGAATTGTCCCATGCCTTTGAAATTCGCTGGCCGGGATGAGGCTATTCTTTTGTCACAGTCCAACTGCCGGTATAAGGCCCACCCCACGAGGAAAAGGTTGTTGACCAGCTTCCTGCTCCAATGCCCCCCTCCAAAGTTCCGCGGACTGTGAGCGTATAATTGCTGGTCGATGCGCCATTCGTTGCGGTACCCAGAGCCGTTCCCGTGATGTTCCCTTCGCTGTCCAGCGTATAGGAAGAGTCGGCCATCGACAGGGACATGGCATCGTAATTAGAACAAACCCAGTTGCCTGCCATGGTGTTGTCGGATCTGAACTCCCAGTTGATGATGTTACCCTGCGGCCCCTCCGTAAGGTCGGGGGCAAAAGTTCCCGTCCATGTCGATAGAACTGTTGCGCTGGAGGTGCTGGAGTTCTGGCAACCCGAAAGCAATCCAAGGCACAGAATGATGACCAACATGAAGCAAACTCTCTTCACGGAAAACCTCCACACTCTGAATTTTGAAGGGGAAATTATGCCTGAGTATTTCTGATCCGCTGCATGCTGTCCAGCGCGGCTCACTCCGAGGTGAGCCCGGGAATATCCACGTCCTCGTCGTTGTACCACTTCTTGAACACGTCGGGGGCCACCACGTAGATGGTGGCAAGCATCTTGGAATGCTCCTGCCCGCAGTACTGGCTGCAGAGAACGTCATACGTGCCCGGGTTGACCGCCTTGAACCAGGTGTAGGTCTTCATCCCCGGTACGATGTCCTGCTTGATCCGGAACGAGGGGGCAAAGAACCCGTGAATCACGTCCACGGTCTCCATCGTGAGGGCGATGTTCCTGCCCTGGGGCACGACGAGGTCCGTGCTCTTCCTGCCGTTGTCGTAGGTGAACAGCCATGACCACTGCCGGGCCGTCACGTGCACCGCCAGGGAATCGGCCGGCACCATCTTCAGGAATTTGAAACCGGTGAGCCCGTAGAAGAACATCCCCAGCGCGAGCACCATCGAGGCGGCGATAAAGGCAAGCTCCAGCCCCAGGTGGCCGCCGATGTTCGACGGCGCGGGGTTCCTGCTGCGGCGGTAGCGCACCGCGAAGTAGATCGTGAAAAAGATGATCAGGGCGAAGAGAAGGAAGCCGAACGCGATGATGATGATGAACGTGCTGTCCACCGCTGCCGTCGTCGTTCCGTACATGCCTTGTTCCTCCGCCTACCGGGTGAGGATATCGGTGTAGGTGAGCCCGATGAAGATCGCCAGGGTCGCGATGGCAATGGGCACCAGGAGCTTCAAGAGCAGGCGGCTCTCCGAGCGCAGGTGCATGAACCAGAGAAGGACGAGGGTGGACTTCACCGCGGCGATTGCCAGCACGACGATAATGCCGGCCCGCCCGATGTTCAGCTCCGCCGTCGTGACGGTGATGGCGGTGAGCACGAGCAGGGCGGCCCAGACGTAGATGTAGCGCGCGTAGGTCACCGATGCCCTCCTAGGAAATCAGGTAGAAAAGCGGGAAGAGAAATATCCAGATGATGTCCACGAGGTGCCAGTAGAGGCCCGCGTTTTCAAGGGCCGCGGAGTTCTTCTGGGTGGCTTTCTTCCCGAGCACCCACACGAGCATCACGGAGAGCACGACCATGCCGATGATCACGTGCAGGGCGTGCAGCCCCGTCATGGTGAAGTACAGCCCGAAGTACAGGATCTCCCCGTGCGGTCGGGTCCCCAGCTCCGCCGCTCGGGGATACAGGCCGTGCTGGAACTTCGCTGCCCACTCGAACGCCTTCACCACGAGAAAGGCGAAGCCGAAACCGATCGTGGCGGCAAGGTACAGGGCCGCGTGCTTCGGCTTGTTCAATTCCTGAAGGGAGAAGATGGCGAGCACCGCCGTGAGGCTGGAGGTGAGGAGGATGGCGGTGTTCAGGGTCCCGTCGAACCGGCTCAGCTCCAGCGAGGCGGCGTGGAAATCGGCGGGGTGCTTTGCCCGGTACATCGCGTATACCAGGAACAGGCCCCCGAAGATCAGTATCTCCGAGAGCAGGAACAGCCACATTCCGACCCTTGAAAAGACCTTGTGATCGCGCGCTTCCAATTCCATCGATTTATTCTTTTTGCTCTTTCGTGAACACGTAAGGGCCGTGTGTGATTACGGGCACTTTCTCGAAGTTCTCGAACGAGGGGGGTGAGGGGATCTGCCACTCCAGGGTGGCCCCGCCCCAGGGGTTGGCTTCCGCCTTCTTGCCCCTGAAAAAGGCGTGCAGGAGATTTCCGAACATCATGCCCAGGCCGCCCACCATGATCCACGAGCCGATCGTGGCGATGACCTGCAGGTCGGTGTACTTCGGAAGGGAGGAGTAGTAGCGCCGCGGCATGCCCGCCCATCCGAGGATGAGCATTGTCATATAGAAGAGATTGAACCCGACGAACAGTACGATGAAGGAGACGGTGGCGAACTTGAAGTCGTAGATTTTTCCGAACATCTTGGGGAACCAGTAGTGCAGGGCCGCGAAAAGCCCGAATCCCATGCCCCCGAAGATGATGTAATAGAAGTGTCCGACAACGAAGTACGTGTCATGCGCGTGCACGTCTGTGGAGAGCGCCCCCAGGACGAGCCCCGTGAGACCGCCGATGGCGAACAGCGCGATGAATCCGAGCGCGAACAGGAAGGGCGGGTCGACTTTCACCGATCCCTTGTACATCGTGGCCACCCAGTTGAACACCTTGATGGCGCTCGGCACGGCNNGCCGTGTCGCTCTGGCCGCTCACGTACATGTGGTGGCCCCAGACGATGGACCCGACGCTCGCAATGGCGAGGCTGGAGAAGGCGATCGTCTTGTACCCGAAGATGTTCTTGCGCGAGAAGACCGGGAAAAGGTCGGAGATGATCCCCATCGCGGGGAGGATCATGATGTAGACCGCGGG
>PMZS01000215.1 GCA_003170115.1 Spirochaetaceae bacterium
TGTGTGGGCCTTACGACCCTGATCCCGGAAAAGAAGATGATGAGGACAACAACGACGGCAGCGGATATCCAGTAGTACATGAGAACCTCCTCGCCCGATTCAACGAGCGCAATGTCGAAAGTAGTGGGGACGGATGGACATCTCTTCTTGAGATCAATCAAAGATAGGTCAGGAAACCCGGGGGGTCTGTGGTGTAGCGCACATTGCTGAATTCGGAATCGTGAATGGTCGAGTCAGCTCTGGGGCATGCGTTTCCACGTGACGGAGTAATCCAGCGCCCGGTCCAGCACGAGGATGCGCAGGACGGGAATCCGGAACACTACGGCGCCGCCGCTTATCGTCCCACCCGATTGCGAGATAATTTCTCCCCGCGGCTGCACTGTCAGCGTGATGAACGATTTCTTCAGCAGCCCCGGTGCAGCGTCGCCCATGGAGAACTGGATCATGGAGAAGTAATCGTCGTCCGTCACTTGCCCGCTGCTCTGCGGTCCGAGCTCAGCGACAAGGGGATCCCGCAGCGGTGGAATGAGCTGAGCAAGCTGACCCCACGTGGCGCGGTCCAGGTGCAGCCCCAGGGTGGTCCTGTCTCCCCCGTCGACAACGACGAGCGCGCCGGCGTCCTTGATTGCATCCTGACCTCCCCGCAGGTCCTGCAGGGAATCGAATTCGAGCTCCAGGTCGAGAACGCTCGATGTCGGTGCCAGGGCCTTCCGCACGACGATTCCCGGCCGCGACTGGAAATCCTTCCTGATTGCCTCGGCATCGAATATCCTGCCCTCCTTCAAGGGGCCTGCATTTCCGGAAATCTCCGCAAGGCTTGCGAAGTAATCGCGCAGGAGGGTGGAGACCTCAGCATGCATCGTGAATGTCCCGGATCCGTCATCGGCGATGACGATGGTCTGGTTCACCGTGCAGGAAGCCAGGGCGAACGCGCCCGCCAGGCATGTCGCAAGGGCCGCAGCTCGAAATGTCCAGGGCATGCGATAAACGGTAGCGCGCCGCCCCCGGACCGTCAAGTTTGCCACGCACGCGAAAAGACAAGCACTCGGGCCTCTTGCCCGTCAGATTGCAAAAAACGTAGTATCCCTCCCGATGCCCACGATCACCGTCCTCCCCCTTGGAAGAGCTCTTACCGTCGAGCGGGGCACGCTCCTGCGCGACGCCCTCCAGTCCGCGCGGATCATGCTCGACTACCCCTGCGGCGGCAAGGGAAGCTGCCGCCAATGCCGGGTGAACGTGGATCCGCCGCCGGCCGCCGGAAAAGGGGGCCTGAGGGAAAGCGACTGCGCCGCGGGAATACGTCTTGCATGCCAGCTTCCGATTTCAGACGACTGCACCATCACGATCCCCGAGACGCGCTCCTCCCGGCAGGTGTGGAAACAGGGAATGCGGGACACGGACATCGACGTCGTGATGAAAAGCGCTTCGGTGTGGCACGTGGAAGTCACCCTGGCCGAGCCGGATCTCGAGGATCAGCGCGCCGACTGGGAGAGGCTGTCCGCGGGTCTCGCCGAACGCGGCATTTTCGCCAGCGCGCCTGACCCCGTATCCCTCGAACGCCTCTCCCGCGTCCTCCGGGAAGGCGGGTGGAAGATCGACGCGGTGTGCGAGGAAAACGAGCTGCTCGCGTTGGAATCGAGCCCTTCGGGCCGCAGCAATGAACGCGTCCCTTCGGGCCGCAGCTATGGATTCGCCGTGGACCTGGGGACCACGACTGTCGACCTCGCGCTCCTGGACCTGGAATCTGGAAAGCGCCTTGCGCGCCGGGCTTTTCTCAATGGCCAGGTCTCATTCGGAGCGGACGTGATCTCGCGCGCGCAAAGCTTCCACGATGNNCCGGTGCGCGAGGCGGCTCTGCGGACGATTGACGAGGGTGCCCGCGGGATGCTCGAGGAAGCAGGGATCCCGGCTGGCCGGGTTGTGAAAACCGTCGTGGTGGGCAACCCCATCATGATCCACATTCTCAACGACATCGACCCGTTCCAGCTCACGCACGTGCCCTACGTCCCGCTGATCGCAGGCTCGGTTCGCAGCGCGCCGCAGAGTTTCGGATGGACGTTCCAGGAGCACGGGTACGTGGANNACCACGCTCTCCATCGATATCGGGACCAACGGCGAGATGGTGCTCGCACGGACGGGAAAGCTGCTCGCCACGTCGACTGCCGCGGGACCGGCATTCGAGGGTGCGCAGATTTCCTGCGGCATGCGGGCCCTTGACGGGGCGATCCGCGACGTGGCCATTTCGGGCGACGGCCGGCTGCGTCTCCAGGTTGTCGGGGGCGGCGCTCCCCGGGGCCTCTGCGGAACGGGTCTCATTTCCGGTATCGCCGAGCTGCTGAGCCGGGGGGTCGTGGATGAGACCGGAAGGATCGTGGATCCCGCCGATGTGGAACCACCCGCGCTCCGGGAGAGGATCTTCCTGCTCGGCAACGAGCCGGCCTTCTCCCTGTCGGAGGACCGGGGGGTCTACATTTCCCAGAACGACATCAGGAAACTTCAGCTTGCCAAGGGCGCCGTGCGCACGGGCATCGAGACTCTTCTCGAAGCAAGCGGCTTGCGCGCGGACATGCTGGATGCGCTTCGCCTTGCCGGCAACTTCGGCGCGGGCCTGGATGCCGGAGCAGCGATGCGTATCGGGCTTATTCCCCCGATGGACCTCGAGCGGGTGCGGGTTGTGGGAAATGCGGCGCTGCGGGGAGCGATCATGGTCCTGCTCTCCCGGGACTGCTGGCGAAAATCGCAAAGCGCCGCGCGCAACACCCGGTTCGTCGAGCTGGGAGGCAAGCCCGAGTTCCAGGCCCGTTTCATGGATTCGATGATGTTCTAAGGACGCCCTGGAGGAATCCGCCGCGCGGTTGAAAAGAGAACCATCGGCCCGTGATTTTTCGTGCCTTCTCCTCCAGGGTGCGGTCGATGAACGCGGCATATTCCTCCGGGTCGACCGCGCCGCATTGGAAACCGTTCGCCATGATCGCCCCGCTCCCCGGTGAGGCCATGAGAGCCGTGGCCAGGCCGCGGAAAGCCTCGCGGGCCGCGCTTTCCACTGGTCCTGCTGCGGGACCACCGCTGACGAAGCTGATAACTCCGCCTCCGCCTGCCAGGAACGAGCCCAACAGCTCCCGCGCGAGGAACACCGGACCCTTCGAGTCGTCGAATGCGCGTTCGATGTCCGCGCTCGCGGCCTCGGTGAGCGGCGATCCCGCGGGGAACGGGGGCTCGAGGATCAGCGCCTCGTCGAGCGTCTCGAACGCGTTGCGCACCGAAAGCAGCACCGTGCGCGCGGAAACGGGCGACCGCCTGTTCCACGTCAAGGCAAGCGGGCTTCGCACCGCATTGTCGGCGGCCACGGCGGACCAAGGGGACGCATTCGTCCCGGCCGCGGCGTGCGGGACGCGATCGGACGCGGCGGCCACGGAATAGCCGCGAGCGACGAACAGCCGCACCAGCGCGGCACCGAGCGGTGAGTCCCCTTCCGTGACGAGCATCGTTCGCGGCATCGGCACATACTAACGGCGCTCGTGTGCGCGGTCAACGTAGGTCCGACAAATGCGTCCCTTCGGGCCGCTGGGCATTGTCAGCTGCGCCGGTTCCCTGTTAGATTCGATCACAGGAGGTGCGGCGGATGAAGGTGGCCTGCGGGCAGATCAACCCCACGATCGGTGACTTCCCGGGGAACTGCGCGAAAGTCATCTCCTTCGCCGAGCAGGCCCGGGCGGCTGGGTGCGCCCTGGCGGTGTTCCCCGAGCTGTGCCTCTGCGGGTATCCGCCGATGGACCTGTTGGAATACGACCGCTTCGTGGAAGAGACACTGAAGGCGCTTCGCAGCCTGCAGGCCGGGGCCCCGAAGGGGATCGGCATCATCGTGGGATATGTGGACAGGAACCGGGCCCGGCCGGGAAAAGGCCTCCTGAACGTGGCATCTCTCATCTCGGAAGGCAAGATCATCCATTCCCAGGCCAAGACGCTTCTTCCGACCTACGACGTCTTCGACGAGGCTCGGTGGTTCGAGAGCGCCGAATCCCGGACGGTCGTGCGGTTCGGCGGAGAACGCCTGGGCATCGCGATCTGCGAGGACATCTGGTGGGAGGGCGAAACTGCTCCCGGGCTGCGCTACCCCGTGGACCCCGTCGCCGAGCTGCTCGATGCCGGGGCGACGCTCATTGTGTCCCCCTCGGCGTCACCGTTCTACGCGGACAAGCCGGCAATCCGGCTGGACCTCCTTTCGCGCATTGGGAAGACAGCCGGAGTGCCGGTGGTGTACGTGAACACGGTCGGTGCGAACGACAACATCATTTTTGACGGCCAGAGCATGGTCACCTCCTCGGAGGGCAAGCTCCTGTTCCTCGGGAGGCCTTTCGAGGAGGAGCTCGGTGTTGTTGAGACCGGGGCTCGTGGTCCCGAGCTGTCGCTTCCACTGGACCCTTTCGCGCAAATCGAGGGAGCGCTCGTGCTGGGAATCCGGGACTACGTGCGCAAGTGCGGCTTCTCTCGAGTGCACCTGGGTCTCTCCGGAGGCATCGACTCCGCACTCGTTGCCGTGCTGGCCGTCGAGGCGCTGGGCGCGGACAAGGTGGCCGTGTTCGGTCTGCCTTCCCGCTACTCCTCGGAGGGGAGCGTCGCGGACGCGCGCGCTCTGGCAAGTGCGCTGGGCATCCCCCTGAGGCTTCTCTCGATAGAGGACATATTCGGGGCATTCCTCAAGACAGTCGAGCCGGTGTTCGAGGGCAGGAAGCCGGGCATCACCGAGGAAAACATCCAGGCGCGCATCCGCGGGACGCTCCTCATGGCATACTCGAACAAGTTCAATTCCCTGCTGCTCACCACGGGCAACAAGTCTGAGCTTGCCACTGGTTACTGCACCCTGTACGGCGACATGAGCGGGGGACTGGCCGTGATCGGCGACCTGCTGAAGATGCAGGTGTACGCCCTTGCCCGCTTCATCAACGCACGCGCGCCCCTCATCCCCGAGTCGATCCTCACGAAGCCTCCCTCGGCCGAGCTGCGGCCGGACCAGAAGGACCAGGATTCGCTGCCGCCGTACGAGACCCTGGACGCGATACTTGAAAAGCACCTCGTGAAGAACATGTCCGTGGAAGAGATCTCGGCGTGCGGGTTCGACAAGGGACTCGTCAGTTCCGTCATTACGATGGTAGAGAAGGCGGAATACAAGCGCCGCCAGGCCCCGCCCGTGCTGAAGGTATCTCCCAAGGCATTCGGCACGGGCCGGCGGATCCCTATCGCGCGGAAAATGTTCTAGATCGGGCGGAGGCAGGCCTTTGAAGATCGCGGTGGGAAGCGACAGCGTTCAGCACATCGGAGACGTGGTGGTCCGGCACCTCCAGGAAAAGGGAATCACCGTCGAGACGTGCGGAGCTCTGGCGGGTGTGAAGGCCGATTACGTGGACTCGGGGCGCGCGGTGGCGGAGAAGGTCGCCGCGGGCGAATGCGACTACGGGATGCTTCTCTGCAACACGGGCACCGGGGCCTCCATCGTGGCGAACAAGGTCCCCGGTGTCCGCGCGGCGCTCTGCGTGGATGCGTTCGCCGCGCGGATCTCACGGCTGGCAAACAACGCAAACGTGCTCGTTCTCTCCATGCGCCTCTGTGGAGACATGCTTGCCCGGGAGATCATCGACGAATGGCTGGCCACCGCGCCCTCCACGGAGCCGTACCGCGTCACGTTTCATCGGAAGGTGGACGAGCTTGATGCGCACTATCGCAGGCGTCCGGCGGGAGATGCATGAAAATTTCCTGCGCGTGGATGTACGCCATCGGCACCTATGGTTTTCCCCCGAAAACGGTGGACATCTACAACGCGGTCAGCGAGATGCGCGCCATGGGTTTCGAATACGGCGAGCTGGAGGGCATCGGCTACGAAAACCTCGGACAGGTCATCGCGGAGCGGAAGGAAATCAGGAAGGCGTACCGCGACGCGGGGGTGAAGATCTCGAACTTCGCGGTCCTGCTTCCCGACGTGATCAGCGCGGATCCTGGGGTGCGCGCAAAAGCCATGGACCACTTCAAGCGGGGAGCGGAGGCGGCGGCGTTCTTCGGGAGCGCCAACCTGTGGATCGACAGCTACTTCCCGCCCGTCGAGGTTCTGGAGGGCGTGCCTCCCACCGAAGCGCTCGTCTACGGCCAGAGCTTCAGGATCCGCATTCCCCCTGGCTTCTCCTGGGAGGGGTTCTGGGACACCTTCGTGGAGGCCATCGCGCGCTGCACGGCGATCGCCCGCGAAAACGGCCTTCCCCTCCTGGTGGAGCCGAGGGTCGGGGAAACCGTGACGAACTCGGATGGAATGCTCCGGCTCTGGGACGCGGTGAGGGACGAAAACCTCGGGTTCATCCTCGACATTGCGCACCAGCACGCCCAGAAGGAGATGATGCCGCTGGCCATCGAGAAGCTGGGACGGCACATGAAGTACGTTCACGTCGCGGACAACGACTCCCGTGACAACCGCCACCTTGCTCCCGGCAGTGGAAACGTCGACTGGGACGAGATCTTCGCGCTGCTCGCCCGGCGCGGGTTCGACGGTTTCTTCGCCATCGACCTTGAGAAACTTCCCAACCTCGCCGCGGCTTTCGATCAGGCCCGGCGGTATCTCGAGCGCCAGGCGCTTGCGCACCATCTGTAGGAGGCACATACATGGAGAAGCTCGCCCTGCACGGCGGACCAAGAACAAAAACCACTCCGTTCGGAAAAGGCAGGCGCTTCGGCGAGGAAGAGAGGAAGCAGGTCCTCGAAGTGCTCGACAGCGACATCCTGTTCTACGTCTTCGGCTCCAAGGTGAAGCAGATGGAGTCGATCATGAAGTCCATGTACGGCATGAAATACGCCAGCGGGTGCTCGTCGGGAACGGCGGGTGTTCACATTGCGCTGGGCTCACTTGCCCTGGAGCCCGGCAGGGAGGTGATCACCTCCGCGGTCACCGACATGGGCACGCTCACCGGCGTCCTCTACCAGATGCTCGTGCCCCGGTTCGCCGACATCGACCCGGCCACCTACAACATGGATCCGGAGAGCGTCGAGAAGCTCATCAATCGAAGGACGGGCGCGATAATTGTCGTCCACCACGCGGGGCTTCCGGCCGATATCGAGGCATTCGTGGCCATGGGAAAGCGGCATGGCATTCCCGTCATCGAGGACTGCGCGCAGGCCCACCTCACGCGCTGGAAGGGGAAGCTGCTGGGAACCTTCGGCGACATCTCCACGTTCAGCTACAACCATTTCAAGCACATCACCACCGGATCAGGAGGCGCGGTGCTGACCAGCCGCGACGACATTGAAGAGCGGGTGCGCCTGTTCATCGACAAGTGCTATTTCCGGGACGGCAGGAAGCGCAACCCTTTCTTCCTGGCACCGAACTACCAGATGACGGAGCTCCAGGGAGCGGTTGCCATTGGCCAGCTCGGCAAGGTGGAGCGGATCGTGAAGCGCCGTGGCGCGCTGGGCGCGCGGCTGATCGCCGGGCTCAAGAGCATTCCGGGCATCATCCCCCAGGCGGTGCCGGAGGGCGCGGAGCACAGCTTCTTCCTCTTCATCGTGCGGGTGGACCCGGCGATCATCCCCACGCCCATGGCGGAGTTCAGCAAAGCTCTGGATGCGGAGGGAATCCCCTCTGAGCCGAACAAGGTGACGGGGGGCATGCCTGTCTACATGTACGATGTGTTCCAGAACCTGAGCGCATTCCCGAAAAGCAGGCTCCCTTTCGTGTCACGGGATCTCCGCTCCCGCGTATCGTATCCCCGGGGCCTCTGCCCGAAGGCGGAAGACGCCTTCGCACACACCTTCAACGTGAACGTGAACGAGTTCTATACGGAAGGCGATATCGACGAGATGGTGAAGGGGATCGCAAAGGTCGCGGAGCATTTCCGGGGCTGAGCACGGGTACGGCTTCGGCTTCAGAGGCGGTTCCTGCGGGCGCGGGCGGCAAGGACGATCCCAAAGGAGAGAAGCGGCGCGAGGGCCGGCAGTGCACAAAGAGGCAGGAGCGGCGGCCGCGCAACGACACGGATCTGGCGCTCGCTGCCCGCAATCGGATGACCGCTGCCGTCGAGCGTCCGCAGCCGGATTCTTCCGCCGGCCTTTCCCAGGGAGATGGGGAAGGCGACGATACTTGGCGACTGGTCCGTGGCCGAGGCCCTTTGATCCCAGGGCACAATGGTGTAGCCGAGGCCGGGGCCCGCGGACTGCCTGACAGCGAAGGGATGCTCGCCAAGCAGGACTGTGTCCTTCCCCGGGCGTGCCGCTTCGATGGTCGCGCCCGGAACCTGATCCATGCGGACCCACCTGTGCAGCGACGGGTTTCCCGTTGACTGGTTGGACACGGTCTTCTCGTAGAAGAGATCGTTCACCTCGTCCTCAAAGAACGGCCTGAGGTAGAGATCCGTGGTCCCGTTGACATAGAGAACGGACGCCGGTGTCTTCGACTCCTCGGGGCGCGTCCACTTGTCTCCCGGGATGACCTCGTAGCCGATGCCTCCCGTCCTCCGTCGCACATACGCGATGATCTTCCTGTCTGATCCCTCCATCGTTGCACCTTCGGGAACGAGGAGGCGCACGGAATACTCTCCTGGCGGAAGGTTCACGATGAATGAATCCTGGACCTGGTCGGGGGCCGTGACATATATATCCGGTGCCGAGGGAGCCGCGGGCCGCGCCAGTGTCGAAAGCCTCACCGCGATCCCGGAGGCATCCCGGCCCTTGCTCTTCAGCTCGGAAATCTGTGCACCGAGCGTTTCAACCTGCGCATCGTATGACCGGGCCTTTTTCTGATACTCCGTGACCGCCGCGAAATAGTCCTCGCTCACCTTCCTGGCGCGCGCGACTTCCCGGTCGGCATCGGCACCGGTGACGACTTTCCACTGCTGGCCGGCAGCGCTCGGGGTGCTGAAGTGCGTGGCCCTCTGGAGCGTGATTGTGCGGACCGATCCCCCGGGGCCCCTCAGCTCGAGGCTCCCTGCGAAGGGTACGTCGAGGGATTCGGGGTCCGTCTTCCACTCCGAGGTGAGCGGCCACCAGTATACCAGCGTCTTGCGAACGGACAGGAGATTGTCGGTCCCGGCAAGGAGATAGATCGTGCCCGCGGTCTGCAGGGCGAAGGTAGAGGAGTAGTCGCTCCCGTTGAAAGCAGTGAGGGAATAGATCAGCTGCTCGACCCGCACCGGCACGTCGGCTGCCGCGCGCGCGCAGAGGACCAGGAGCAGCATGAGCGCGGCCGCATACAGTCTCACGCGCGCACCCCCTTGCGCCGGATGATCAGATGGCAGCCCATGAGCACGGCCGCCGTCAGCGCGGCCAGCATCGCCAGCCCCGCCGCGTACTCCAGCGCATTGCCTCCGCCATAGGCGCGCGCACACAGCGAAGCGTAGAAGAGGGGAGAAACCCATTGGAGGACGGCCGACACGGTTTCCGCCGCTGCCCGAACAGGGGAATCCCCGACACTGAGGGAGCCTGCCGTCATCGCCGTGAAAAGCGCCCCGATCCCGAGGAACAGAGCCAGGGCGGCCGCGCCATTGCCGGCCGCGGCCGAGCAGAGGATCCCAAAGGCAAAGATCGCAAGGGCCAGGAGAAGGCCGGCCGGCAGCGCGGCCACGAACATCGGACCCACCGCGAGGTTCTGGACGGCGGCCAGCAGGAGAAAGTACAACGTGAGCAGCCCGAGGGCACCGGCGGAGAGCACCGCATCCTTGATGAACGATCCGATGAAGTAGGCGGTGCCATCCGCGGGACCATACACGATCAGCTCGATGGCTCCGGCATTTTTCTCCAGCCCGAAGCGGTACACGGAGCCGATGGCCAGGACGAGGAACACCGGAGCAAAAGAGGCGGCGAGGATGGCCAGGAAGGGGCCCTCGGTGAGAAGCTTTTCCACGAATACCGGGCCGAAGGCGCCCGAAACGGCGCGAGTCGCGAATGCCCAGAACCCGCTGAGGCGCGGATCGAAGCCGCCGGAATCCACGGCGCGCGCAAACTCGGTGCACAGGAGCCAGCCGATGATGAAGCCCGCGGAGAGCGCCACGTACAGCCCGGGAGAGAGCATCGATTCCACCACTTGCGTGCGCGCGACCACGCGCGCGGCGTGCATGCGGTCGCGCATCAGGTGCCCTCCCGGGAAGCCAGCGCCGAAACGGTATCCTGCGTGATCGTGATGAAGGCCTCCTCGAGGGACGGTGACTTCACCTCGATGCGAAGGGGCACGAGCCCACGTCGGATGAGATGCTCGGAGAGGGCCTTCCTGTGATCGCCCCCGGTTGCGACGCGCACCGCCAGGGAGCCCGGCAGCGGGCGCACTCCGCGGACAAATGGCAGCTCCTCCAGGGACGCGGCAAGATCATCGGGGACCCCCTCCAACTCCACGTGGATCTCCACGCCGCCGCTGATCCGGGAGAGAAGCCCTGCCATCGAATCCTCCGCGAGAAGCCTGCCCCGGGAGATAATGGCCACCCTGTGGCAGATCTTCTCCATCTCGGAGAGCTGATGGCTGGAGATGAATATTGCACGGCCCGCGCGGTTCTCCGACAGGAGAAGATCGCGCGTCTGCTTGATACCGATGGGGTCCAGGCCCGATATGGGCTCGTCGAGAAACAGGATGTCCGGGTCGTGCAGGAGCGCGCGCGTGATACTGAGCTTCTGCATCATCCCGTGGGAGAAATCCCGGATGCGCCTGGTGCGCACCGAGGCGAGATCCACCTTCTCCAGCAGGGAGGCGATCCGCTCGGCCGCGCGCGGCAGGCGGAAGAAATCGGCGAACATCCCCAGGTACTCCGACGCGGTCATCCACTGCCAGACGCCGCGGGGATGCTTCTCGGGCACGACCCCGATGCGCCTTCGCAGGTCCAGGCGTGCCGCGGTGAACGGCTCCCCGAAGAGGGAAACCTCGCCGGCGGTGGGACGGGTGACGCCCAGGAGCATCATGATGGTGGTGGTCTTTCCCGCGCCATTGGGCCCGAGGAAGCCGTAGATCTCGCCCGGCATGATGGCCAGGTCGATTCCGTCCACCGCGGTGAACCGCCCGTACTTCTTCACGAGACCGCGCGTGCGGATCATGACTGGCGAACCCGCACGTCCCACGACGTGATGAAAAACCAGCGCAGCCGATCTTTCTCCGCGTCCAGCGCCGAGGCAATGCCGGGGGCAAGCCGCTCGGGCTGCGATCTTTCGGCGTGCGCGGAAGCCATGCCGGCGGAAGCCAGGCCGCCGGACCGCCACGCGGCTGCCATGATGCCTTCCAGCTCCGCGCGGGACATCTTCAACGGGTCGGGAACGACGATCAGGTAGTCGATGACCCTGTAGGGCGAAGGCATATCCTGCATGTCGGCTGAGGAAATCCGAACGGAATACCGGAACAGGCTTTCCGGCCGGGCATCCCAGGTCCAGCGGACGGCGCCACGGAAGAGCACCGCGCCGCGGGGAGAGCGAACATCGCCTGCCTGCTCAGAGACCACGCACCCCACCCACAGGTCGATGCACGGGTGATTGACGAGAGCTTTTCCCGAGGCATCGAGAGGCCGCAACTGGGCTACGATGTCCCCGTTGTCAACGTTCTCAAAGGCGCTGAATCCGTTCAACCCGGGGATCTCGCGGCCGACCAGTTTCACCGGGGCGGGAAGTCTGTTCTTCCCTCGCGCGAGGGTCACGGGAATGGAGACGGGATCGTATCCGGGCGCGCTGATCGTAAGCGTGGAGGTTCCCGGCTTCAGGTGAGTGAGCTTCTGCGGGATGGGCCCGGCGTCGGACTGGTAGTAGCTTCTGAGAATCCTGTCCTGCAGGCGCACGCGTGCGTTCCACACCCCTGCGCCGCTCACGGAGTCCTGGACCTGGAAAACAAGCGCAGTGTCCGAGCAGGAGGCGAGAACACACGCCATGATGACCACTATGAAGGGATGAGCCCGGCGCATCTTCATGAGGACCGCTCCTGTATAGCCGGTTTGAGTGCGCCTGTACAGGAGCCGGCGCATTGTGATAGGACACGAGCAGGGGGAACAGCATGGCCGATCCAATGCGTTTCGTGATCGTGGGCTCGGGCAACATCGCGAACACCTATGTCGATGTGATCCGCAAGCTGCCCGATACGCGCCTCGTCGGCATCGCATCACGGTCGGGCAGGAAGCCCTCGCGCCTCGGCGATGATCCCGGTGTGGAAGTACAGTCCTCGCTGCGGGACTTCAAGGCACCCTTCGACGCGGTGATCCTCGCAACGCCGAACGGGCTGCACCACGAAGGCATCATCGAGGCGGCACGGCTTGGCCGGCACGTGCTGACGGAAAAGCCGCTGGAAATCTCCCTCCAGGCCGCGGACAGATCGATCGCGGCGTGCCGAAAGGCCGGGGTCTCACTCGGCGTGAGCTTCCAGCGCCGCATGAGCCCGGACAATGCCGCGGTCAAGGCGCTCATTTCCTCGGGAAAGCTCGGGAGGCTGTTCGCCGCCGACCTTGCCGTGAAGTTCTTCCGCGAGCAGTCCTACTACGACAGCGCGCCGTACCGCGGCGGCTGGGCGGTGGACGGGGGCGGCCCGTTCATGCAGCAGGCAAGCCACCAGGTCGACCTGTACCAATGGTTTTTCGGGATGCCGCGGGCCGTCAAGAGCTTCACCGCGACCCTGGCGCACCGGATGGAAGCGGAGGATCACGGCGCCGCGGTGCTCCAGCACCCCGGGGGCATGATCGGGACCATCGTCGCATCCACGGTGGCCCGGCCCGGCTTCCCCGCGCGACTGGAGATCCATGCCGAGGCCGGCTCCTTCGTCATGGAGAATGACACCATCACGCGATGGATGGTGGACGGGTTGGACAATCCTTCCAGGAGGCCGTCGGGAACCGTTCACAGCGGGGCCGGAACCGCGGGGGCGTTGGTCGCGGACACCTGGGGGCACGAGACAATCGTCTCGGATTTCGTCCGCGCGGTCCGTGACAAGCGGCCCCCCGCCGTTACGGGCGAGGATGCGCGGCTCACGACCGAGCTCATCCTTCGGATCTACAGGGCCGCGCGGAAATGAAGGCCCGGTTTCCTCTGGGAATTCAGCTGGCGCTCCCCGGGGGATTCGAGCAGGACCAGGGCTTTTCAGATCTTCTCTCCCTCGTGCGGTCCGAGAGTTTTTCAGAGCTCGAGCTCAACATCCCGGACCCGGGGCAGGTGGAGCCGGACCGTCTCCGCGAATACCTCGGTCGATTCGGGTTGTCTCTTACGCGGCTTGCAACCGGGCAGGCGGCGCGGATCCACGGGCTTTCGCTCAGTACCGCCGATACCGCTGTTCGGCGCAGGTCGGTACTGCGTTGCGCCGAGATGATTCTCTATGCCGCTCGTTATCCCGCGGAGGTGATCATCGGGTTTCGGTTTTCGCGTTCTTCTGGACACCTGCCATCTCCATCGTGGCGGACTCCCGGGGCAGGGAGGCATCGATTTTGCCCGGATCATCAGCGCGCTCCATTCGCGCGGGTACGAGGGGAGCCTGGTGCTTGAAGGCGCGCTGAGCGACGACCCGGGGGATGATATCGCGCGGAGCGCAAGGTACATTCGCGAGTTTCCGGGTCATTGATTGACAATTGCCCGGGCCGCTACTACTATTCTCATTCAGATGGAAGCAACGAGGCATACGGTTCGTTGGATCGATCAGGCTCCGTTCTGCCCGTGCCCGCCCACCTTGCGAAACACCCCTGTCAGGTCTTGCGACATTCCCGCTGAAGGAGGTCCCATGAAAAAGACTCTGGTCGTGTTGCTGGTGCTCCTTCTGGTCCCCGTGCTGTTCGTGACAGCCGCGGACAAGAAGAAAATCACCTTCTGGTACCCCGCGGGGGACATCACGGCGACATCGCTGCCGTTCCGCGACGGTTCCACCCCCTGGGCGAAGTTCGAAGCAGACAACAACGCGCAGGTGGAGGTCGTGGCCATAGACTACGACACCATGCAGCAGAAGCTCTTCACGGCCCTCGCGGGGGGCAAGGCCCCCGACATCGGCATGATCGACTTCTCCTGGATGGGGGGGTTCATCAAGGACGGGGCGCTGGTCCCGATCCCGGCAGCGGATGCGAAGGCATGGATGTCCTCCGTGTCGCCGGAAACGGTCGCCATCTCCGACTGGGGCGGCGGCAAGATGTACGGCTACTCCACGTGGGGCGTCGATGCGTACGCGCTCACCTGGAACAAGACGATGTTCAAGGACGCGGGGCTTGACCCGGATGTCGCGCCGAGGTACTGGGTGGACTTCCGAGCGGCCTCCAGGAAGACGGCGGTCACCGACTCCACGGGCAAGATCACCCGGGTCGGCTACGCGATGCGGCACACCGGCCAGCCCCACGGCATCGTGGACAAGTGGCACTGGCTGCTCGTCGGCGCGGGCATGCAGCTGAACTCGGACCAGTTCGCCCTCACCGGCGGCACGGCGAAGATCAACACGCCCGACACGCGGGAGGGCCTGCAGATGGCCCACGACATGATCTGGGTGGACAAGTCCAGCAGCCTCGACTTCCCCGATCCACGCCAGGCGCTGTTGTCCAATCTCGCCTCCATGCAGATCAGCGAGCTTGTGAGCATCCAGTTGCGCCAGCCCAAGGAGGCGCCGGACCTCGTGTGGGGTTTCGCTCCTCCCCCGGCCATGCGGCCCGGAAGCTCTCCCAAGGTCCAGGTTGCGGCGTGGAACTATTCCGTGTTCAGCCAGTCCAAGGTGAAGGACCTCGCGCTCAAGGCTGTCGCCTGGATCAACAACAAGGACAATGACTACGACCAGGCGAAGAAGTATGATTCCACGCCCCGGTACAAGGCCAACTGGGCGCGGGAGCCATTCGCCTCCGCGCCGAACACCAAGGCGTTCCTCGACCTGCTGAAATACGGGACCACCTATCCGCGGTCCCTCGCCCTCAACGGCATCCTCGATGCCGTGGGGTCGGCGGTGCCGAAGATCCTGCACAACGAGGCAACGGTCGCCGACGCCCTGGCGCAGGCCGAGCAACAGGCCAACGACGCCATCAAGGCGCTCCAGTAGATCTCCCCTGACCAGGCCTGCCCCTCCGCGGGGCAGGCTTTTTTTCAAGGAAGGAAACCTCCCGGCATGCCGAGCATTCTGGGCACCATCCGCAAAAACCGGTGGCACTACGCCTACCTCTTCATCCTCCCGATCCTCCTGGTCTTCGGGCTCTTCCGCATTTACCCGTCCATCCAGACCCTGGTGTACAGCTTCTTCGACATCAACCTGGTGGCAAAAACCCTGAAACCCGTGGGCCTGAAGAATTTCCTCCTCCTCGTGCACGATGCCACCTTTCTCAAGGCCGTGAAGAACACCCTCATCTTCGCCCTGGCCATCGTGTTCTGGTCCACGGCAATCGGCCTCGTCCTGGCCTCCCTGTTCACCTCCCGCATGCGCGGTGCGGGAATCCTCAAGGCCGTGTACTTCGCGCCTTTCATCACGAGCACAGTCGCCGCGGCGGTGGTCTGGACCTTCCTCTACAACCCGCGCTTCGGGCTTTTCAACAGCATCCTGGAGATCTTCGGGCTGCCGGGGCGGAGCTGGATCTCCTCTAGCAAGGATGCGCTGGCGNNCCCCGACAGCTTCCACGAGGCGGGCATCATCGACGGTGCGGGCGCCATTCGCAGGTTCTTCGCCATCTCCATCCCGCTGGTCGCCCCGACGGCGATCTTCGTGGTGATGTACAACACCATCCTCGCGCTGAAGGTCTTCGACCAGGTCTTCGTGCTCACCGCCGGCGGTCCGGCGGACGCCACGACGGTGGTCGTCCTGCAGATCTACAAGCAGGCATTCGAGAATTACCGCTTCGGGTATGCCGCCTCCATGGCCTTCGTGCTCTTTGTCATCATCATCGCCGTCACCGTCTTCCAGTACCGTTTGAGCAGGCGCTGGGAGGTCACCTACTGATGCGCAGGATCCACCCCGGCAGGCTTGCGGGCAGGAGCGTCGTGTACGTGCTCCTCATCGCCTTCGGGATCATCATGGTGATGCCGTTCTACTGGATGATCGTGAGCTCCCTGCACACGCCGCAGAACCTCGTGGCCTACCCGCCCAGATGGTGGCCCCGGCCCGCCGTGCTCACCCACTACCAGAACGCGCTGTCCAAGGCGCCCTTCCTTCTCTACTACCGCAACAGCCTCGTCGTGGCGATCATC
>PMZS01000358.1 GCA_003170115.1 Spirochaetaceae bacterium
GCCGTGGTCCTGAACGATGTGAACTATTGGACATTCGGTGAACTGCGGGAGGATATTCCCGAAGAGTATTACGGTGACGACCCTCGCGTGATGATGGACTATCAATTGAAAAAGATCGAAAGCCACTATGCGTATTACGAGAAGGATTGCTATAGCGCTTTCCTGATGCCCTGGTACGGGACCGCCGTTCTCGCATCCGGATTCGGGCATCCGATCGTGAAAAATTACAAGGCCGACCCGGCAGCCGACATCAGCAAGGTCCAGAGCCCGGAAGAGATCAGGAAGCTGAAGCTCCCCGATGCGCGGAATGACGGGCTGATGCCCCAGGTGTTGAAGACCCTTTCCTATTTCAGGGAGCACACCGACCTGCCCGTCGGGGTCACGGATTGCCAGGGGCCGCTGACGACCGCGCTGAGCCTCGTGGGATACGACAAGTACTGCTACTGGATGTACGACTGCCCGAAGATCCTGCATGGCCTCATGGATCTCGTCACCGAGGCCCTCATCTCATGGGTGAAGGAGCAGAAAAAAACCGCGGGAATCCCGCTGGAGACGGAATCCTATCCGCTGGGCGTGCGGCTCCCCGAGGGATTCGGCGGCGTGTGGCTTTCTGATGACGACTCGGTCATCATGAGCAGCGATCTCTACAGGGATTTCGTAATGCCGTACAACTCGCGGGTGCTCGAAGCATTCGGCGGGGGATGCATTCATTACTGCGGAAACTCGAACCAGCATATCGAGAGCTTCCTCCAGACAAAAGGCCTGACCGCGATCAACAATCTCAACCTCGACGACCTGAAGGGGGCCGCGGTCATGAGGCGCGCGCTCGCGAAAAAGGGCATCGTGTACATGGCATGCGACTTCATTCCCACCGAGGAACGGCTTCCGGACTACTACGGCGAGCTCGTCGAAGCGATGGGAGACCAGATGGGACTCGTCATCGTCCCGTACGTGGCGCCGGCGGTGGAGCTGCAGAAGGGCAGATACAACGAGAGCCACCGGAACCAGTTCGAGCTCGGCACGAGGGTGTACGCGCTCGTGGAAGAGGCAATCTTCGCCCACCGCTGAGGAGCGGCCGACTACCGGGACGCGCGGCGTCACCGAGCCGTGCCCTCAAGCCAGGTACGGCTCCCGGGAGAGCTTGCAATGCGCGATCTTCAGCTTGCGGTCCACGTCGATGCCGTACGGGCACAGCCGGCACAGCGCTGTAGTGCCGCGCCGGATTCACCTTGGGCGTGAGTGACTCGTACTCGGCGCGCGCCCTCCATGGCTCCCCCGGGTCCCGGGATCTGATCCAGCTCGTCGAGGAATGCCTGCCGCGTCCGAGGGCCCGACGAAGGCGACGCTCTCACCCGAGTGAGCGGCGAGGCTGACGTCGAGCAGGGCGGAATCGCGCGCCGGGGTGGCGGTAGGTGACGGCGGAGAACTCCAGCGACTCGATGCCGTCGGGGACCGCCCCGCCGGGATTGCGGGGAGCGGGTTTCTGGGCGAGGATGAGGAGCTGCAGGAGGAACAGGGCCCTGAAGAGATTGATGGCAGTGCCCTGGAAGAACATGAGCATCCTCACGGTCTTCACCTTTGCAAGCTCCAGTTCGAGGATCCTCTGGTTGGTGTCGTTCAGCCTGTTGATCTCCTGTGTCTCCAGACCCAGGCTCTCAATGGCTATGACCACGCCCTGCAGCATTAAAAGTAGACTATGCGGAATGTGGAATCGCTCTTCACGACGCCGTAGGGCGGGCACAGAGTGGTCACGATGTCGTTGGCGTGGTTCCACATTCAGGAGAGGGACCGCGGAGGCAGCGGATAGGGTGGAGCCGGGCATGGATGCACAACTGGAGGCTCAAACCTGCCTATCACTTTGAGATCAGCGCCACTTGAGCGCCACTTGAGTTGACATCCCGGGCTTTCTGCCTCACCATGTTTCGCAGCTATGGCGGCAGCTCCCATCGACTGGTATCGCATCCCCCTGGATAAGGAGACGCTGCGGAAGTTCACGCAGAAAAGCGACCTGAAAGGCTGGCTGCAGGCGGGAAGCTTCCTCCTCATTTTCATCATCACCACGGGCCTCGCCCTGTACTTCTTTCTCAGGCACTGGTGGGTCCCCATGGTTGCCGCCTGTTACCTGCACTCCCTGTTTCAGCAGATGATCGGGATGTCGGCCGCCGTGCACGAGCTGAGCCACGGCACGCCGTTCAAGAGCAGGCCGGTCAACGAGCTCTTCTACCACCTCTTCTGCTTCCTCACGTGGAACAATCCCGTGCACTTCCGCGCCAGCCACATGTTCCACCACCAGTTCACCGCGTACGTGGGGCAGGACAAGGAAGTGATCCTGGAGCCGGTGCGCGCCCTGATGAACTGGCGGAACTACATTGCGTGGTTCACCTTCGACTACACGTGGTTCTGGACGCTGGTGAAGACCACGGTGCTCCATGCCTTCGGCGATGCGGACGCGGATTTCTTCTCCTGGGATCCCCTGTTCCAGAAGGGAGATGCCCGCAGGACGGCGATGTGCCGGTGGGCCCGGTTCATGCTCATCTCAGCCGTGCTTCTGATCGGGGTGTTTGCATACTTCCACCTCTGGGTTCTCATCTACCTCATCGTCTTCGGCGGGTTTTTCGCCACGGCGCTCGGAAGGTATACCGGGGCCATCCAGCACCAGGGATTGAGCCCGAACACGCCGGACTGGCGGCTGGTGGCGCACACCGTGGAGGTGAACCCTCTCGTGCGGTTTCTCTACTGGAACATGAACTTCCACATCGATCATCACATGTACGCGGCCGTGCCCTTTCACCAGCTTCCGAAGTTCCACGAAGTGTTGAAAAAGAACCTGCCGGAAAGCCCGAAGAGTTTCTCACAGGGCATCAGGCTGGTGCTTTCCGTCAAAAAGAGGCAGAAGGCGGAGCCCGGGTTCATCTACGTGCCGACATTCCCGCCGGACGCGGCCCCGCCCCGATTTGCCGTGAACTGATGGACCTCTTCTCCTCGACGCCGGGTGCGCCGTCTCCCCTCGCCTTTCGCATGCGCCCCCGGACCCTCGATGAGTTCGTGGGCCAGGAGCACATCGTCGGCAAGGGCCGTCTCCTCCGGCGCGTCATCCAGGCGGACCAGGTCTCGTCGCTCATCTTCTACGGCCCGCCGGGCACGGGAAAGACGACCCTCGCCCAGGTCATCGCCAATTCCACCAGGAGCCATTTCATCACGATGAACGCGGTTCTGGCCGGCGTGAAGGAGCTGCGCGAGTCCATCGAGGTGGCGAAGAACAACAGGGACCTCTACGGCCGGCGCACGACCCTTTTCGTCGACGAGGTGCATCGATGGAACAAGGCCCAGCAGGACGCCCTGCTGCCCTGGGTGGAAAACGGCACGGTCATCCTGATCGGCGCGACGACAGAAAATCCCTACTTCGAGGTGAACCGGGCCCTCGTGAGCCGCAGCCGGATCTTCCAGCTCAAGCCGCTCACTGAAGACGACCTGCGCGCGGTGGCCCGCGCCGCCTGCGCCGATCCCGAACGCGGGTACGGAGCATGGAATGTCTCTTTCACCGAGGAAGCGCTGGATCACCTGGTGAAAATCGCCAACGGGGATGCCCGCAGCCTCCTGAACGCGATCGAGCTCGCCGTTGAAACCACTCCCGAACGCTTCCCGCCGCCGGCCGGTACGGAGATCGCCATCACGCGGGAAATCGCGGAGGAGAGCATCCAGCGTAAGGCCGTGCTCTATGACAAGGAGGGCGACTATCACTTCGACACGATCAGCGCCTTCATCAAGTCGGTCCGCGGATCGGACCCCGACGCCGTGTTGTACTGGCTGGCCCGCATGGTGCTGGCGGGAGAAGATCCCCATTACATCTTCCGCCGGATGCTCATCCTTGCCAGTGAAGACGTGGGCATGGCCGATCCGCAGGCCCTGGTCTTCGTGGAATCCGCAGCGGCCGCATTCGACAGGGTGGGTATGCCGGAGGGACGATTTCACCTCGCGCATGCGGCCCTGTACCTGGCCACTGCGCCGAAGTCGAACTCTTCGCTGGGTTTCTTCGACGCCCTCTCGCTGCTGGAGTCCGAACAGCGCGAAGGCGAGACTCCGAACCACCTGCGCGATGCCAGCCGCGACAAGGAAGGCTTCGGACACGGCGAAGGATACATGTACCCCCACGCATTCAAGGATCACTGGGTGGCCCAGCAGTACCTGCCCGCGAGCCTCCAGGGCAAGGTGTTCTACTCCCCTTCCGACCAGGGCCGGGAAGCGGTAATCCGCGAGGAGGTTCTCCGCCGTCGGGAGATCCAGATCGCCACCGCCCTGGAACCCCCCAGCACCGAGGTACTCACCTTCACCCCGGCGGGGACATCCAGCGCACAGTGGATGGAACGCCTGTCAGCCGGCAGGCGCGCGGCGCTCACGTTGATCCGTGACCGCATCTTTTCGCCGCTGCAGGTCCAGCGGCACAGCCGGATCCTGGACGCCGATGCGCGCACGGGGATTCTTCTCTGGGAAGCGCTGCGCCGGGCGCCGGAAGGCGGTGTCTGGGGAGTCGTGGCTTCCCAGGATGAAGCAGCGCTACTCCAGCACCGCATGAAGGAGCTGGAGCAGGCAGTGCGTCCCGTGATCCTGCGGCCCGACCGGCCTCTTGCCGAAATGGCGCGGGCATTTTCAATGGAGCAGGTCATGACGGCCCTCGGCGTGGATCCGTCAATTCGTTTCGACTTTGTCGTGGGGCGGGACCTCTTTACGCGCCTGCCGGCTTCCGATCGAGATGCGTTGGTGCGTCTCCTGATTGCCCTGCTTTCCCCCGGGGGTGTCCTTTCCTTCGCGCAGGTCATTCCTCGGCTTGGGCAACGCCTCTCGTCCCTGATCAGTCTCGACAGCCCGGCCTTTTCGAAGAAACTTGAAGCGGCGGAAGAGCGCGCCCATGCGGACCCGTTTCACGACCTCGTGAACTGGAGTCACGAAGAGCTGGCCGCGGCCTGCCGTGCGGCCGGCGCGCGCGAAGTAAGCGTGGAGACGGAGCGCTCCGTCGACACCCGGCGCATCACGGATCAGGAGATGGATCTCTGGCTTGCCCCCGAATCATCCTACGGCAGAGCCCTCGCGACGGGGCTCTCCACAAGGGAGCTTGCGCGGGTGCGGGAGATTTTCCGGAACCAGCTCGTGGGCCGCGAGGTCGCGTGGACCAGCACGGTCGCGTTCATCGCCGCGCGAAAGTAACTCCTGTCTGATCGGGTGCTATTCCATTCCGCGTTGCAGGAGGGTGCTCGGGGGAATCGGCGCGGCTGGTATGAGACTCCGCACGGAGCTGCGCTCCACCAGGGAGGGAGTGATGATCGTGTGCGTGACGAAGCGGATCTCCGGGTGGAAAATCTTATCCAGCAGGATGCTCGCCGCCTTCACCCCGATCTCGAAGCTGGGGTGGTCGACCGAGGTCAGCGAGATCTTCTCCAGCTGCGCAATGTCCGAATTGTCGAATCCCACCACCGACAGGTCGCCGGGGACTCGGATACCCTGCCTTTCGGCCACTTCGATCAGGCGGAGCGCATCCTCGTCGTTGCCGCAGACGAACGCGCTGGGAAGCTCCTTCGCTCCCCGCAGGAACCGCTCCGCCGCGGCGGACGCCTCGCTCGTGGGGCCCTGGCCGTTGAACCCCACGATCCAGCCGGTCCTCACGGGTGCCTCCTGCCTGCCGAGGTAATCCAGCACGCCTTTCATCCTGTTCGCCTTCACCAGGAAATCCTTCTGATAGAAGATTCCGATCTTTCGATGTCCCATTTTCCATAGGTGAGCCGCGGCCTCCTCGCCGCAGGTATGGTAGTCCAGGGTGACGCTGCTGAAGTTCCTCCCGGGAAAATAATCATCGCAGAGAACGACGGCGGTACCTTCGTTCTGGATCTCCTCCAACAGGAGGGCGTTGGATCGATCCCCCGCGCCATAGATGGGGGCAATGATGATGCCCCCGACCCTTTTTTTTCGAAGATCCTGGAGAATCGCTCTTTCCTGGTCGAGGTTATACTCGGACTGATTGAGCAGGAGGGCGAACCCCTTGCGGGAAAGCGTGTTGTAGCAGCCGCGGATGATCTCGGGGTAGATATATGAGCTTATGAAATATTCCACCAATCCGATGTTCGTGGACAGGGGGGATGCGGGAAGCCGCGTCCGGCAGAAGGTGCCGACGCCCTTGGTGGTTTCAACGAGCCCTGAGTGGATGAGGTTGTGGATTGCCTGGCGAACTGCGTTCCGCGAGACCCCGAATTGAGCGCAAAGCTGGCTCTCTGAGGGGAGTTTTTCCCCCGGAACAAGAACGCCCTCATCGATCCTGTTTTTAATCCAGGTTTCTATTACCTGATGCTTTTTCATTCAGCAAATCCTTGCTGGTACAAGTTGTACCTTATTCTCATTGGATTGTCAAAACTAATAATTTCGGCAGGAAGGCTAATGGCAAGGCTCAGCGGGAAACAGCATGCTTTTCATATGAAAAAGATGTTGCAAAGTCAAAGTGCGCATGCTATCATGCCACCGGTCAGTAGGCATAAGTTGTACTTTTTTCAGGGTGAAAGGAGATCGCTTCGTGGCTGAACCTCCCCAGGAGCGCACCGCGTTGCGCATGGTCAACATCGAAAAGTACTTCGGATCGGTGTGCGCCTTGAAGGACATCAATTTCGAGGTCGGCCACAACGAAATCGTCGGTCTCATCGGCGACAACGGTGCCGGCAAGTCGACCCTGGTCAAGATTCTCACGGGAGTCTTCGCGCCGACGAGCGGTGATCTATACATCGCGGATCGCAAGGTCGAAACGAATTCCTATACCGTGAAAAAGGCGCACGCGCTGGGAATAGAAACCGTCTACCAGGACAAGTCTCTCGGGGAAAAACAGGTCATGTGGAGAAACTTCTTCATCGGCCGGGAAATGACGTATCCGTTCGGGTTCCTGAAGGTAAGGCAGGAAAAAGCAATTGCCAGCGAGATCATGGTCAACACCATCGGCTTTCGGGGCAAGGGAATCGGCGTGGAGTCGAAGGCGAACAAGCTTTCCGGAGGCGAGCGCCAGGGCGTGGCCATCGGGAGGGCGATGCATTTCGAGGCGGAGCTCATCATCCTCGACGAGCCGACGGTCGCGCTTTCGCTGAAGGAAGTGCGGAAGGTCCTGAACTTCGTTCACAAGATCAAGGACGCGGGAAAAGCCTGTATCTACATCTCCCACAACATCAGCGACGTCTACGAGATCGCCGACCGGTTCATTGTCATCGACCGGGGCGAGATCGTGGCGAGCATCACCAAGGCGAAGATCTCCCTGAAAGAGCTGGACGAGTTCCTCCTGGAGTACTCTCACGGCTTGAAGGACAAGGTGCAGCCATGAGCAGGACAACAACCCGCTTCGCATTCATCGGCAAGCTGGAGGGCCTTCCGATCGCGATGGTGCTTGCCGTCATGTACGTGGTGTTCATTTTCACCGCGCCTTCGGTCTTCACCGGGTACAGGATCTACATGTCCTTCTTCCAGACCGTGCCCCCCATGCTCGTGTGCGCCATCGGACTCACGTTCATCATCACGGCAGGGGAGATCGACCTGAGTTTCCCCGCGGTCGTGGCGCTTTCCGGGTTCGTATTCACCTGGTGCTTCAAGAACCTCAACGCGCCGTGGATCGGCTTCATCCTGGCCCTCGCCGCCGGTGCGCTGGTGGGGTATATCAACGGCCTCCTGGTGGCGCGCCTGCGAGTGCCCTCCATCATGGCGACCCTGGCCGCGCAATTCTTCTGGTACGGCGTCACGGTCCTGATCGCGGGGGGACTCCAGATCGATATCGGGGCAATCACGACCACCACGATTCACACGATTTTCGTCGGCCGCCTGTTCGGGGTATTTCCCGTCCAGGCGCTCTGGTCGCTGGGGCTCGTGGCATTCTTCTGGTTCATCCTCAACAGGCACACGTTCGGCGAGGCCATCATGTTCATCGGCGACAACGCCGAGGTCGCGCGGGTGATGGGGATCAACGTGGAGACCACGCGTATACAGCTTTTCACGATGCATGGCGTGATCGCCGCCTTCGCCGGACTTCTCCTCACGATGGAGATCAACGTGTTCTTCCCGACCCAGGGACAGGGCATGCTTCTGCCCGTCATGGCCGCGGTCTTCATTGGAGGCACTTCGATCGCCGGGGGCCAGGGCGTCATGGTGGGCACCTTCTTCGGCTCCTACATCATCGGCTCCCTGGAAGCCGGGGTCGTGGCCACGGGAATCGGCGGTTACTGGGTTCAGCTCGTGGAGGGGCTGGTCATGGCTGCCTCGGTGATCCTCAACGTGGTCATCGGAGAGGAAGGGGTCTCTATCCTGGCCCGAACGGCCCGCAAGTGGGCCGTGCCGGCTCAGGCGCCTCCGGGGGAGGACTCTGGCGGCCGCAAACACGCATGAGAGAGTTCGCGCGCCGTTGGCGCGCGGGATCTCAAACCTGAAAGTGAAAGGGGGTGTGGCGATTCTGGTTTTCACTTGAACGGCCGCGCGTTTTCAAAGCGCAAGGCCCTGTTTCTTACACAAAGGGAGGAATCTGTGCGCAAATTGAAATGGGTTATTCTCGCACTCGTTATCGTCGGTGCTCTGTTCGCCACCCAGGCATGGGCCGCGGATAAGCAGATCGTCATCTACATGCAGTGCGGCGGAACGCAAGGAGATGGCGCAACGCTGGCAAGAACCAATGGCGCGAGGGCAGCTGCCGCCGCGAACAATGTCAAGCTGATCGAGCAGTATTCCAAGTGGGATCAGCAGACGATGATCGATCAGTTCAAGCAGGCGATGGCGGCCAACCCCGACGGCATCGAAATCATGGGGCATCCCGGCGAGCCTGCCTTCGCGGCGCTCGTCGATCAGGCAGAGGCCCAGGGAATCATCGTCACCAGCGGCAACAACCCCCTGCCGGGCATCGAAGCAAAGTACCAGACCAAGGGCTTCGGGTATGCCGGAGCTGACCTCTATATGGGAGGCTTCCTTACAGGGCAGGCCATGGTGAGAGCAGGCCTGAAGGCCGGTGATCAGGCATTGGTCTATGACATCTGGCACCAGGAAGGCAGGAGCAGGAGCAGCCAGGGCGTGTACGACGCGCTGGCCAAAGCAGGTCTCAAGGTTGACAAGCTGGATGTTTCCGCGGCGGTGGACAGCGATACGTCCCTGGCCATTCCCATCCTCACGGCGTACCTCCAGGCGCATCCCAATCTCAAGGCCATCGGCACCCAGCACGGAAGCGTCACGGCGATTCTGCCGAAGGTGCTCCAGGCAGCGGGAAAGAAGCCGGGCGACATCATCTGTGGCGGCATCGACCTTTCACCCGCAACGGTCAGCGCCATTCAGGGCGGCTGGATCAGCGCAAGCTTCGACCAGGTGCTGTATCTCCAGGGATATCTTCCGGTCCTGCAGATCGTCCTGACTAAGCGCTACCTGATCCCCGGTCTGCACATCGATACCGGCGTCGGTACCGTGACACCGCAGAATGTTGGAACAATCAAGCCCTTGATCGACCAGGGCATCCGGTAGAAAGGTCCTTTTTCAATGAAGCACCTCCGCCTTCTCAGACGGAGGTGTTTTTTTTCGGATTACTTCCTGGGTTTCTTTACGGCGGGCACCGCGGCTTCCAGCATTTCGTACCAGTCTCTCCAGATGATCAATAGAGGTGAGCGGGGGTATCTGGTACCAGATGGCGTAGGGCCAGAGCCACCAGGGTCCCGGCAGGTTGCCCACTTCGTGGGTGATTCCCCACTGGGTTCCCTTCATGTCGTATCCGTCGGCCACGTTCTGGTCAACGTCTTCCTGGAAAAAGAGCATGGCCTTCGTGTTGTCCAGTGTGTAAGGGAACCTCTCATTGCTCGTAAGCGCGCCCTCCAGCAGCCCGGCGCGTCCGAGGTTGAGCATCCCCATCATCATGACGGGCACGGGGCCGTAGTCACCGGCCGCGACCTTGATCTGGCCGTCCTTCTCCTCCGCCTTGTCCAGCGCATCACTGTACGCCTTGGTCCACGCCTTCTGCTCGTCTTCCGATGCGGCCTTCCAAACCGTGAGCGCCGCGCATGTATTCGTCAGATCTCCTGCTCATTTCCGCGCCTCCCCTTTCGCGGCGGACAAGTAACCGGTGAAGCCGCTGAATGTCGCGGCCCCGAGAAAGAAGACGGCAATGACGATCACGCCCATGATCACGTTGGGAACCGACCAGTCGAAGATCAGAAACCTGATGTGGTGCACGGCTGGCAGGACCTGAGAACCGACGCCTTCCATCGATCACCTCCCGCGGCGAAATGGTTTGCCTTCTCGTCACCCCACTTCTACCTTATTACTCGCCGACGGACTGTCGGCAAGAAGGAGTTGCAATGCCGAGAATCATACATTTCGAGATACCCAGCTCGAATCCCGTGCGGGCAAGTGAGTTCTACAAGAAGGCGTTCGGCTGGAAAATCAAGCAGTGGGGCAAGGAGCAGTACTGGATGGTGACCACCGGCAAGGATTCCGAGCCGGGCATCAACGGAGGGATCATGCCGAAGAAGGATTTGAAGACGACGGTGAACACGCTGGGCGTGGCGTCCGTGGACAAGGCACTGAAGAAAATCCTGGCTGCGGGCGGAAAGGCGCTGCGGCCGAAAATTGCGATCCCCACCATGGGCTGGATTGCCTATTGCGCGGATCCCGACGGGAATGCCTTCGGCATCATGGAGATGGACAACAAGGCGCATTAAGGCGCCGACGCACCCGGCGGCATTCTGTTCGACCGGGAGCGCATACCCACCGGGAATTGCACGGTGCAGGAACTGACTGGGCTCGCACAGCGGCTGACGGAGCTTATGGACGACTCCGGGGCATGGAGCATCACCTCCGATGAGGTCCTTGCCCTGCTCGCGGTGGATCCGGTTCTTTTCTGGCGTTCGGTACACGGGGTGCGGGACCGTATCGGGTTCGCGGATGCCATCGATGGATGGTCCCAGGACACGATG
>PMZS01000058.1 GCA_003170115.1 Spirochaetaceae bacterium
ACGCACTGCGGCGGGGTGGTCATCACCCCCGGGCCGATCACCGATTACACGCACGTGCAGATCTCACCGCTGGGGTACCCGGTCATCGCCTGGGAAAAGGACGCTACGGAGGAGGCGGGCCTGGTGAAGATCGACCTGCTGGGCAACAGGTCTCTTGCCGTCCTGCGCGACACCCTTGCGCTGGTGGACAAAAACCACGGCGTGCAATTGTCGTGGGAGAGCTTCGACCCGCTTTCGGATCCCGACACCCGGGACCTCATCGCAGGGGGGAAGACCCTCGGGGTGTTCTACGTCGAATCCCCCGCCACGCGGCAGCTTCTCAGCAAGATGCAGAAGGGAGACTACGAGAACCTGGTCATCGCCAGCTCCATCATTCGTCCCGCGGCAAACAAGTACATCCAGACCTTCGTAAAGCGTCTGCACGGCGCCCCCTACCGGTCCCTGCACCCCCTCATCGAGCAGACCCTCGCGGAGACATTCGGGGTCATGGTCTACCAGGAGGACGTCTCCCGGGTGGCCATCGACCTGGCGGGCTTTCCGATAGAGGAGGCGGACCGTCTGCGCAAGATCCTCTCCAAGAAGGACCGGGACCTGAAGCTGCCCGACATGAGGGAGCGGTTCTTCCGCGGCGCCCGGGCCCGGGGAGTGGCGGAGGAGACCGTGGTGAAGGTCTGGGATATGATCCTCTCCTTCGACGGCTATTCCTTCTGCAAGGCGCACAGCGCCTCTTATGCGCAGGTCTCCTACCGGGTGGCGTACCTGAAGCGCTTCTACTCGCTGGAGTTCATGGCCTCGGTCATCAACAACGGGGGCGGCTTCTACGGCCGGCAGACCTACGTGGACGAGTGCCGCCGCATGGGTTTCCCGATCCTGCCGCCGGACGTGAATGCGAGCCGGTGGGAGTACACGGTGGAGGCCGGCGCGGGCAGCAGCGGCGCCGGCCTGCGCGTGGGCCTCGGCCAGCTCAAGGAGGCGCGGCAGGAGCTCGTGCAGGCCATCGTGGACGAGCGCGAAAGGGGAGGGCTGTACACCGGCTTCCGCGACTTCTGCGCGCGCACCCCCTGCCGGTTCGAGGACATCCGCGTGCTCATCAGGTCCGGCTCCCTGGACTCCGTGTCCGACGGATACACCCGGCCCCAGCTTTTCTTCCGGTGGCTGAACATGCAGAAGGAGGAGGGGCTGGGCTTCCTGCCGCCCGCGCCTCCGGTCATCGGGGATTACCCGACCCGGGTCAAGCTTGCTGACGAGGTGCAGACCCTCGGCATCGTGGTGACCCGGCATCCCCTTGCGCTTTTCCGTCCGCGCATCGAGCGGATCGCGGCGCGGCACGGCCTGCCGCCCCTCGTTTCCTCCACCGACATCCCGGGCTGCCGGGGCCGCAAGGTGTGGACCGCCGGCATCCTCGTGACGGGCAAGGAGGTTGCCACGAAGAAGCGCGAGCCGATGATCTTCGTGAGCTTCGAGGACGAGCAGGCCATCTTCGAGACCGTCCTGTTCCCCGACGCGTTCAACCGCTTCTACCCGCTGCTGGATGACGGCTGGGCCTTCCTGATCCACGGGAGGGTGGAGGACGACCTGGGGGCAGTGGCCATCAGCGTGGAGCGCCTGGTGATGGTGTCACGCAGGACAGGAGAGGCGGTTGGGACTTCTGTGGCCGTGCCCGACCGGCCGCCCGTGTTCATGTGGGGCCGCTTCCACGATCATGGCGATGAGGAGGATCCTGCCCGCATGTCGGGACTTGCCGAGGCCGCCTTGCTCAGAGGCGGGGGACCTTGACGGAGGGAAGGGCTTCCTTGGCGGCCTTCCGTGCGTTGTCTGCCGCATCGTCCTCGAGCTGCTTCTTTCTCTTTTCAACGTAGACGTCGATCTGGTCGTAGGGAACCGGAACATCGACCTCCAGCGGCATCACGACGGGCGTTTCCCACGTGTCTTTTCCGACCAGCAGGGTGACCCAGAGCCTGGCCTTGATGCCAAGCGTTTCCGGCCGATGCCCCAGGCTTTTCAAGATGCCCGCAAAAGGCAGACCGGCTGCCACGGTTTCCGTTGAAGCGGCCTTTGGGCTATTCGAACAAACTCCCTGTGGGCCGCGTCCAGGACCCGGTTGGAGTCCAGGAAAAAGGACAGCTCGGCATGATCGAGTGCCACATCGCGGTCAGTGGTGTTGGTGATCTTCACCTTCACATCAAGGTCGACCGAATCGATCAGGATGCCGGTCGAGAATCGGACTCCCGTTACTTTCACCCCGGCGTACTCGTAGCGACACTTTGCCAGGAAGGTCCGGGCATCGATATTCTGCTGGACGGTGGCACACGACGTCACCAGGATCACCGCCAATCCCGCGAAGATTCGGAAACTCTTCATGAGCGCGATTGTATCAGGAGAGTTGAAGGGTCGCCAGCCCCGCGCGGGGAAAATGATCCTTACTGGACAGCACAAGAACACATTCGATATACTTGCGCATGAATCCGCGGAGTACCGCGGCGCAAGGAGCGGCGGGATGAGCGTGGTGTATCGCAAGGAGCTGAACTCGCGCGAAGTCGAGTTGGAGGTGCGAGGTGACCTCACCGAAGCCACCGTGAACGAGTTCCGGGACGCTCTTTATGCAGAATTGGACAAGCCGCATCGCCTGGTAAAATTGAATCTCGAGAACGTTCATATCATCAACTCCGCGTCTCTCGGCGCTATCCTCCTGTACCAGAAAAAAGCGCGCGAGGAGGGGAAGGAGATCATGATCGGGAAGTGCAGCGAAGTGCTGCGCAAGACCATCATGGCAATCCGCCTGGACCGCATCATTGCCATCGAGGGCGAAGCGCCACCCACGATTTCGAACTGAGACTTTGTTTCTTCAACCCCGAACGGGCGGCTAGCTCAGCTGGTTAGAGCGTCTGGTTTACACCCAGAAGGTCGGGGGTCCGAATCCCTCGCCGCCCATTTTCCAATAGAGATAAGAAGCCAAAACAGCCGAAAGAGCGGGGCATCCGTGAGAGCGCTGCCATCCCGTCAACGGGCACAGGTCGCTCTTGCCACGCGTCGTTGAGCACAATGTGTCCTTCCGCACAGAGCGTGTCGTGTATTTCTCGCTATTTTCCTGTAGGAACAGGAAGAGGCTTACCGGGCGGAAGTATGAATGAAAAAATAGTTATGACCTTGCTCACGCCAAGGAAGAAAGTGAAGCAGACCCAGTATCCCTATGCCGTTCAGATGGCTATTCCCAAAGACCTGACGCCATGGAAGACGACGCCGCTGATATCAGTTCGCCTCATCCATAAAAATGGCGGCAGAGCGACGGCGCTGGAAACCATGGACCATTATGAACCGAAGAAATGGCGAGCGGCTTCATTCCCCGAGCAAAGCCAATATGCGTCAGAGTTCAAGGCGAACCCGCAGCCCTGGTATCTTGTTGTGTATAGTCTCAGCAAGAGCGTTTATTTGTACCGAGGCTCGGGTGAGATGGACACCAACAATGGTCAACAGTGGCCCGAGATCGACAACCTGGACAAGAAATGGAAAGCAGAGCAGGAAAAGCGAAATAACTGCGAGGAAGTGCTGACTGCCGAATGGTACAGGCGCGTCGCCGAGTGGGGTGAAAACGACTGAGAAAAGCTTCGTCAGGAGGAAGCAGCATATGGGAGAAATAGTCATGACCTTGCTTGTTCCAAGGCAGCCCCAGGAAAACAACATATATCCTTTTGCCGTCCAGATGACCTTCCCCATAAGACTTCATCCGGGAGAAATGATCTCGCTGACAGAAATCCGCCTCATTGACCAGAACAGAAGGAGGGTATCGGCGGAAAAGACCCTCATGTTTTATGATCCGGAAAAATGGAGAGCGGCATCATTTGACGAGCAAGCTCAATACAAGTCGTTGAATGACGGCAAGCCCCAGCCCTGGTATCGAAGCTCTCGTGCTTCCAGCAAGAGTGTCTATGATTACCCTGGCTCTGGGGACAAGGAAAGCAATAATGGTCAGGTGTGGTCGGAGCTTGAGAACCTGGAAAGCGACTGGCAAGCCGAGCGAGAAATACGGGAAAAGTTTCAGGAGGCACTGGACGCCGAGCGGGATCGCCGTCTCGCAAAGTGGGGCGAGGAGTAGCGGGGCAGGGGGGGGGAAGGTCAGTCTATCAGGCTGTTCTTGAGGGCGTAGCGGACCAGGTCCGCATTATTTTTCAGGCCAAGCTTGCTCATGATCCGCGAGCGGTAGGTCCCGACAGTCGAGGGGCTCAATCCCATCTCGCGCGCCGTAACTGAGAGGCTCTTGCCCACGGAAAGTTGGCACAGCACCTTGTATTCCTGGTCGCTGAGTTGTTCGTGGGCCGATTTCACCCGCGCGCTTTCAAGGTCCGTTGCCAGCAGCTCCGCGAGGGCAGGGCTGACGTACTTGCCGCCCGCCGCGACCTTGCGGATTGCCGCCAGGAGCTCCGCCGGCCTGCTGCCCTTCACCAGGTAACCGGAGGCACCGTCCCGCAGGGCGCGCACGGCAGACAGCTCCTCCGGGTGCATGCTTAATACCAGGACTGTGGACCGGGGCCGCTCCGCCTTGATGGCTTTCAGGATCTCAAGGCCATCCGGGCCTTCCGGATAAGAAATATCGAGGATGATGACGTCGAAGTTGCGCCTGCGAATCTTTTCCAGCAGCTCGCGACCGTTGGAGGCCTCGTCCTCGAGCACGACGTCCTTCGAGTCGTTGACCACGACGCGCACACCTTCACGCACGAGGGGGTGATCGTCGCAGATGATTACGCGGATCATCACAGCTTTCCTGGCGGCGCGCTGGCTGCGCCCGACGGCCGCTCGCGCACGCGTTTGCAGGCTACAGCGGAAAAGCGGGCGTGTCATCCCCGGCTGAGAGGACGCCCCCCTTGCACGAAACTTCCCCGGGTGACTCCGCGGTCATCGAGGACCGGTATGTGCACGGCCTGCAGCGCCGCCACGGGGCCGGCCGCGGGCCGCGGGAGAGGGCTGCCGTCGGGAAGAATCGCTTCTCCCAGCGGCAGTCCTCCCGACATCCGCGCGCAGGCTCGCCACGGGCACCACCAGCGTGAAGCTGCTGCCATTCCCCGGCGTGCTGCGTATGTCCATCCGCCCCCCCACGAGGCTGAGACGTTCCCGGATGCTGAAAAGACCGAAGCCGCTATCGCCGGGAGCCTGTTCCACCCTTTCGGCATCGAACCCCCTCCCATTGTCCGCCACGCTGATGTGCAAATGATCCCCGTCCACCTCGAGCAGGATGACCGCAGTCTGCACTCCCGCGTGTTTCACCACGTTCAAGAGAAGCTCCTGGACCGAGCGGAAGAGAAGGATTGAGATTTCCTCTCCCGCGGGATCGATCTCTCCCTTCGCCTTCACAAGGACCTCGAGCGAGTGCTTCTCACCCATCGAGCGGGCGAGCCATGAAAAAGCGGCGACCAGCCCGGAACCGAACCGGAATGGAGGGCTGATCTCCAGGGCGAGAGACCGTGACATCTCGATCGATTGATCCAGCAGCTGGGCAACCCTGCGGCTCGTGGGGCCAGGCCTTTTTCCGCTTTCCGCGATTACCCTGCCCATCTGCAGCTGAGCCCCTACCAGGAGCTGCTGCAGCCCGTCGTGGAGGATCGAGGCAAGACGGCGACGCTCGCGATCCTCCGCCTGGGCCAGTTCTCCGGCCAGCCTTCGAAGCTGCGCAGCTCTCCTCTGCAACTCTGCGTTGGACTGCCGAAGGTGGGCGTCCGAAGCCTCCAGATCCGAAAGGTCGGCGGCCACGACGCAGATGGTCGGCACTTCCTGCTGGGGCAGGAAGCTCGCGGAAGCGTGGGACGGAATGGTCCCCGTCCGGCCGAGAAACCGAAGACGGCACTTGACCGGCTTCGATTCGGCGGCATTGAGGAGCGAAGCGAGGATGCGGTGATCTTCCACTGCTACCAGGTCGGCGAGCTTGCGCCCGAGCAGGGTGTCCAGGGGAAGCTTGAGCATCGCACTGAACTGCCGGTTGCAGAATAGAATCCGGCCTTCCGGCGTCGCCGTAAGGGCTGCCTCCTGCATCGATTCCACGATAAGCCGGTAGACGGAATCGGCGCCCGCGAGGGAGAAGACGTGCGTGCCGCGCCTCCCCGAGACGACGATGGCATCCACTTCCCCCTCACGGATGACGGCGAGAGCTTCTTCCGCTTCGCGCAGGCGCACGCTGAGCTCCGCAACCTGACGTTTGAGCTCCTGGCGGGAAGGGGGGGATTTCACAGCATGGGCCTCAGGTCGAGCCCCACCATGACCTTGTCCAGGTCTGCCATGTTTCCGACCAGCCTCTTCAATGGCAGAGGAAGTTTCCTGATGAGCGTGGGTGCCGCAATGATCTGCTCTCCCCGCGCCAGCATGGGCTGCTGGTAGATGTCGACGATCGCCAGCTTATACCTTCCCTGCAGGTATTCATCGCACAGCCCCGTGATTACCCTGATTGCATCGGTGGATTTCCGGTCCACCCCTGCGACGTACAGCTTCAGCACGTACTCTTGAGGGACTTTCGTGCGTGCAGCGGCCCGGGAAGAACGAGCCTTGGAGGCGCTCTTGCGTGCCGGCATCCCTGTTTTTTTCGAGGTCATCGAGCTCGAATGTCGAGGCCGATGAGGACCCGCTCGGTGTTGGAAAGGTCCCCGATGATCCTGCGCATCGGAGTGGGAAGGTTCCGTACGAGGGTGGGAACCGCAACGATCTGGTCCCCCCGGGCCAGGTGCGGTGTCTTCAAGAGGTCGATGACCACGACGCGGTTCATGCCGGCAAGGTGCTCGCTGCAGATCCGCTCGAGGTTCTGCAATGCTCTCTCGGCCCGCGGGGTCCGGCCGGCAATGTAGAGTCGAAGGTCCCATCTGGGCTGCTTCGAGGCCCTGCGCGGTTTTCCGGCCTTTTTGCTCCTTCTCTTTGCTCCGGAATCCGGCATCCGCTCTAGTCCGCCTTCCTGGAAATCTGCAACTGCCTGCGCTCCTGGCTTCGCCGTGTCGTTCTGAGCCGTTCCGTGCCGCTGGCGGCCTTTATTTCCTCGGTCAGGTTCTTCAGCTCAAGACGCATGGCTTTGATCTGGGCCTCCAACTTCTGGCGTTCCCCCTCCAAGTCGTGCTGACGCCGCTCGAAGGCCTGCTTTGCCTCCCTCGCCCGGTCCTGGTCCTCCGCTTCCTGCACCTCACGGGCGGAGCCCATCAGGACCTGCCCTGACCCCACATACGGGTCGCGCAGCTTTACGCCGGTGTCCGTGAGGAGGAACTCCCTCACCTGGTTGGAGTGCGCCATTCCGCGGCTCTTGATCACGACGAGCCCCCTTGTCCGCTCCCCGCCGGATTCGAAGGTCCTCAGATGCAGCCAGGTGTCGATCAGGGAGGAAATGCTGACTTCGCTCCCCTCGTGCTGGACGCCGCCCTTCGGCAGGGTGGTGAAAAATGCGGTGATTCCGCGGCCTTTCAGGTAATCGATCGTGCGCGTCAGCATTGCCTCGACCTCGTCGCTCAGCCCCTCGCCGACCAGGCTTGTGACGGGATCCATGACCACGGTGGAAGGGGAAAACTCCTCCACCCAAAGGTGGAGGTTTGCGAGGTGGTTCTCCAAGCCGTACATCGTCACCCGCTGGCTTCGGAACTGCAACAGCCCCCGGGTGGTCCAACGCTTGAGGTCGAAGCCGATCGAGGCCATGTTGCGGAGGAGCTGCTCCGGAGATTCCTCGAAGGAGAGGTAGAGACACTTCTGCCCTCCGCGGCAGACACTATCGGCAAACGCTGCGGCGAAGCTCGTCTTTCCCGTCCCCGCGCTCCCCGACACGAGGATGCTGCTCCCCCGGTAGTATCCCCGGCCGCCGAGCATGGCATCCAGCCGCCGGATGCCCGTGGAGATGCGCGCCTTGCTCACGGGGTAGCTCAAGCCGAGGGAGCTGATGGGCAGCACGCTCAGGCCCTTGTTGTTGATCATCGTCGGATACTCGTTCGTGCGGTGCTTGCTGCCTCGGTACTTGATGACACGGAGCCTCCGCGTGGCGATCTGGTTCCTTACCCGGTGGTCGAGCTGGATGACGCAGTCGCTCACGTATTCTTCCAGACCGTGACGTGTGAGCGATCTCTCACCTTGCTCTGCGGTGACTATCGTGGTGACTCCCTTCGCCTTCAGCCATCGGAACATCCTGCGAAGCTCAGCCCGGAGGATGGCTTCGTTCGGAAGGCCGTCGAACAGGCTGTCGATGGTGTCCAGTACCACGCGCTTGGCCTTGACCTCGTCGATGGCCCCCCCCAGGCGGACGAACAGTCCCTCGAGGTCGTACTCCCCGGTCGCCTGGATCTCGCTCCTTTCGATTTGGACTTCGTCCATTGCGAGAAGCCCGCGACGGCTCAAGTCCCGCAGATCGATCCCCAGGCTCATGACGTTTGCTGTCAGGTCTCCGATGGGCTCTTCGAATGAAACGAAAACGCCCGGCTCGCCGAGGTCGAGGATTCCGCGCGCGATGAACTCCATGGCCAGGAGCGTCTTGCCGCAACCGGCTCCCCCGCACACGAGGGTCGCCCGTCCCCGCGGCAGCCCTCCTTCCGTGATTTCGTCGAGCCCCCGGATGCCCGTGGGACACTTGCGAATGCCTTGAAGTTTCACCCTCGGTGATTGTGCTCTCGGCATGGCCTCACTCCGTTTCCGCGACGCGCGCTTCTCTCCGACTCCTGGAACCTGACCAATCCTACCTCATGTGCTTTTGAAGTCAAGCGCCAGGATGAGCAGAGAGGAAGGTGGCTGCTGGTGCCATAGCGGTTTTTCTACACGCCTGTCGTTTATTTTCTACGCAGTTTTTCATGGATCCCGTGACTTTTCCTCTTCGGCCCTCTGCGGCAATACTTCATGTGTGGTGATGAATACGTGAGTGCGACAATCAAGACGAGGAGCCCGCCGATGATCCCCGACAGCCGGCAGAACCATCTGCTCGCCGTCCTTCCGAATAGCGAGTTTGAGCGCCTCCATCTCAACCTGGAACTGGTCCCTCTGCCACTGGGAAAAGCCCTTCATGAGTCCGGGGACCAGTTGAACTGCGTGTATTTCCCGACGACCGCCATCGTGTCTCTGCTGTACGAATTGGAGAATGGCGCGTCCGCGGAAATAGCCGTGGTCGGCAACGAGGGAGTCGTGGGAATCGCCCTCTTCATGGGTGGAGGCGCGATGCTGAACCGGGCCGTGGTGCAGAGTGCAGGTCACGCCTATCGGCTGAATGGTCAAGTGCTCAAGCGGGAGTTCACCCGAGCCGCTGCATTGCAGCATTTGCTGCTGCGCTACACCCTGGCTCTTACGGCTCAAATGGCGCAAACCGCCGTCTGCAATCGGCACCACACGGTGGACCAGCAGCTCTGCCGCTGGCTGCTTCTCAGCCTGGACCGGTTGCGGTCGAACGATCTGGAAATGACCCAGGAGCTGATCGCCAACATGCTGGGGGTGCGGCGCGAGGGCGTGACTGAGGCTGCAGGGCGCTTGCAGAGTGCGGGGCTGATTCATTACCGCCGTGGCCATATCAGCGTGCTGGATCGACCAGGCTTGGAAAAGCGGGTATGCGAATGCTACGAGGTCGTGCGGAAGGAGTTCCGCCGTTTGCTCCCTGACCTGACAGCAGTGTGACCCGTTTGCGGCGCGGCTGTTCATAAGTGCAAAGACCGTGGAGAACCACCGCTCCAATATCCTCCACAAGCTCGGGCTCAAGACAACCGTCGACCTGGTGAGATACGCCGCACGCATCGGTCTTATCGACGTGGAAACGTGGAAAGGATAAGAAGCCGCGCCATCTACGCCCTGCGTGCGCTAACGCACAGTATTGAGTCGGCTTCCATGACTATTTTCCTACCATGAAGCGATTCCTGATTCTGGTTCTGCTGGTCGCCGGTGCCTCGGGTGTGTTCGCCATCGGACCACTGGCCGTGGGAAGTTCGCACGCGGAGAGCGGGTACGACCACATGGACATGGCGGTCGACGTGGTGGTCAGTCCAGGCGGAGACGGAATGATGTGGCTGAACGCCAAATACAGCTATCCGCTCATGTTCTCAGAGAGAGACAAGCTCCTGAAACTCGTACAGTCCGTGGCAAAGAAAATCGATATCGCGATTGCCAACAAGAGCTCGATCGCGTTTGTGCAGGAAGTCGGAAAGTTCTCTACTGACAGCTCAGCGCTCATTACCGTTTCCTTCGAGACCCACGGCTACGAGTCATCCTATACGGTGGTTGAGATTACGAATGACGGTAACTATGTGATGTTCCTGCTCAACAAGAAGGACACCCAGGATTTTATCGTCGTCCTGGGAAACGCGCACAGCCTTGCCGATGACTACCAGAGGCAGGCGACGCTCTTCAAATAGATCATTTTCCGAGGCCGATTCCCCCCGGCCTCCCGCGCTTGAAATTTCAATCCTGCGTGCGCTACCGCACAGAACTGCACCAGATTTTGTGCAAACCTGAATTATGGTGAGGGCTTCAATCATGAGAGAGACAATGTGGAACGTGGGTGACGGTCTTTCAGAATGCTGGAGAACTCGCGATCCCCAGACCGTCCGCAGGATGGGTCGGAGAGGCCGGCGTGAGCAGGAAGGACTCATCGTAAAGAATAGAATCCTCTACTGCATCAATCATCCAGACTGCGACTGCGCGGGACTTTTTCTCGCCCATTCGCCATCAGCGGTCACCGGGTGACTCAGACCTTCGGTCGTGTCTTCTTCCGGGCAGGGTCAATATCCGCTTCGGCTCGCGAACGGGGATCTCCGAGGACCTCATCCGAGCGCCCGAGCCAGGGGCTTTCCTTCCTTGCCTTTCGATGCCGCGTACCTCTTCAGCCCCGGAAGGTCGGCCACGCCTTCCTCTGAAAAGGCCCTGTAGGCTGCAATGATCGCGCGGACACCTGAAGACGGTCCATCCGGGTGACTGTAGACTGAGGTCCCTGCCAGGAACATCCGACCCGCCTTTCCGAGAAGGCGCATGTTCACTCCGATGTTGCCAGGACCGAGGCCCCCCGCGATTGCCAGCGTCATCCCTTCCGCGCCTTCAAGCCCATGCGCGCCCAGCGTATCAAGGATGGGGCCCTTCTCGGTGTCATCGGGCTTGAGATAGCCTCCCATTGTCGTCAGCTGCATGAACGCGGCGCCGTAGAGCGCCGCAAGGAGATACGTGACGCGCGGATCGAATCCCCATGTTGCGCAGCCTGTCGACACATTCATTCCCGCGGTATGCGCATACACGGGCACATCATGGCGTTCGATCAACTCCGCCATGAGGGGGAACCCGCCGCCGTAATACGGTGAGAACATGAGAGCGTTCGCCCCCGCATCGAGTGCCGCGCGTGCATATTCGTGCATGCAGTCCGAGTCGGTCGTGATATGAGGCGCGAACAGGAACCTCCTGCCCTTCGGCGGATCGGATCGGCCGAGGTCGAACCCTGCTGATTGCAGATCCTTCACGACCCGGCCCACGTAGCGGGGAACCTCCGAGAGGGGCAGGTGCATGTTCTCGTCGGCCTTCGTGAACCGCGCCCCTGCAAGGGCGGCCTCCACGACGGAGCGGGAAAACAGCTCGGGGGTGAGACCTGTTTTCGGCTTCACAATCGTCCCGATGATCGGTTCATCGGCAGCCAGCCCGAGATAGCGGCGGACCCTCGAATGGGGCCAGAGTCGGGCCGGAAAACGTGAAAGGAGCTCCGGGGGGAAAGCAACGTCGACGATCCGTGCGCCCTGGGAGAATGAGAACGCCGCGAAGGGCTCGCTTGCAATCGCCATCAGGAGCTGGGCAAGAGGCACCTTGCGGTCGGAACGCTTGTCGAAGAAGGCGAGCGGATAGGCGATCTTCACAAGGCCTGATTCCACCTTTTGGCCGCCATTATGCCCCAGCAGAACCACGTCAGTAGCCCAGCTCATGAACTCGTCGTACCCGGCGGGCTTCGGCACGGATGCATCCCCTTCCTGGTGCCAGGGCTTCAGCGTCCCGTGCTCCAGGAGCATCTTCGCCGCGGTAACGAGTCCTTCCATGGGCTCGCCCTCATGCACTACCTCGAACCAGTAGGTGACCTGCACGGCTGGCCCCCGGAGGTTTTCCCGGCCCCTGTTCAACCCGTCCACCGCCTCACGTGAGCGTTCCGATGTGCTGGCGGGCTGCAGTCCGATATAGGGATGCGAAGTCCGTTTTCGAAGGCTGTCTCCCGATCCGAGGATGTTCATGGATGCATTCTCCTTTCACGCGAGGGACGTGAGGACAATTGTCGCTCTTCCCCCGCCGAGGCGCACCGGCGTGCCGGCCGGAATGACGAAGCTGTCGCCGGAAGCAAGCTCCACCCGGTCACTGGCCGACTGGAGCATGCATGCCCCCGCAACGAGCGTCCCCGTCGAGCAGCATGGACGGGAAGGCAGATCGATCCCTGACACCAGTCTCACCTCGTCCATTTCGAAGAACTCGCACGCCACGATCCGGCTCACGCCGTCGGTGATCTCACGAGCGCGGTAGACCCGGGGCCGGGCCTGGAAGTCAATGACCTGCAGGGCTTTCTCCACGTGAAGCTCCCGCGTGCGTCCCTGCTCATCCACCCGGTTCCAGTCATAGACTCGGTATGTGATGTCGCAGCTTTGCTGGACTTCCAGGAGGAGGACTCCGTTTCCCGCCGCGTGGACCGTTCCCGGCGGGACGAACAGGCAATCCCCGGAGGCGGCCCGGGGGGAGCCGAGCAGCGCCTGCGCCTGGCCCCGGCCGAGAGCGGACCGGAAGGTTTCCGCCGTCGTTCCCGGAACAAGGCCCAGCGAAAACCGGGCGTTCTCCCCGCACGCGATGATGTACCAGGCCTCGGTCTTGCCCCGGGGGTATCCTTCCATCGCTTGCGCCTGCGCATCGTTCGGGTGGACCTGGACCGAGGCGAGGGCGTTGACGTCGATGAGCTTCACCAGGAGGGGAAACTCGCCCCGGTACTTCTGGAATGCGTCCTCCCCGAGCAGCGCCCTGCCTTCTTCCTGTACGAGATCCGAGAGGCGTTCACCATGCAGCGCTCCGCCAGAAACGCGGCACACGCCATTCGGATGCGCCGAGACCTCCCAGGCTTCCGCGACGGGTCCGTCCGGAATCTTCTTGCCCAGCGTGTCGGCCATCGCCCGCCCCCCCCACGGACGGGACTGGAAGTACGGCTCGGTCTTGAAGGGCGGGATCTTCATGCCCGTGCCGCGAACTCCTCCCGCACCCGGGGCAGGAGAGATTCGATTCTTTCACGGACGGCGGGGGGCACCGTCATGCCCGTGAGCTCATCCAGGCACGACACACCCCTCTGCCGGATCAGCTCCCCGATTCTTGAGGACTGCTCGTCTCCCGGGATCCTTGCAATCAAGGCGCCGCAGACTCCATAGAGGAGAAACTCCGGTAATCTCCCATGGGCGAGCATCAGCCCGACAGGCCCGAAGAACCGTTCGTCCCGGCCAAGCTTGCGGATTGGTTCCCTCACCACGCGAAGAATCTCATCCGGCAGCTCCGGGCTCACGCATTTCTCCGTGAGTGCGGCGCGGTACGCGCGGATCACCTCGGCAGTGAAACCATACTCCTTCTCGATGGCCCACCCCGATTCCTCGATCGCCTTCTCGCAGATCTCCATGATCCGCGGGTCCTGCGCCGCCTCGTGAATGTACGCGTATCCCCTGAGGAATCCCAGGTAGCCGAAAGTGGCATGACCCGTGTTGTGGATATAGAGCTTTCGCTGGAGGAACCTCGTCTGGTCCTCCACGAGCTCGAGTGTCCGGATTGCGGGCAGGTCGGGTCCGCGGATTGCGTTCCGGTCGGCGGTCCACTCGCTGTACTCCTCTCCCAGGAGCAAGAGAGGGTCGGAAGGCCGGGCAACCACGCGCGCGACCATCGTATCCGCAAATCCGACCTGCCGCTCCAGTTTTTCGCGCAGTTCCCCGGGAAAGTCCTCCAGAATGAAGTCTCTGAAGGTGGTGGAGCTGTGATTCATGTTCTCACAACAGAGAACATTCTTGAAATCGTGAGGTCCCGCGGCCTTCAGCCATTGGATAATCGGTGCACGCATGGCCGTCGCCGCGTCTCTCAGGTTGCCGGGACAGACGGCAGTGAACACGAGGGAGGAATCCCGGAAGGCGGAGTACACATCTTTGCTCTCCGAGGTGTGGACAATCCGAAAATCGTCGATGGTCACGGTCCTGGTGTGCCCGCTCACCAGCCGTACTGAGTAGCTGCCGGAGGCCCGAAGCCGGGCGCAGAGCGACTGGTCCTTGTCCAGGAAGGTCACCCGGTAGCCGGACTCGACGGCAAGCTGGGCAACGTGCCCGCGCCCTGTTGCCCCCGCGCCGATGATCAGGACATTTCCCTTCTGAGTACTCATGTGTCGGGATCATGTGCCACACGAGGGGGCCTGTCAATTTGTCCTTGACACGGGAGGAACCGTCCATTCTGATGCGGAGAGTGAGCTTCTTTCAGCATTGGATCGGCTGGGGCTGGGGCGTTGCCTTGCTGCTTTGGATTCTGGGCACCATGGTGATTCTGACAACCGTCCAGCGTCACTTCCTCGAACGGACCGGCAGCAGGCGCCTTACCATTGTCATCTTCATCGTCTGGAGCCTCGCGGTGATCGGAGCCGCCGCGAGATTCTTCGGATTCGGCCCCCCCTCAGGCAACTGAGCACGCCTTATTGCCCCGCCAGAAACAAGGGCTCGAGGTGGGGAGCGGAATCGAGCATGCCCGCGATCGACGCCGCTTGCCGGTCCCACGCGGTCAGCGGGGGCACGCCGAAGAGATCCTCGACATANNCGCAGGATCGATGTGAAGTCATACGATGTGTGATCGATGAAGCCCGGGCGGGCATAGGGCGATACGATCAGGGCCGGCACCCGCGGCCCGAGCATCGTTTCGAATCGGCGCGGCGGGGCCACGTGGTCGAAAAACCCGCCATATTCGTCCCACGTCACGACCAGAACCGTGTTCTGCCAGGAGCNNATCAGGACGGTGTCCTGCCAGGAGCTGCTCTTCATGAGGGCATTCACGACCGCCGTGACATACCACATGCCGATTCGCACGTCGGTAAGGGGGTGCTCGCACTCCTCCGCGCTCGGGAATATCCAGGCGACTGACGGGAGAGTTCCCGCCCTCAGGTCCCTGAAAAGCTCGCCGCTGGACACGAGCCGCCGCTGGTTCCTGTCGCGGACAAGAGAGGGGAACCCTGCGAGTGGATTCAACGCATTGAACTCCCTGGGGTCCTTCTGGCCGACGTAACATTTCCATGCTACGCCGGCTGCCTCCAGGGCGTCGGGCAGCGACGCAAAACGGAATCCACCCCCCGGCGGTTTGGAGATGTTGGTATCAACCCCGGGTGACAATGCTGCCACGGCGAAAAGGTGATTTGGCAGGGTCGGCCCGGAGAAGGAGCTGAAGAGCCGGTCGGCCAGAGCGAACCGCTTCGCGTATGCCCAGTAGTTCGGTATGTCACGTGAATCGTAGTAGCCCAGGGTGTCCGCCGAGCCTTCGGCAGCCACGAAGTGGTCCATCTTTCCCCCATTCATTGCAGCCTGAGCGACCTCCGCCGAGTGCGGGAGGTTCTGGGAGATGGCCGAAGGAAGGTGAAACCGTGCAAACCCTTCGACGGCGAGGTCCGGTGACGGGCCGTCTGTACCGGGAAAGGAGCCGAAGTAGTTGTCGAAGCTGTGATTCTCCTGCATGAGAATGAGAACGTGCGTGACACCGGCGGATGCGGGCGAAGCCTCCGCAGCGGCAGGCCAGGGTGTTCCGCCGATGCGGCGGAGCAGCCGAGCGGCGAGGATGCCCGCCTCGAACCTGCCAGTCACGCTCACTCGCATGCCTGGCACGAGGTCGGATGAAGCAGCAGGGGAGGCACTCACGCAGTAGATCGTGGTGGTTCGCTCGTCCTCCACCGAGAGAAGATCACCGGTCCTGTCCAGGATCACGCCCGTGATGCCGGCCGTGTCCGCCTCGACGTTCATCATGCCCAGCAGGAGGGTGCCCGCGAACCTGCTGTTCACGAACGTCGCGCACGATGCCAGGAGCACGGCAGCGGCGGCGATGGCAGGGTACCGCCAGGGCCGCATTCGGCTCGTTTTCAAGGAGCGTGAATCCTGCGGCCTGGATCCTGCCTGTAAAATGCGGCCAGGAGACGGTACACGTCGGGATATTCCCGGGAGAGCATACGCGGACGCTCGAAAAAGTACTCACTGGTCACGGCGAAAAACTCCCCGTCGTCCTCAACGGCGTATACGTCGATTTTGAGGCCCCGTTTTTTCCGCCCCGCCTTGTGCTTCAGGTCCTGGAAAGCCTTCGTGAAAACTGCGCGCCACTCGTCAGGGTCCATTTCCTTGTGCAGGGAGGGCCGACCGTTGACCTCGCCGTCCAGCATGTCCAGTCGATGGGCGGCCTCGTGGATGATGACATTGTACCCCTCTCCCCAGCCCGAAGCTTCGACGTCTTTCCAGGAGAGCAGCACGGGGCCGGTGTCCCACGACTCGCCGCTCTGGTCCTCGTCCCACTCGTGGACCACCCCTGCCGCGTCGAAAGACGTGTGCTCCTCCACGAACACGTCCGGCACGACGACGATCGTTTTCCAGCTCTCGTACCATTCCAGTCCGAGGTTCAGGATGGGGAGGCAGGCCTGGACCGCGATCACCTCGCGCATCCCC
>PMZS01000331.1 GCA_003170115.1 Spirochaetaceae bacterium
CTGGCTCTCCAGCGCCGGCCGTGAACCCGTGAGTACGTAGGCCGCCCCTTCAGGGGTGACGGGCGTAAGGCGTAAGCCGAAAGGTGTCTATGATTCTCGTAGTCGCAGAACAGCGTGATGGCCAGTTGAACCGGGCGAGCTGGGAGGCGATCGTCGCCGGCACGCTCAAGGTGCTGGCGTGGGACCAGACAAATGCGCATACCGACTACTACCGCAAATTCGTCCTGGCGGTGAAACCCGACATCAAGAGCGAGTTCACCCACGCCGGCATCCTGCAGGCCCGAAACGGGGAATCGGAAGTGGCCATCGAAATTTTCCGCGCCCTGGAGGGGCTGTTCCCCGATGACGCGGTGACGTGCATGAATCTCGCGCTCGCCTATGAAGAGCGGGCACGGCAGATGGAAAAGCTGGAGCGCACGGACCAGGTGGACGAGTTCCAGGCTCTCGCATTCGAGGCGTACAAGGCAGCCCTCGCCGCCGACCCGACGGAGCCGACGATCCATTACAACGTCGCCTACTTCTACCTGCACCAGCGATCGTTCGAGAAGGCGCGGGAGCATCTGAAGTTTTTCGCGAAATCGGGGGCCGACGAGAAGAGGGTCCGGGAGGCGAAACGGATCGTTCGAGAGATCGACGAGCAGGGATTGATGGACGGGCTGTTCCAGAAGGCCTTCGACAGCATCCGGATGGGAAAAGAAGAAGAAGGGATCGCCGCAATCACCTCTTTCCTCTCCTCTCGCCCGGGGGTACCCAATGCCTGGTTTCTCCTTGGCTGGGCCCACAGGCGCCTGGCCCGCTATGCGGAGGGCCGGGACGCATTCATGAAGGCCCTTGATCTCGGATCCCCGCACACGGATCTCCTGAACGAGATGGCGATCTGCCTGATGGAGCTCGGCGAGCTGGCTGAAAGCCGGACGCGGCTCGGCGAGGCCCTTGCCCTGGAGCCCGAGAACACCAAGGTCATCTCCAACCTCGGCATCCTCGCACTCAAGAGAGGCGATAAGGAGGAGGCCCTTGGCTTCTTCCGCACGGTGCTGGAAATCGAGCCTGAAGACCATATTGCCGCCCGCTTCATAGAAGATCTCTCCTGAATATTTTTTAAAAATCCCCCTAATATTTAAACTTCCTCATGTCGAAACAAGGAGTGAGGGTAGCTCCGCCCGCCGCCCGAGGGCTTGCTCCCTTCTTCCGCTACTCTGTGTATCGGCCTGCCTGGAAGGCCGTGCAAGGGAATTCGGAAGGGGAGAAAGCCTGAAGCGAGGTCGGAGGCCCGACGAAGGCCGTGCCGGTGGCATGGCAGGTATGGAATCCCCGGGCATGGATGCCCGGGGCGAGTCNNAGCTCAAGGTCAACAACCTGAGCGTTGACAAGAACATGGAGAAGCTCTCCTCGGGCCTCCGTATCGTGCGCGCCGGCGATGACGCCTCGGGGCTGGCCGTCTCGGAGAAGATGCGCGGCCAGATCCGCGGCCTGCGCCAGGCCAGCACCAACGCCTCCAACGGCATCTCCTTCATCCAGACCTCGGAAGGCTACCTGCAGGAGAGCCAGGACATCGTCCAGAGGCTGCGGGAGCTCTCGGTGCAGTCTTCCAACGGCATCTACACCGACGAGGACCGCATGCAGATCCAGGTGGAGGTTTCCGCCCTGGTCAACGAGGTGGACCGCATCGCCTCGCACGCGCAGTTCAACGGCATGAACATGCTCACGGGCCGTTTTGCACGCACCAGCGGGCAAAACGTCGTCACCGCCTCCATGTGGCTGCACATCGGGGCCAACATGGACCAGCGCACCCGGGTGTTCATCGGCACGATGACCTCAGAGGCCCTGGGAATCAAGAACCCGGGCAGCAAGCAGATCATCTCCCTTTCCACCCCGGACGGGGCCAACCGCTCCATCGGGATGCTGGATTCGGCGCTGCGCACGATCAACAAGCAGCGCGCCGACCTGGGCGCCTACCAGAACCGCCTGGAGTACGCGGTGAAGGGCCTGGACATCGGGGCGGAGAACCTGCAGGCGGCCGAGTCGCGGATCAGGGATGCCGACATGGCCAGCGAGATGGTGGACTACACCAAGAACGTCATCCTCACGCAGTCGGCAACGGCCATGCTGGCCCAGGCCAACACCAAGACAAGGACAGTCTTGCAGCTGCTTCAGTAGTTCATTATCATTGCAAAAGTGACCCTTGATCTTTGAAAAAGCACCCTCCTGAGGTGTGTTGGGAAAAAGGGAGCCGAGCCCCTGACACAAGGGGCCGGTTTCCTTGTTGATCGGGAAATAGGGAACGGGGGGAAGGTACGCGCGAGTCCTTCCCATTGGAAATCCCGACAGCACACAGGGGCACGAACGCCGCGGAACCGCGCGGCGCGACTGCCGGAGGCACGGATGCCTCCATTCAAGTCAAGGAGGGTCACATGATTATCAACCACAACATGAGCGCTCTGTACGCGAACAGGCAGGTCAAGTTCAATGAGCTGGACCTGAACAAGGACATTGAGAAGCTGTCCACCGGGATGCGGATCAACAGGGGCGGAGACGACGCGTCGGGACTGGCGGTGTCGGAGAAGATGAGAAGCCAGATCCGCGGGCTCAACCAGGCGGGCAGGAATATCGAGAATGCGGTGTCCTTCATTCAGACCACTGAAGGCTATCTGTCGGAGACGCAAGACATCATGCACCGGGTCCGGGAGCTGGCTGTCCAGTCGGCAAACGGCATCTACACTGATGAAGACCGGATGCAGATTCAGGTTGAGGTCTCCCAGCTGGTCGACGAGGTCAACAGGATCGCGTCCCATGCCCAATTCAACGGACTGAACATGCTTACCGGACGGTTCTCCAACCCCAACAGGGGCGGAACCGCCACCGCGGAGATGTTCTTCCAGGTCGGGGCAAATATGGACCAGCGAAAGCAGGTGTTCATCGGCACCATGACGGCTCAGGCACTGGGGCTGAAGGGGATCTCGATCTCCACTCCAGACAAGGCCAACGCGGTCATCGGCAGCGTGGACAACGCCCTGAGGCAGGTTTCCCGGCAGCGCGCCGATCTCGGCGCCTACCAGAACCGCTTCGAGATGGCGGCCAAGGGGGTCGCGGTGGCGTCCGAGAACATACAGGCCGCCGAATCGCTGATTCGCGATACAGACATGGCTTCGCAAATGGTGGACTATACCAAAAACCAGATCCTGATGCAGTCAAGCACTGCAATGCTGGCACAGGCCAACCTGAAACCCAGGTCGGTCCTCCAGCTCCTGCAGTAGGAGACAGGCACTCAGGACCCACCGTTCCCACACAAGGAAGAAACTTCTGGACGTCGTTTCTTCCGGACCAGCGACGGGGCGGGGAGGTCGCGCACGACCCGCTCCCCTTTTTCCGGAGCACCGACGCGGTAGCGTCGGTGAGGGCGCATCGGCGGAGCCGATGCGCATCACGTCCCCGCGTGTTCCAGGCGCGCGGGGAGACAAAGTACACGGAGGTACAAAAACATGGGTATGGAGATACCTGGGATTCTCAAATCGAATCCCGTGCAGGATGTCCTCCTCAAGGAGGCGCGGGTGTTGCCCGAGCGGCAGCCACGGCAGGTCGAGCTGCCTGCCGATCAGCAGAAACTCTCGCGACAGGAAATCGAGAATCAGGCAAAGGCCCTCGAAAAGACGTTTCTCGCGTTCAACCGCCGGGTCCAGCTCTCGGTGAACGAAACGATCAACCAGGTGATCATCAAGGTGGTTGACGTGGAAACCGATAAGGTAATCAAGGAGATCCCCGCCGAGGAAATTCAGCATCTGATCGCCAGGATCAAGGAGACGATTGGACTTCTGGTTGACGAAAAGATCTGAGAGCGACGCCTCGGGAGGGTAGAAAGGCCGCGATGTCTGACCTGTCCGTCCCGGGCGTGACTGACAAATATAACACTCAAAAAATAATCGACGCCCTGATGGCGGTGAAGAAAGAGCCCCTGACGCGCATGCAGAAGGAGCTCGACACCGAGCAGCAGAGGAAGACGGCCTGGCAGGACGTGACTCGAAAGATCACCGTCCTTCGCGATGTCGCCCGCACCCTGTACGGTTTCCAGAATCCCTTCAACGACAGGGTCGCGGCGTCGTCGGACGAATCCTCGCTCGTCGCCACCGCCACCCGCCAGGCGACCGAGGAAACGAAGCATATCCTGGTGAAGCAGGTGGCGACCGCTGACCGCTTCCTCTCGCGCTCCCTTCCGATGGATTTCACGGTTGACCCCGGGCAGTACACGTTCAAGGTCGGGGACAAGGAAGTGGGACTGTCCTGGAAGGGGGGGGCGCTCAAGGCGTTCGTCGAAGCGCTGAACGCCAAGGGCGGCTCACTGCTCTCGGCATCGGTGGTGAACGACACGACCAGCACGCAGGTCCTCCTGATAGAAGGAAAGCCCACCGGGAGCGCGAACAGGCTTTCGTTCCAGGACAAGGCAACCGATCTCGGGGTGAAATCGGGCATGCTCACCCGTTCCGCAACGGGATCCCGGGCCGTCCCTCTGGCACAGGGCTCCCTGTCGGCCTGGACGGTGCCTCTGCCCGCGGGCGGTGTGCAGGTCCAGGACGGGACGATGATCGTCAGCCCCGGCCAGGAGCTGAAAATCCCGCTGAGCCCGTCCATGGCGCTGAACAAGAACATGGTCATGGAATTCTCTGTGAAAGTCGAACATCTTCCCGAGACTCCCGCGGTCGTGCCGAAGCCGCCGCCGGGACCGTCCATTCCCTCGACGGGCGGCATCGACTTCAAGGGCATCCACGTCGAGAGCAATCCCTCGCAGACGCCGCTCCCCGAATGGCAGCCTCCGAAACCGCTTGAGAACATCACTGACCTGAAGGTTCTTTTCGCGGAGAGCGGCGGATCGGTGATCCCCCTTCCTGACCTTTCCGACTCGTCGGACTTCCAGAAGGTCCAGGTTCCGATCGGGGAGCTTGCGGCAACACTGGACTCCATCGACGTGCGAAACCGCAACACCTATCGGAAAGTCGACGTGAAGGACATCACGATCTACGACAAGACCCAGCGCGGAGACTATGTGCCCGCGAAGTCGCTCTCCGAGGCCGGCGATGCGCAGATCGAGATGGACGGAATCACGGTGAAACGGGGAACGAACGTGATCAATGATCTTCTCCCCGGCGTCACGCTCACATTGAAGGCCCCGGGCCCGTCGCCCGTGGAGCTTGCGATCAGGCATGACGCGGAGGGAATCAAGAAGCAGATCGTCAATCTCGTGGGCACGTATGACGGGATCATCACGGACATCGACCTGCTCACCCGCAGGGATGACACGGTCATCGCCGATGCCACGTACCTCAGCGAGGACGAGAAGACGAAGGCAAAGGCGAACCTCGGGCTGATGTCCGGAGACCTTTCCCTTCAGCAGCTCAAGTCATCGATGCAGAACGTCATGATGAACCCCTACTCCACTTCGCTGGGCAGGGACCTGAGCCTGCTCGCGCAGGCGGGGATTTCCACGGACACGCGCTCCCCGGGGTCCTCTTCGCTGGACAGGACGCGCCTGCGCGGGTACCTGGAGGTCGACGAGCCGAAGCTCAGCGCGACCATCGCCCAGCACGCGGAGGCATTAAGAGAGCTGTTCGGAAACGATACCACGGGAGACCTTGTGGTGGACTCCGGCGCCGCATTCAGGCTCGACGCTCTCCTGCGGCCCTACGTGCAGACCGGCGGGATTCTCCCGCAGCGTGTCACCACGCTGGATTCCCAGATCGCCGCGTCCAACAGGAGCATCGCGGACTACAAAGTGAAGCTCGACGATTACCAGGCGGAGCTGAAGAGGAAGTACGCGGAGATGGGCAGCGCCCTCGACAACATGCAGCACAACTCGCAATCGATCCAGAACTTCAACAAGCAGAACCAGACCCAGTAGGAGAGGACGAGCGGTGCGCCTGAGGATCAACAATGAGGACATAAGCTACTCCCTTGAGAAAGAGAGGACCCTCGGCGAGGTCGTGCACGGCATCCGCTCCTGGCTCGCCGCCGCGGGATTCGTGATCACGGGACTGCGCGCGGACGACCACGATCTCCTGGATGCCTCCGACGGCTCCTGGGGTGGAACACACGTGGACACCGTCTCGACTCTCGGCGTCACGGCGACCCATACCGGGGACATGAAGATCGCGCATTGGCGCACGGTCGACACGTGGCTGGCGATGCTGGAGGAGGAGGTCGCGAGGACTTCGTCGGGAGCGACGCCGAAAGCGGAGTCCGCCGATCCCCTGGAGGAGCTCCTGGCGGGTCTTCCGCAGACGCTGGAAGGCCTTGCGGCCAATCCGTTCCTGCCGCCGGGCTCTGACGCGGGAAAGCTCTTCGAGGCGAGATTTCTCGGGCAGAAAGCTCCGGCGGTGCGGTCATGGACCGCGGAAGAACGACGGGAGGCGGCGGGCCTGATCCAGCGGCTGCGCGGCCTCGTGAAGGCCCGGCTTGACGATGCCATTCATCCCCGCGAATCCCTCTCCCGCTGCGCGGGGTTGATACGCGGCTGCATGGCCGAGCTCAAGGAAGTCTCCCTGCTTCTGCAGACCGGTCGGGACAAGGCGGCGATGGACATCGTGACACGCTTCACCGACATCGTGCAGTCGCTCATGGATGTTCTGCCGTTCCTCGCCCCCGACCCCGAGCGCGCGCGGCTCCTGGCGGAGCTCACGCCCGTGCTCCGGGAGCTCGTCGCCGCGTTCGGCTCCCGGGATTCGGTTCTGATCGGGGACCTGCTCGAATACGAGGTGGCGCCCCGGATGGAGAGAATCGCTCCTCTCCTGGAGGAGGCGGGAATCCTCCCGAAGGAGGTGAGAATCCTCCCGAAGGAGGCGGGATGATCCTTCTCCAGGCAGGCGGCCCGAACCTTGGCGCCGGAAACATCAGCCCGGGAACGTTCCTCTACCTTATTATCGCGATCTGCGCGGTGACCGTGCTGATCATCGTTGGAACGCTCATCAGCCGACGCGCGCGGCCTTCCCCGACGGAAACAGCGGAAAAGATCAGCAGCGGCGTCTTTCGGCGCGAGGCCAAGCGGGTGGGTCTCACCGGGTCTTCCATCGACGTGCTGGAGAACCTCGTGCGGATGTGCAAGGTGAAGCAACCCCTTCTGGTGTTCTCCAGCGCGAGCCTCCTCGACGACACGCTGAAGAAAGGGCTGTACTCGCTGGACAACTCCCGTGACCTCGCGGAGGAAGAAAGGGAGAAGCGCAGAGCGATCATCTTCCACATCAAGCAGACCATCGAGCGCAACGCGCGGAAGGGCGCCGTCCTGCGCTCCACCGCGTCCCTCAAGCCCGGGCAGCTTCTCACCATCACCCCGGAAGGTGCGGCCGCATACTCCAGCAAGGTCATTTCCAACATGAAGGACTTTCTCACCGTGTCGGCCCCCGCGCAGCCGGCGGGCACGGAGACGAGATGGATGAGGGGCACGAAGCTCTCCGTGTACCTCTGGCGTGACAATGACGCCGGGTACTCTTTCCTTTCGAAGGTTCTCGGCTACGACACGGTGAAGGGCGTCTCGAGCGTCCTGATCCAGCATTCGCGGACACTGCGCAGGGAACAGCGCCGCCGAAACCGCCGGCGGGAGATCATGCGCCAGTGTTTCTACTACCCGATCCGTATCGTGGAGACCGGCCAGGGCCGCAAGCTGGAGAGGAAGGCGTCGGTGGAGCAGAACATGCGCACCCTCGGCATTGTCGTGGACCTCTCTACCGGCGGATGCGCCATCCAGGCGATGAACCCCTTCGATCGCGGGAAGCTCGCAATGGTGGAGTTCGACATCGACAGGAAGGCGCCGATCCGCGCATTCGGGAAAGTCCTCTATGTCCACCGCAAGAAGGGCCGCGGCGGAATCATGCACAGCGA
>PMZS01000158.1 GCA_003170115.1 Spirochaetaceae bacterium
AACCGCGGTTACTACTTCGACCTTCTGCAGCTCCTCCAGTTCATCAGGGAGAAGAACTTCCAGTACCCTTCGACGATGAGCATCTCCCACCTCTTTGCGCTGGACGTGCAGATGGACCGGATCATGAAGGAAGGATTCGATGCGCGCTTCGCGCGGCACGAGCAGATGGCACAGCGTGTTCAGGGCTGGGCGAAAAAGCATTTTGCACTGTACCCGGTCGAGAAGTACGCGTCCAAGACGGTGACCTGCATCAANNGCGGACCTCAACAAGGAGCTGGGCAAGCGCAATCTCACCCTCTCCAACGGTTACGGCAAGCTCAAGGAACAGACCTTCCGTATCGCGCACATGGGCGACCTGCAGATGAGCGACATCGACGAGCTGCTCGGCGCCATCGATGAGATCCTCAAGCTGAAGTAGCCTCCACGGAGTACCGTGATGCGAANNTCCACGGAGTACCGTGATGCGAATCCACGGAGTACCGTGATGCGAATTCCTTGCATCCCCCGGCAGCGCCGACTATACTTGAGGCCATGGGGGAGCTGAAATCCTGCCTGTTCTGCGGGAAAAACGTGGATGAGGCCTTCGAGTACTGTCCCCACTGCGGATGCGAGTTCGGACAGGGGGAGGACAAATCCACCTGCGGCAGCGACCTTCCCGGACTTGTCGAGGAGGCGACAGGAGAATGCGCCCCGTCGGGTGACCAGGACTACCTGCACCGCCTCCGCACGCTCCAGGAAATCCTCACGGACATGGAACAGGAGCTGGATCTCATCATCAGGACCTCTTCAAAAGGTCCTTGATCACGCTGCGATCATCAAGAAGCGAGCTGAGGCTCCGGTTGTAGTGCAGCCGGTACACCGTGCGCGCGAAGAGACTGGTGATGTCCGCGCTGAGGTACCACTCCCTTCCCAGTAGGGATTCGTCGTGGTAGACCGCGTTAGTGCCGATGATGCGCGAGAACAGGCCTTCATCGTACGCCTTCTGAAAGGACTCCACCGACTCCGCCGTGGTGAAAAAGGGCAGGCTCACGGCGCAGATGTTCTGCCGTGACCCCGCTTCACGCAGGACCCGCATGGCCTTGATCAGCGTGCCCCCCGTTCCCAGCATGTCGTCGCTCAGGAATACAGTCTTGTCCTTCACCGATCCCAGCAGCTTCATGTCCGTGATGTTGCCTTTTTCCGCGCTCCGCGCCACCCGGGAATAATCGCGCTCCTTGTACAGCATGCCCAGGGGCCGGCCGAGGATGGACGCGTAGAACTTGCTCCTGTCCACCGCTCCGGTGTCCGGCGCTACGACCATGAGGTTCTCGTCCTTGAGGTCGGTCACCGTGGCGAGCATTTTCAGGATCTGGTAGGCGCCGTGGAGATTCTCCAGCCTCAGGTGATTGAAGCAGTTCTCGATCTCCTTGGAGTGGATGTCGAGTGTGATCAGTCGCGTGACCCCGAAGTATTCCAGAATCTGACCCACGCGGGCGGCCGAAAGGCTCTCCCTCCCTTTCTTCTTGTGCTGCCGGGAGTAGGGAAACGTGGGGAGGATCGCGGTGACCTGCAGGGCTCCCGCCTGGAGCGCCGCATCCACCGTCATCAGAAGACAGAAGAGATGGTCGTTGACGGAGAGCGTCTGCGCCGGTTCATTTTTTTGAAATCGCAGCGGGTAGCGGTTGGCGACATCCTGGACAATGTAGATGTCAGTGTTGCGGACCGAGGAGAGGATCTCCGTCTTGAACTCCCCATTGGGAAACCGCGTGAACTTCGCCGGGACCAGGGCGTTGCGGGAGCGATGCTCGTCCACGGGTTCGTCCAGATCGCCCGATGAGAGCTGGATATCGTTGGCCAGGTTGATCTGCCTGATCGTTTCCGCGCGCGGCAGCCCGTACACCCGGCTCAGCGCGCGGGCGCGCTCTTCCATTTTCTCGGCGGTGATCGACTCCAGGTGCGAGTAGATGGCCTGCGCGAACTCCATTCCACCGGGGCAGGCGAGGATGCCGATCTCTGACTGGCTGGCGTCAGGCATGGGAACCGCTGAACCAGGAGATTGTGCGTCCCAGACCTTCGTCGAGGCTGAATCCAGGCTTCCACCCGAGAACCCGCGCCGCCTTCGAATTGTCCAGGCAGCTGTGACGGATATCCCCCGGCCGCGGCCCCCCGCGGGTGTACTTCAGCTCCTTCCCAGTGATCCGGCAGATCGCGGCAAGGAGTTCCCGCGTGCGCACGTCCCGCGCCGTGGCGATGTTCACTGCTTCCCGCGAACCCTTGTCCAGGGCCAGCAGGTTCGCGCGCGCGATGTCTTCCACGTACACATAATCGCGTGCCATGCCTTCAGGCTCTTCCGGGTAGGCGTTGACCACGGGAATCTCGCCGCCGAGCACCTTCGAAATGAAAATCGCCACCACGCCCGCCTCGCCGAGAGGGTTTTGCCGTGGGCCGAACACATTCGCGTAACGCAAGGCCGTCCAGTCCATGCCGTGCTGCACACCGTAGAAACGCACGTAATTCTCACCCAGGAGCTTGTGGATGGCATAGGGTGACGAGGGGGCGGGGGGGTAGTCCTCCGTCAGCCGCTCCTTCCCGGAATCGCCGTACACAGCGCCTCCGGAGGAGATGAAAATGAATTTCCCGACCCCTGCGGCGCGGCTGCACTCCAGGACGTTCAGGAGACCCAGCCCGTTCACCGTGGCGTCCCGGACCGGCTCNNGTCTCGAACAGGTTAAGCGAGCCGATGACGTTGACCGCGGCGTCCGCCGCGGGGTCGGCCACGCTTTTTCTTAAATCGATCTGCGCCGCGTGGTGGTTCACGACCTGCGGTTTCTCGATCTCGAAAACCTTCCTGAGCTCCGGAGAGCCGATGTTCATTATGTGGAAAGGCACGCCCCGGGGCAGGTTCTTCGGCGAGCCCGTGCTCAGGTCGTCCACGACGGCCACCTCGTGGCCTGCTGCGAGATATGCCTCCACGACATGAGAACCGATGAAGCCGGCACCTCCCGTAACGAGAATTTTCATGAAATGACTCTACCATCCGGGTGAGAAGGGGGTCAAGGTAAGGCGGCTTTTTTGTGCAGTTTTGCCCCTTCTCATGCCGATTATAGTACGTAGCAGGAAAAGAAGAGGTACGGACCTTGAGGAAAACACTACTCCTCCTATGTCTCCCGCTGGTCGCGGCAGTCTCCTTCGGCCAGGTGGGCTTCTCCGGCCTGGACCTGTCCCCGTCGGACAGGCTCCTCTTCAAGGCATCGGCTGCGTCCAGCGACGTCGGGGCTTTCGACACGCTGTTCCTCGCCGATCCCCGCACCCGGCACTTCCGGCAGCTCACCTTCTATCCCGAGGAAGTGCAGCTCCTGCAGGACAAGGACGTTCTGCAGATCCAGAACAGGTTTGGCGTTTTCCGGTCCGAGACGGATTTTCGCAACATCGCTCCCATTGCGATGTTCCCCTCATTCGTGGGAGGAAGCCAGGTCCAGTCGGGAACCATCGCTCCCATGCAGACATCGCCGGATGGACGATACCTGCTGTACCTCCGCACGCGCTCCCCGGCGTATGGGGATCTCACGCTGCTGAACGTGACCACCGGCGCCCAGACAGTCATTTCGACGAAGGTGGAAATCTCCCTCGAGGCACTGCCCGCCGTGTGGTCGCCCGATTCCCGGTTCGTCGTCTACGCCAAGGCGTCCGGCCTGTACTATTTTTCGCTGGCCCAGCTTCAGGACAACCGGGTTCTCTCAGAGGATCTGCGGAACATCGGACCGGGCTCCATGGCGAACGTCCGATGGTCGGGCGCCGGGACCCTCGACTACCTCTCCGGGGTCATCGTCTACGAGATCGATCCCAATGAGCTTTTCACCCGCGCCCTGTACACGGGCTTTCTCAAGATCGGGAAGGTGGTCGCGAAGATCCCCTTCCAGTTCGATTCCAATTTTGATTCATTCTGGGTTTCCCCGGACGGCAGGAACCTGCTCCTGAACAAGGGCGGGAGGAACATCTTCCTCTACTACATCATGCTGGACGACTTTCACGCCTCGGGGGTCCCGCTTTCCCTCCCGTACCTGTCCCTTCCCCGTGACACGACGGTGCGGAAGGTGATCTGGTCAGCGGGAAACGTCGTGACGATGCTCTGCGAGACCCGTTCCGGAGGCGTGCGCGGCACGGCCGTGTTCCGCCTTTCGCAGGACGCGCAGGGCCTCTACGGGGCTTTTGTGCGCACCGACGACAAGGGCGTGCTTGACGTCACGCTTTCACCGGACGGCACCCGTGCGGCCCTGATGCGCGCGGACGGAGTGACGTGGAAGGACTATGCCACCTGGCAGGACAAGGGAAAGCTCTCCCATCCCTCGCCCCTGCACGTCCTGTGGCTGGGTGATGACGAGCTCCTCGTGGCCGGAGCATTTTTCATTGAGCGCTATTCGATCGGCGCCGCGACTTCCACGCTCGTGACCCTTTCACAGCCGGGCGAGTCCGGTCATGCCCGCGTCGGGGACTCGGTCCTCACAAGGCTGAAGGACAGGGTTTTTGCGTTTGACGAGGCGGCCGGAGCCTGGAAAAAGGCGGATGCCTACGCGGTGAGGGACAAGAGCGCCGCCTCGGACAATTACCGCGTCTACCTCGAGCCTTCGGCGCGCGGCAGCTACGCGAACATGCTCATGATTCGGGAAGCCAGGGGATTCGGCACGACCGCGCTCTTTGCCCCGGAAACGGTGATCTACGAGCCCTTCCCCGCCGCGGGCGAGTCCGTGGACTTCACCAACGTGTCCCACGGCTCACGGCTCCGGCGCCGCGAGGTGAGCCTCGTGTTCAACGCGGTGGACTCGGCCGAGGGCCTCACCCGAATCCTCAACACCCTGTCGGCCTATCGGGTGCGGGCGACGTTTTTCGTGAACGGCGAGTTCATGCGCCGCTATCCCGACGCGGTGAGAGAGATCGCGGATTCGGGCCACGAGGTCGGATCCCTGTTCTACGCGTACTTCAACATGACGGACGCCCGGTTCACGGTGGACCGCGATTTCGTGAAGTCCGGCCTGGCGCGGAACGAGGATGACTATAATGCGGCCACGGGTCGGGAATTGTCGCTTCTCTGGCATGCTCCGTATTACATCGTGAACTCGGAGATCATTTCGGCCGCCGCGGAGATGAACTACACCTACGCGGGACGGGACCTCGATTCCTACGACTGGGTGACGGCGAGCGAATCGAACCAGGCCCGGGGCATCTACATGCATGCCGCGGACCTCGTGGAGAGCATCATTGCGCGGAAAGAGCCTGGTTCGATCATCCCCCTGCAGGTCGGGGCGGGAGAGGGCCGGCGGGACGATTACCTGTTCCAGAAGCTGGACATCCTGATCAACGAACTGGTGGGTCGCGGGTACGACGTGGTGCCCGTCTCAACGCTCATCGAAGATGCCCGCTGAGGCGGAAAGAAAGGGGAGGTGAGTGGTGAACTCACATGATCCGGTGAACACCTACAAGGAGATCCAGATCAAGACGGCGAACCAGATCCGGCTCATCGTCATGCTCTATGACGGGGCCATCCGCCACGTGAATCTCGCCATCGATGCGTTCGGGAAAGGGCACCACCGCTACGACGTGATCAACAACCACCTCATCGCCGCCCAGGACATCCTCAGCGAGCTCATGGCGTCGCTGGACTTCGAAAAGGGCGGGGTTCTCGCGAAGAATCTGTTCAGCCTGTACTCCTTCATGAACCGCCGCCTGCTGGATGGGAACCTGAAAAAGGATCCGGCGCCACTTGCCGAGGTGAAGAAGATGCTCGGCGACCTGCGGGNNCCGCTGGCCGAAGTAAAGAAGATGTTGGGCGACCTGCGCGAGGCATGGGACGAGATCTCCACGCGCAAGGGGCTGGAGGAGAACACCACGCCGGTTTCCGGGGTGAATATCGCCGGGTAGTGCCAGAGGAGGGGAGAAATGGACAACATCGAACAGAACGTCGCCGTCTTGCGGAAGCTCCGCGACATGCTCATGCGCCAGAGGGAAAAGTTCAGCTCCTATCTCCGCCTCCTGGAATGCGAAGGGGAGACGATCGAGAAGGGAGACTCGGAAAGGCTCCTCGCGCAGGTGGAGATGGAGCAGTCCATCATCGCCGAGATATTCACCCTGAAGAAGGTCATTGCGCCCCTGGAGAGTCTCTACCAGGCCTGCTACCCGGCGGGCACCGAGGCAACGATCCCGCGGCTGAAATCAGCGCTGTCGGAAATGGGCGCGGAGATCCTCGCCCACAACGGGCGCAACAGGCAGAAACTGCGGGAACGCATGGAGGACATGCGCCGGGAGATCACATCCCTGAGGACCTGGCCGAAAACCTCCTCGTCGTATGTCGAGGTCACACCCGGGCTCATTGACATCAGCACATGAGCCGTGAGCTGTACCTGATCGACGGATACAGCGTCATCTACCGCGGATACTTCGCCTTTCTCAACAGACCCCTTCTCAACCCGATGGGGAAGAACTCCTCGTCGGTGTTCGTGTTCTTCCGCACGCTGTTTCAGCTCGTGCGGGACAGGGCCCCGGAATCGATCGTCGTGGCAATGGACTCCCGGGTGCCGACCTTTCGTCACCTCCGCTACGAGCAGTACAAGGCCACCCGTGAAAAGGCGCCGGACGATCTCCATGCGCAGGTGCCGGTCATCGAGGAGATCCTGGAGGCCCTGCGGATCCCGAGCCTCAGCGCTGACGGATTCGAGGCCGATGACATCATTGCGACCCTCGCCGAGGGCTGCCGGAGCACCGGCGCGCCCTGCTGGATCCTCTCCGGTGACAAGGACATCCTGCAGCTCATCGGCGGCAATGTACGCCTTCTCGCCCAGGAGCGGGGAACCACGGACCTCGTGGAGTACTCCCGTGAAAAGGTGTTCGAGGCCAAGGGCGTGTACCCCGAGCAGATCGTCGATTTCCTNNGATTCGTCTGACAACGTCCCCGGTGTCCCGGGCGTCGGTGAAAAAACGGCCCAGAAGCTCCTATCCAGGTTCGGGGGCCTGGACGCGATCTACGCGAAGCTCGACGAGGTCACGCCGGAATCCGTGCGCGCCCGGCTTGCCGCCGGCAGGGATGCGGCGATCCTCTCCCGCGAGCTGGTGACGCTGAAACGCGACGTCCCGGGCATGCCCTCGGTGGAGGCCCTGCGGATGCCTGACCTTGAAAGCAGCTCTGCCGTTGCCCTGTTCGAGCGGGAAGGCATGAGGACCCTCGTCGCGGAGCTCAAGGCACTCCGGCGACCAGGCACGGCTCCCGCCGCGAAGAAGCCCGCGGCGAAGACGGAGTCTCCGGAAGCATTGAAAAGCACGGCGCCGGGCACTTACACGACCATCACCGCGGTGTCCGAGCTCGACCTATGGATCCAGAAGGCGCGCAGGGCCGGACTCTACGCATTCGACGTGGAGACGGACGGAACTGACGAGATGCGGGCTCGTCCTCTCGGGTTTTCGCTGAGCGTCGAGGAAGGAAAGGCCTGCTACATTCCAGTTCGGGCCACCGGCGTCAGCTGCATCCCCGAGGAGACGGTGAAGCAGCGGCTCGCCGGTCTCCTGGAGGATCCGTCGCTGCGCCTCGTCGGCCAGAATGCGAAGTACGACTACAAGGTGATGCGGCGCTGGGGGATCCGGCCCGCGAACGTGCACTTCGACACCATGGTGGCCGCGTGGGTCCTGGAGAGCGATGAGGGCGCCTACGGCCTGGACCGCATGGCGGAGAGACGCCTGGGGTTCCGCACGATGCCGTACACGGAGCTGGTGGGCAAGGACCAGACCCTCGAGCAGATCCCCATCCAGCAGGTGACCGACTACTCGGGAGAAGACGCGGATCTTACCCTTCGCATGTACGGCCTGCTTTCCCGTGAGCTGGCCGCCGAAGGGCTTGCCGGTGTGCTCCACGACATCGAGATGCCTCTTCTCGGCGTCCTGGCCGAGATGGAGCTCACCGGTATCCGCATCCTCTCCCCTGAGCTCGCCGCGTACAGCCGGGAGCTGGAATCAGCGCTCGCCGAATTGGAGAAGGAGATCTACGCCCTGTGCGGGCGGACTTTCAATATCAATTCCACAAAGCAGCTNNCAGGAGATCCTTTTCACCTGGCGCAAGCTGACGCCGGTGAGAAAGACCAAGACCGGATTTTCCACGGACGTGGACGTGCTGGAGATCCTCGCCGCCCAGGACCCCGTTCCCGAGAGGATCCTCGCCCACCGAAAGCTCTCCAAGCTGAAGTCCACCTACGTGGACGCCCTGCCCCTCCTGGTGAACGAGCAGACCGGAAGGCTTCACACGCACTACGTGCAGACCGGCGCGGCCACCGGACGGCTGGCCAGCAAGGATCCCAATCTCCAGAACATCCCCATCCGCGAAGAGGAAGGCAGGCGCATCCGCACCGCCTTCGTGCCGGCCCCCGGCATGCGGTTCGTCAGCGCCGACTATGCCCAGATCGAGCTTGCCATCCTCGCTTATCTCTCCGGGGACCCGATCCTCCTCGACGCATTCGCGCAGGGCAAGGACGTGCATCGCCAGACGTCATCCCTGATTTTCGGCGTGACCGAGGACCAGGTGACCCCGGACCAGCGGCGGGTCGGGAAGACCATCAACTTCGGAGTTGTCTATGGCATGTCCGCCTTCGGGCTCGCCCAGAGCCTGAAGATTCCCCGCGCCGAAGCGGACAGGTTCATCAAGGCCTACTTCCAGCGATTCGAAGGCGTGGACAGGTTCCTGAAGGAGACCATCAACTCAGCCGAAGATACCGGTTTCGTGCGGACCCTCATGGGCCGCCGGCGCCGCGTGGCGGCGATCAACAGCAGGAACAGGACCGAAAAGAGCGGCGCAGAAAGGGTGGCCGTGAACTCCCCGATCCAGGGGACGGCCGCGGACATCGTAAAACTGGCCATGGTGCGGCTGCACCGCGGCCTTGCCGAGCGCAAGCTTTCGACG
>PMZS01000019.1 GCA_003170115.1 Spirochaetaceae bacterium
GCCGTCATCAAGGCCATCATCGAGGCGGCGATTCCCCTGATTGCCGAGCGAGGAGTCACCAACGTCAGTTTCCGCGACATCGCCAGGGCGGCGAACGTCAACCACGGTCTGATTACCCACTACTTCGGCAGCAAGGAAGTGCTGATGCAGAGGGTCGGCCTTCATCTGAGCGATTCGATGTTCCGGGCGGCCCAGGCCCGGGGCGACGACCTCCGCACCATATGGGAACGCGTCTTCAAGGAGAACTCGATTCAGATCCGCGCCATGATCAGAATCCTTCTCGACACATCCGCCGACAGGTCCAGGAAGTTCCTGCAGTTTGTCGATGAAATCCTTCTATGGTTGCAGTCCGAGCAGAAAAAGAACCACCTGAATCCCAACGTCGACCCCGACGTCCTGATGTTCATGACGGCCGCCCTCCTGGTCGGCAGCGAAATCATCGGGCCCCACATCAAAGAGGCCCTTCACTTGAGCGACGAGGCCTTCAACAAACTCAGACCGCAGGCCTTCCTGGCCCTGCTGCAGGAGTTTCAGGAACCTTCGCCCTCATCGACATGAAAGCTCTTCACGGCAATACGAGCGTTCTGTAACGCAATCATGTTGTCGATTACCTGACAGAAGATAAACACGGAGCGTTCGTCCTGCCCTTGAGCGCGTGCCTGAGGGGGCAGCGCCATCGGCGCGGCAGGGCTTACCTTCCGTGTTCAGGACGCGCGGGGATGGGGCCGGGACCTGCTTCAGCAGATACGCGCACATGGCATCGACGGCGGCATCAATGATGCGCGGATCGATCGCCTGCTCTCTCGCCGTTTCGGGTGACGACGTGTGCGCCGGCGGGTTCGTTTACGACAGCTCGTTCACTTCGCACGGCGGCTACTGGAAGAATGGCGATTGGGTCGGCCTCACCAATCCCGTGGATACGGCAATTGAAATGCGGATCATGTCGGTTACCGTCGTCGCCAAATAGGACCAAGGAGAAGGCGGCGCAATAGGCGGCAAGGCTTGCCATCGCGCCGCTCCTCTTCCCATGCACTGAGGAGTCGAAAACGGCGCACGCAGTCCCAGTAGTCGTTCATATCGCCGACTTTCATTTTGTCCGAGCTTTTTGTCCAGGGCAAATAAAAAAACCTGGCAACGACCTACTCTCAGAGAATACCCGGCTACCTCGAGGGAAAGAAGCCGATGAAAATCCTGGCCGCCACTCCGCGGCAGATTGCCCGGCTGGTCAAGGGTGCCTCGAGGAAGAAACTGTCGCAACGCCCCGCCTCGGACAAGTGGTCTGTCACGGAGATCCTGGCTCACCTGGCCGACAGCGAGTTTGTCTACGGATTTCGCATTCGCCTCATCCTCGAAGCCAGCGGCACGCCTCGCCGCGGCCGCGGAGCGACAATAATGAGATCGACCCATAGCCCTGTCCGAAGGCATTCCAACTCTTCCGAACTCATGATTTAATGCTGTCAACAATGACCGGCCCCGATAGTTCGGTCGCAGTCCGTCCTTGTACCCATCTCGCAGAGGTCAAAGACCTATCAGTAAAATTTGGCAACATCGTGGCCCTGGATCACGTGAACTTTCACGTTGGCAGAAACGAGATCGTCGGTCTCCTTGGAGACAACGGTGCCGGCAAATCGACGCTGGTTAAGGCCCTCGTCGGCTACCACTTCATCTCTTCAGGCCAGATCCTCTTCGAGGGTAAGGAGACCTGCTTCCGATCGCCACAGCAGGCCTACCAGGCAGGTATCGAAGTTGCCTACCAGGAGCTGGCGTTGGCCAAGGACCTGACTATTCTGCAGAACTTTTTTCTGGGCAGAGAGCTGTGTCGCCGATACGGTCCCCTGACGTTTCTGGATCGCAAAGCTATGAAGAAAGTCATACGGGACATTCTCGATGAGGCGGGTTTCCCAGAAAAGCCTTTCAGCGAACGCATCCACTATCTACCCGGAGGGTTGCGCCAGATTATCGAGATATTCCGGGCCAATTACTTTGTCAGGAAGCTCCTGATCCTCGACGAGCCTACCGCGGCATTGTCCGAATCGGAAACCAGCAAGGCGCTGCGAATAGTCAAAAGGGTCAAGGAAAACGGCATGTCTGTGATCTTCGTCACTCACAGTGCACACGAAGTATTCCAGGTCGCCGATCGTTTTGTCGTTCTGCGGAACGGACGCAACTACGTAGATCTGAAAAAGGAAGACACATCTCTGCAGGAGCTGGAGAAGCTCATCATTTCCTCCCGCATGTCAGTCATGAAAGAGATTGTCGGCAGTGTAGCCCATCAGTTGCGCAATCCCCTGAGCATCATCAAGTTTTCGGCGGAATTGCTCGCCGACGACTACACCGTAAACAACGACAACGGCAGCTATGGCCGCATTGTAAGCATGATTATCAATGAGGTCGAAGTCCTAGAAAATGTGGTTAGTAATTTTCTTAACTTCGTCCATCCGATGAAATTACGCCTCAAGCCGGTGCTTGTCGAAGAGCTGATCCGCGGCCTGCTGGAAACCCTGCGCATCCGAGATTTCCACGGGGTTGAGATCGGCATTGATATCAGGAAAAATCTGCCTAGGCTGTTAATGGACGAGTGCCTGATGAAGCAGGCACTGACCAATGTCATCCTGAATGCCGTAGAGGCCTCCTCGCTGGGAGGAAAGATCCAGATCAGGGCTTTTATGGAACATGCCTACCCGGTGATTGAGGTTCAGGACTGGGGTCCAGGGATCGAAGAGCAGATGCTGCAGAAGTTGTTCCATCCGTTCTTTTCAACAAAGACCGTGGGAACCGGCCTGGGACTATCGATCGTGAAGCAGATCGTTGAGTGCCACGGCGGTACAGTCGAAGTCCATTCCCGGTGCGGCGAGGGCACCACCGTCAGGTTCCTGCTAAAGGAGAGATGAGTTGAGAAGGATCCTGGTCGTCGACGACGAGAAGAACATGTGCGAGCTTCTTCGAATGTTTCTAATAGGAGAGGGATACCAGGTCGAGACGGCGAACAGCGCCGCGGAGGCTACCCGCAAGATCAAGGAGGCCACGACCCCTGACTTGATCATCTCTGATCTGAGACTGCCGGACACAGAGGGCCTAGGTATCCTGGATCGCTTGAAAAGTCTGAACTGCCAGGTCCCCATCGTTGTAATCACCGCATACGGCACCATAGAGACCGCGGTGGAGGCAATGAAGCAGGGCGCCGTGGATTTCATAACCAAGCCTTTCAACAAGGCGGTAATACGAAAGATTATCAAAAGAATCTTCTACATCGACAATCTGGAGGGGCAGTGCCGAATTTTCGGCGAAACCCAACAGGGGCTGGAGCTTGTCTACAAGAGTAGGGCGATGCAGGAGATCATGGAGATGGTCCATAAAGTCGCGGCCGTGAAGTCCCCCGTGCTGATAACCGGAGAAAGTGGCACGGGGAAGGGCCTCCTCGCCCGTACGATCCACGAGCTCGATTCCGATCGCGGGTCGGGCAGCTACTCTCCCTTCGTCAGTATCAACTGCCCATCGATCCCGGACACGCTTCTGGAGAGCGAGCTGTTCGGCTACCAGAAAGGGGCCTTCACGGGGGCAGACGCGGAGTTCAAGGGCAAGGTGCGGCTGGCCGACGGTGGTACCCTGTTCATGGACGAGATCGCGGACATTCCCCTTTCCACACAGCCCAAGCTCCTGAGGTTGCTGGAGGACAAGAGCTTCGAGCCTCTGGGCAGCACCACCCGTACTATTATGGTCAATACTCGCATCATATGTGCAACCAATCGAGAGCTTCACAAATTGGTTGATACCGGGCTGTTCAGGGAGGACTTGTTCTACAGGATCAACACCATCACGATCCGAATCCCGCCATTGCGGGAGCGACGAGAGGACATCCTGCCGCTGGCAGAGCATTTCTGCAGGCGAATATCGCAGGAAGTCGGGAAGAAGAACAAGCGTCTGTCCAAAGAGGTGATGGTCGCCTTCGAGAAGTACGACTGGCCCGGAAACGCGCGCGAGGTGAGGAATGTTATTGAAAGGGCCATCGTGCTCTCTGACAAGGATACCATCATGCTCGCGGACGTTTCTGGTGTTTTGCATCGACTCACGGAAGAAAAAACTGTGAACAGCATCGAGCAGATCCACCAGCTCGAAAAGGAAATGATTCGCAGGAAGCTCGAAGACTGCCGTTGGAATATCTCTGAAGCTGCCCGGGAGCTTGGCATTACCCGCGGCGTGCTACGGGACAGAGTGGTCAAGTACCGGCTGTAGCTGGTGTCCATTCACGGCCAAATTGGCTGGTTTTCACCAGCGGCGATCAGCGCCCGTCCTGGGAATAGACGCGGTCGCTCCCTTTGCATCGTGCCCGTTCCAGTTGTGCAACTCCTTACCTCGCAAGAGCCTACAAGCTGAAGATACGCATGGTCCCTTTCAGGAAATGCTGCCATCATGTCAGTGGCACAAAAATTGCATGAGCATCTGAATGGAGACGCCGGCGCAACACCCAAGTTTATGAGCATGGGGAACAACTGGGGCACTGGAAGGAGGTGACTGACGCAGAGCAAGCTAGATCGCGTCCAAAAAGTTTCGCTGGGGGGAATCGATCGGCACATCCTTTTTGCATTCGTCGAAACGTGAGTAACGAAGGAGAGAATCGCATGAAAAGCATCGGAAGAATTCTGCTATTCTGCATTTGTGTTGTATGCATAGCCTCCGGCCTGTACGCGGGCGGCAAGGCGGAAGCCAGCAAGGAGCCTGTGAAGGTCAAGTACACTTTCTACGACGTGTTTTGGGATGCACAGGACCCCAATCTGGCCTGGTTCACCAAGGGCGCCAAAGACTTCATGGTCAGATTCCCCGAGGTGAGAATAGAGGTGGTGTCGGCCGAGAAGTGGGGTGCGGAGCCGTACTTGCGAGTACTGGAAACCGTCATGGCAAAGAAGCCCGACGGGCTGGTCATCTGCGTCGTGGATCCCGTAGCCATCGAAGGCACCATGAAAATGGCCCTCGCCCAGGGGATCCCAGTGGTCCAGGCCACGCTCAAAGACACACGGGGGAATGCGCTGCCGTACCTGACCTACATGGGAGGCGACGAATACCTGTCCGGCAAAGCGCTGGGAGAAAGGCTGTTGAAGGAGTTCACCCCAAAGCACGTGGTCACCGCCATGGAGGCCGTTGGACACGCAGGCGCCGAGCTGAGGGCCCAAGGCATGGGCGACGTGGTCACGAAAGTGGGAGCGAAGTACGACAAGCTGATGATCGGCGATGAGCAATCCCACGCCAAGTCAACGCTCACCGCCTTCCTCACCAGAAACCCTGACGTCGATGCCATCTTCACGACGGCCATGTTTGCGACGGAATGGATCTACTCGGTGATGCAGGAGATGGGCCGCACGGACATCAAATTGGTCAGTGTGGATGAGAGCCCTCTAAACATAGAGGGTATCCTCCAAGGCAAGGTCCTGGCCACATTCTCGCAAGGGTTCTACGCCCAGGCCACCATGCCCTATGCGTGGCTGTACTACTACCTGGAGTATGGAATCACGCCTCCTCGCGAGATCCTCACCGGCCCGATAGTTGTGGACAAAAGCAACGTCGCAAAGTTCAAGAAGACGGCCCTTGAAGTATTCGGGGAGGAAATATACAAAAAGACCACCCCCTGGTGAACTTGATGCATAGCGGGGTGTTCCCTCATCGGGGACACCCCGGGAGGAAACGAATAGCCATGAGAGGCCGATGCAGATGAACGAAAATGTAAAGAAACAACTCTTCAGGTTGCGCAAACCCGAGACGGGCACGGTGGTGGCTCTGCTGGTCCTTGTGGCCGTCTTCTACATCATGAGCCGGGGCCTTTTCTTCTCTCCTGTCAACCTCAGATCGGTGATCCGCGTTGCGGCCCAGGTGGGGATCGTCACTGTCGGCCAGGGCCTGCTGATGATTGCCGGGGAGTTCGATCTCTCCGTGGGGTCCGTGTACGGGTTTGCAGGAGTCCTGTTCATCGCCTTCCAGAGTTCTCTCAACCCCGGGCTGAGCGTTGTACTCGTTCTCGCCCTCATGGTGGCTATTGGTTTTCTCAACGCTTTCTTTGTGTTCAAACTGAAAATCCCCTCGTTGATCGCCACCCTCGGAGGCTTGTTCACCTACCGAGGGCTGATCTACCTTGTCACCGGAGGCTTCGGCACCCACATTCCGGAGCAGAACAGGGCTTCGGCGCTGATTCGCCTTCTAGGAGGCGAAACACTCGGAGGAGTCAACAATATCTTCATCTGGTATCTCCTTTTCGCCGTGATTTGCACGGTGATCTTGGCCCGCACACGGTTCGGCAACCGGGTGTACGCGGTGGGCGATGATCCCCTGAGTGCCTTCTCGCGGGGAGTCTCTCCGATCCGGGTGAAATGGGTCTGTTTCATGATCTGCTCGTTCATGGCCGGCCTTTCAGCCATCGCCACCGTCTGCAACTCCGGAACGGCCTACCCTACGCTGGGCAGCGAGTTGGAGCTGCAGAGCATCGCCTCCTGTGTCGTCGGCGGGATCGCGCTTTCGGGAGGTGTTGGGACGATCTGGGGTGCAGCGGTTGGTGCTTTCTTCCTGTCCACGATACAGAGCGGGTTGATTCTGGTCGGAGCCCCCCCCTATTGGTTCATCACTTTTGTCGGGGTAGTGCTCATCGCGGCGGTGGCAGTCAACCGGGTGCTCTCGGAGCGCAGGAGATATTGAAGATGAGCGAACCGCCTCTTGTGCGCATGGTCAACATCTCCAAGAGCTTCGGCAGGGTGGCCGCGCTCAAGGACATCAGTCTCGAGATCCGGGCCGGCGAGGTCGTCGGTCTGGTAGGCGACAACGGGGCCGGCAAGTCCACCTTGATCCGTATCCTCACGGGCATCCATACACCGAGCCAAGGGGAAGTGTACTTCGAAGGCCGGAAGATCGATGCCTTTTCTCCGCACCGAGCCCTGGAGCTAGGCATCGAATCCGTTCATCAGGGCTTTGGTCTGCTCCGCTCCCTCAGCATTCCCCGAAACATCTTTCTCGGCGAGGAGCCTGTGCGCAGGTTTGGTCCGTTCAAATTTCTGGATCTTAAAGCTATGGAAGACGAGAGCAGGAAACTCCTGCATGTCGCCGGGATACGCACGATCCAGGACATCAATTCGATAGTGGGCATGCTCTCTGGAGGACAGCAGCAAGCTATCAAGATCGGCAGGACCATATATTTCCGGGCTAAGCTGGTGATCCTCGACGAGCCGATTACAGGCTTGTCCATTCGGGAGTCGGACCATGTCATCGAGATGGTCGAGGAGCTCAAGTCCCGCGGCATCGCGGTGATCTACATTACCCATCGCATCGACCAGATTTTTGGACATTGCAACCGGATCGTGATCCTTGAGGACGGGAAACAGCTCGGCGACTTCTTCCGCGAAAAGACTTCAATCAGGGAACTTGAGGATATCATTCGCCGTGGTGAGGTAAGCAATGGATTCACGCAGCAGGGTGGAGTCGGCGCTCAAACACAGAGAGCCTGACCGCGTCCCTTTCGACCTGGGCGGCACCGAAACATCGGGCATCCATCGGATCGCCTTGAAGAACTGGCTGAGCTTCAACGGATTCCCTGAGAGTGAACCGCGCATATGCAGCCTGGCCACACAGTCGGGAGCCGTGGAGGAAGAAGTCGTGCACCGCTTCGGCATCGACGTTCGTTGCCTTCGGGTCCGACAGCCGGCCGCCGCCAGTGTTCAAGTCAGGAAGGAAGGGGACTCCAGCGTTTTCCAAGACGAATGGGGTATCCGCTGGCGGATGCCGCTGGACGGAGGCCTCTACTACGACATCTGCTCCCATCCCCTCGCCGGCTTCAGCACAGTGCAGGAGATCGAACGCTACCGCTGGCCGGACACCGCAGAGCCCTCGCGCTACGCCGGGTTGAAGCAGGATGCTCGCGCTTTGACAACCTCTGGTAGGCCGGCTCTGGTGCTGGAGCGGCACACCGGCGGGATCTTTGAGACTTCATGGTGGCAGCGGGGTCTGGAGAACCTTCTCGTGGATATGGCCTCCGACTCGCGCCTGGCGGAGGCTCTGCTGCACAAGATGCTCGAGCACAAACTGCTGTACTGGGAAAAAGCTCTGGAGCAGGTGGGCGATCAGATCCTGGTGGCCGCTGAGGCTGACGACCTGGCAACCCAATCCGGGCTTCTGATGTCGAAGGGGATGTATCGAAAATATCTTAAGCCACTTCACCGGCAGCTGTTCGCTTTCATCAAGGGCAAGGCCCCTGCAGTCAAGCTGTTTTATCACTCCTGTGGGGCCGTCGCAGAACTAATCCCGGATCTGCTCGAGGCGGGGGTCGATATCCTGAATCCCATACAAGTATCCGCTGCCGGAATGGACACGCGCAAGCTCAAGAGAGAGTATGGGAAGGATCTGGTCTTCTGGGGCGGAGGCGTG
>PMZS01000395.1 GCA_003170115.1 Spirochaetaceae bacterium
CCGCAATGCTGAACATGGGCTAGAGCGGCAACGAGTGACTTCCCCGAAACACGGGGCAGTCTGCTCAGACGGTCACCTCGACAATTTCTTCGCTGATCGACGGAGGGATGGGATCCCCATGCTTCTTCAGGCTTTCCAGGTATCCCCTTATGGCGTCCTGGATATTCTCGAGCGCCAGTTCTCTGGTCTCGCCCTGAGAGATGCATCCGGGCAAGCTGGGACATTCCGCGACAAACTGGCCATCCTCGTCTTCAGTAATGAGAACCCTGTAGCGCAAAGATTTCTCCCTTATACCTTCCCTCAGCATACGCTCCTCAACTTACTCAGTCAAGAAATCGCTCAATCAGGCCCCGAAGAGGCGCAAAACGCGAGGCCTACCCTTGCAGAACCACAAGGATCAGTACGGTCAAATCGAGCCTGGTGCTTGAGGTCCTCGCGTGTATTAAACGGATTCGAAAAGGGCAGAAGTAGGAATCCGTTCATGTCTGTCGTGCTCGCGTCGCGCGAGCTCTATACGGACCGTTGGACGTACCCCGCCCGAGGGGCGCAGGCCCTCCCATCCAAGCAACATTAACGGGAGCTGTCCAAAGGGGGACGCACTGCCTGCCATCGTCACCCCTTCAGAGGCTCCAATGGCAAAAGCCGCGGTCGGCGCCGTTTCATGGAAGGCCGAAGACTACTGCAGCAGCCAGATCCTCGAAGGAACTCGGCTCGATCTACCACGCCATGATTGCCTGGGCCTGCTCAAACCCGGGGATCCTCGACAACGAACGGGCCATATCGGACTTTCTTTCCCGACAGGCTTCTCCACTCTCTTTTGATGCGGAGGCCCTCCGCATTTCGCTCAAGGCTCTCTTTTCTTGGATCTCTTCCACGTGGCCCGGCAGCGATCTCTGCGCCGAATACCCCGTCTCCGCAACGATGGACAATGGCCAGCGGGTTGTCGGGAGGATTGACCTTCTCATCCGTACGGCCGACGGCCTGGTGGTCATGGACCACAAGCTGGCCGGCAGCAGCGATGGGAAAGTGGAGGAGATCGTGGCCACCTGGGCACCCCAGTTGGCGGAGTATGCCACGGCAATTGCTCGGGTCAGCGGGAAGCCCCCCGTGGGGACCTGGCTCAATCTGCCGCTGGAAGGATCGGCAGTGCGGGTGATGGGCGCGGTCTAAGATTATCGGCTCTTCTTGCCACATGCTGGGGATCTTCGGTTGGTCTGCCGAGTTTTGAATTGCAGTAGTCATCTTGCAAATTCTGCGATTGAATCGTAGAATTTGCAGCATGTGGGTTCCCCGTTTTATCGAAGGTCTCCTCAGTGGCAGGGCGGCGCAACGCCCCGTGGTTGTGTTGACCGGGGCACGACAGACTGGCAAAACGAGCCTCGTGCGACGCGCGTTCAGCTCCTACGAGTACGTGTCGCTTGATTTGCCGAGCGAAGCGGAGCAGGCGGAACACGACCCCGCGTCCTTTCTCGCCCGCCACCAGCCGCCCCTCATCGTGGATGAAGTGCAATACGCTCCGGGCCTGTTCCGCCATCTCAAGGCAGCCGTCGATCGACATCGGACGAAAAACGGGCAGTACATACTTACCGGCTCGCAGAAACTGGTCCTGATGAAGGCAGTCTCAGAATCCCTTGCGGGGCGCGCCGACATTCTCGAGCTCGAGACGCTGTCCTGGCTTGAAGTGCGCGCCGCTGTCTCCAAGGCGAGCGTCATGGAGTTCCTTTCCAGGGGAGGGTTTCCCGAGCTGTACGAAAAGCCGGAGCTCGATGCCCAGGCGTTTCAGCGGTCCTACCTGGCCACCTATCTTGAACGAGATTTGCGGCAACTCCTGCAAGTATCGAGCTTGCGTGATTTCGAGCGTTTCATCCGCGCATGTGCGCTGCGCAGCGGTCAGCTCCTCAACCGTGCCGACCTGGCCCGCGATGTCGGCATCAGCGGCTCCACGGCGGCTGCCTGGCTCGGCGTCCTCCAGGCCTCGGGACAGGTGGTGCTGCTTGAGCCGTGGTTCTCCAACCGAACCAAGTCTCTCGTGAAATCCCCCAAGCTCTATCTTGGCGATACGGGCTTGTGCTGCTTCCTGGCGGGAATCCGATCGCTCGCCGACCTTCGGGAATCTCCGATGGCGGGCGCACTGTGGGAGACTCTCGTCTTCGGCGAATTGCGCCGGCTCCAGGTGAACAGGAGGGGCGGCTGGGACCTCCATTTCTGGCGTGACCGCAACAAGGAGGTCGACTTCCTGTTCCATCGCGGTGGCGTTTTCGAGCTTGCGGACGCCAAGTGGACCGAGCTGCCGACCGAGAAAGACTCCCAGGTTCTCCAGCAAGTGGCTGATGAAATCGGCAAGGTCAAGCGGGCGGCCCTGATCTGCCGAGCCGCCAATGCCTACCCGATCACCAAGCTGGTGCATGCGCTGCCGCTTGAAGCTCTGCCCGACGAATGGGGATGAAGCAATCGATGAAGGGAGATCACGCATGGGAAAGGCCCCCGGCAATGTCCGGGAACCGGACGATCTGGACCGGCTCATCAAAGAGATCACGGTTGATTCCTACGGCGACGACGAACAGCTCGAGGCGTTCCGACAGGTTTTCGAAGACACCGTTTCCTTTCCTTGCGACGGGTTTGTCATCGGCCAGCCGGTTTCCATCCTGGAAATCGGTTACGCCGGAAATGTTCGGCGCGGCTTGACGGCGACCTGCAGGCGGGAAGACGGGTCCGCGCATGTCGTCTCGGTTCTGGATGTGGCGTTTCCTGGACAATGGAACGGAACCCGATACGTCGCTGGGGAAGGACGCCGACTTCACGGCCTATGTCGGGGGGGTTCGCGCCGCGCACCGGCAGAAGCGAAACTTCATGAAGCTGCTCGACCAGGCGCAGTGGCACTGACGCGGCCATGCGGGCCCGATGTTTTGCTATTCGTACACGTCGCGCCTTTGGCCGACTCGGACCACAAGGATCATTCTGCCAAGGGCACTATCATCCGAGCCGCTACCGCACCTGCTGCACGCGGTCCCCGAGCCTCGTCACCCACCGGGTAGTGCTCCGTTCCGCGGTCACCAGGCGAACATCGTTGGCCAGCGCGAGGCAGATGAACACGGCATCATAGGCCGTTGCGCCATACTCCAGCGCAAGACGAAATACCTCGCGGCGGTCCGGCTCCGCGACCTCCAGCGGGGCTTCCAGGTGAAGGTCGAGCAACTCCTGGGCGGTTCCCCCCTGGTCCCGGGCTCCGCGCGGGACGTGCCGCCGTGGATCCTCGCGGGTCCTGTCATCCAGCGCGTCGCGGCGCTGTTGCGGCACAGCCGGCGGAGCTTCGTGGAGCACCAGGAAACGCGCTCCAGTCTCCGGGGCCGAGTGCTGTGGCCGATGTGGATCTCCACGCAGCTGCCGAGAGGCGCGTGGACCCAATTCCCGTGCCGCTACTCGGAACCCGAAAGCGACCCGTGTCTCCTGGCCAACGCGAGGTGGACCCTCTCTCGCCTGATGGAGGAGTTGTCGCGAGTTGCCTGGTCTCCGCCGGGTCGCTTCCTCCTGCGTCGAGCAGATGAGTTGTTATTGGCGATTGGTCCGGGCACGGCGCTTCGTCCGGGAGTTGCCCCCGCAGTACCGGCGGCCAGCGAGTGGCTCCGCGACGCCCTGGAAGCCATGGCGTGGGTGGCGGAGGAACGGGGCCTTGGCGGCGCGCGCAGTCTCGACGGCCTGGCGTGGGACCTTTCCATTGACAGCGTGTGGGAAGCGTGGATTGCCGCATTCGCGGGGAGGCTTGGAGGCCGGCTCGGCATGAGCGCCAGTCCCTTCGCCGGTGCGCGTCGCGTCCTGCGCTGGGTGGGCCCGGTTCAGTCGATGGGATCTCTGGCACCCGACGTGGAGTTGCGCAGCGCCGAGCGTGTGGTGTGGATCGACGCCAAGTACAAACCCCACCTCCAGTTGCTCGCGCGCCGCGGATGGTCAGGCGTGTCCGAGGAGATCCGCGGCGAGCATCGTGCCGACTTGCACCAGGCCTTGGCGTATGCCTCTCTGGCTGACGTAGCGCAGATAGACACCCTCCTGCTTTATCCTTCGATGGGAAGTGAGCCACGTCGGCTCGACACCGTCGCGACCGTCACGAGTGGGCGTCGTCGGGTCAGGCTCATCCTCGCTTCCGTGCCTTTCGGCTATCGCAGCCCTGAACACGAGGAGGCCGACCTCGCGGCGTTCCGAGAGTTGCTGACGGGGTGACTTCGAACACCAGTCCAGCGTACGGAGTGGACTGAACGAAGGCGCCCACACAATGAAAAGAAACAGTTCTTCCATACGCACCTGGGTTGGCATGCGGCCGTAGACGTCTGAAGCGTCACAACTCCGCAGCCGAACATAGGCATCGTTATCGTTCAGGATCGAGGCTGAGTGACGTCCTCAGGCAACGCGAGTGCCGCCGCAAGGCTTCTCGATGTCACGCCGCAGGCGGTGCGCAAGCTCCCGAAGACGGCTGATGTACGAAGCATTCGCGGCTCCACCTTTCCGTCGAACATGCAGCCCAACCCGCGGCAAAGGACGTTTCCGAGGGTGCGAGTGACGTTCGCGGACGCGCCGGCACGTGCTCGCTGGCCGAGATCGAAGGAGGAATCATTAATTCATCGTTAGCGGCAAGCCCTCAGGGCACTCGAGGACCGCTGACCCTTGATCGTGGGAAAACTGATTGTCCTACCCACAAAACTGAGTATTTGCTCAAGCTTTCCAAGGCCAATGTTCTCCGCATCTCCAGAACGTAGGCTTTGTATGGTAGAGGGGGAGACGTTTGCGTATTTTGCAAGTTGTCTCACGGTGAGACCCCGCTTTTGCATCTCCTCCATAATCAACGTAGACAGATAGATTTCTCTTTTCCTCTCGTCTACGCGACGACGCACTTCGGAATCTCGTGCACGCTCAAGCGGACTCAAATAGCCCTTCGGCTTATTCATAGTAGGTGCCTTCTTTGACCCTTTGCTTGTAATCTCTGCGGTATGACTTTGCAAGCTTCATCTCCTTTGGTGGCAGGTCATCCCGTTTCTTTTCGAAACCGTGAGTAATGATCACCGTCTTTCCCATCACGAAAAAAGCCATGAACCGATGCGGCTTAGGTTTGAATGCAAAGAAGCCATCACCCTCGTGCCGAATCTTCTCCTTGTTCCGAAGAAGTCCGTTGCACTCCGCCAGGAACTCAAATAGCGCAGTAAGTTCGTCCTTCTCGTCCTGAGATATTGTCAATTGTTGTGGACGGGAAAGTGAGCGTATCTGATCGATGCTCGTCTTTTCGGGGGGTGTCCAAGTGTACCACCCCGACCCAGATCGTTTGTTGTAGCCCTGCCACGGAGCTCGTTTTTCCTCC
>PMZS01000249.1 GCA_003170115.1 Spirochaetaceae bacterium
GATCCGTCACTCATGCTTCCTCTCCCTCATCCGCGACGAGCTCTTCGAACTCCGCCTGCTCGATGTCTTCGAGCTTCTTGAGCACCTGCACGGCGATCTTGTTCCCCACGACACCGGGGCGGCAGAGGAACTTCCGCCGGTCCCCGATCTTCAGCATCATCGGATCGCTCACCCGGACGTTCTGCAGGCGGATGATGTCCCCCGCACGCAGCGTGAGCACGTCCCGCATCGTGATGTCGATCGAGCCCACCTCGGCCACGAGCGCTATCTCGATCCCGGCCAGCCGGTCGCGCAGCAGGCTGAGGTTCTCCGTCGTTGTGCCCCTCCTCATGGAGGAGTACACGTACTGCGCGGAGAGCTTGGGGATGATCGGCTCGATGGTGAGGTAGGGGATGCAGAAGTTCATCATCCCCTCGACCTCGCCCACCTTGGTCTCCAGGGTGACGAGGACGACCATCTCCGACGGCGGGACGATCTGCGCGAACTGGGGATTGGTCTCGATCTGCCCGAGCCGGGGACGAAGGTCGATGACCGTCGCCCACGCCTCGCGCAGGTTGCCCAGGATGCGCACGATGATCCCCTCGATGACCGAGGCCTCGATGTCGGTGAGCTCGCGCGTGAACTTCGCCCCCTCCCCCTGGCCGCCGAAGAGGCGGTCAATGATGGCGAAGGTGACGGAGGGATCGATCTCCAGGATGGCCGACCCTTTCAGCGGGTCCATGTTGATCACCGCGATGGTCGTGGGATTGGGGATGGATCGGATGAACTCCTCGTAGGTAAGCTGGTCCACCGACGCCACGTGCACGTGCGCGAGGCTCCGAAGCTGCGAGGACAAGGCCGTCGTGGTCTGCCGGGCGAAGGTCTCGTGCATGATGGAGACGGTGCGGATCTGGTCCTTGGAGAACTTGTCGGGTCTCTTGAAGTCGTAGATCTTGATCTTGCGCTGATCCACCTGGGCAGTGGGCTCTTCGGTGGACACCTCCCCGGACGAGATTGCCGTGAGCAGCTGGTCTATCTCATCCTGTGAGAGTACTTCCGTCATCCCGATTCTTCCCGCTACTTTTGAACCACGAATTGCCGGAACATCACGCTTTTCACCTTCCCGCTGCGCATCACCATGTTGATCATGTCCATGAGCTCGGCCTGGACCTCCCCGTAATGGGCGGGGGAAAGGTCGGCCGCCTTCTTCTGCGAGATATCCTTCAGGATCAGGTCCTGGATCTCGCGGCCGCGGTTGCCGATCTCCACGCTGATCTCCTTGTCCTTCGTATCATAGCCGAGGCTCACCTGCATGAGGAAGATGGCGGGGGGATCGTCGGCGGTCTGGCCTCGAATCTGCTCGATGCCGTCAAACGAGGCAAGCGGTTCCGCTTTCGCCGCGTACGCCGGAGAAATGGCGGCAAGGCCCTGCGGATTGTTGCCCTTGCTGACAAGCCTGACCGTGATGATCGTCGTGGTGACGACAATGATGACCGCGCCAATGCCGATCGCGGCCCACTTGAGAATGGTAAGAAGCATTCCGGAGAGAAGGCCGCCCCGGCGGGGTCCCGAAACGTCTTCGGCGCCGGCGCCGACATCTTCGAGATTCAGGTCCTGCTGTTCGTCAGACATCCCCTCCCCCCCCTTCGATCATATCACGGGAATACATTCTTGCGCAACGCCTTCCATGGCTACGCCTCATTCCTCGTTCTTGAAGGCTCCGACGAGCCTGCGGTATTCGATGATCCGGGAAAAAAGAGTCTGGTAGTCCTCGCGGACTACCAGCTTCTTGCCCGACAGCATGGTGAGTGTCGTATCCGGGTTGCGCTCGATGTACTCGATCTGGTGCGGGTTGACATAGTAGGTCTTCCCGTCCAGTCGCGTCACCTCAACCATTCCGCCTCCCTATGGCGGCCATTCGCGTGGAACTCCCTCACTCATGCCGCTCCTCACTACCTCTTCAGCTGCAGAAGCTCCTGCAGCATCTGGTCGGATGTCTGGATCGTCCGCGAGTTGGCCTGGAAGCCCCTCTCCGTCACGATCATGTCGACGAACTGCTCGGCGAGATCCACATTGGACATTTCGAGCGTACCCGCGATCACTTTGCCCTTGCCCGCCGTTCCCGCCGCGCCTATGTTGGGCTGGCCTGAGTTGTTGGAGACCACGTAGGTGTTGTCGCCCGCCTTTTCCAGGCCTCCGGGATTGGTGAATGAGCCGAGGGCGATCTGGCCGATTGCCCGGTTGGAGCCGTTGGTATACACGCCCGTGATGGTGCCGGTCTGGTCGATCTTGAAGGTCTCCAGGTAGCCCATCCCGTACCCGTTCTGCCGAACCGCCTTGGTGGAGCTGGAGTCCGCGAACTGGGTGATCGCTTCCCGGTAGGCGCCCACGCTTCCGAGGTTGAGGTTGAAGCTCTGCCGCACCGTCGCGGCTCCCGGCGGCAGGGTGGCGTCAGGAACGTCGTAGGAGACCTGCGCCTGAAGGGCGCCCGCGTTGATCACGTTCCCTGCGGCATCCCTGACATCCGCCAGCGAGCCGAAGTTGTCGAAATCGATCTGGAAGGCATTCGCCGCGGCGGCGCCGTTTCCAATCCGCACGCGCGGGTTGGTCCCGACCTGGGCGGCCGGATCCACCTGCACCTCGGCCTGCCAGCGGTTGGCTACGCCGGGCACTTTTGTGAAGTTCACCTGCAGCTTGTGCGTCCGGCCGAACGAATCGAATATGTCGAATGTCGTCTGCCAGGTTCCTTCCTGGATGGACTGGGGAGTGGAGTTCGCGGGGATCTCCGGCGTGCGCTTGTCCAGGTTGCTTGCAAACCAGACGTCCGTCGTCGACTTGGCGGGATCCTTGCTGCCCACGGGTATGACGAGATCCTGCACTTCAGCGGCGTTGTTCACAAAAGTCTGGCCGCCCACTGTCTGGGCCATCCAGCCCTGCACCCGCATGCCGTTGGAGGGATTCACCAGCCGGCCGTCCTGGTCCAGCCCGAAGGCGCCGTTGCGCGTGTAGAAACGCTTGTCGCCGGCCTTCAGGAGGAAAAAACCGTTTCCCTGAACGGCCACATCCGTCATGACGCCTGTGGACTGCAGCGCGCCCTGCGTCTGGATCGTGTCGATCGTGGAGACCATCATGCCGAGGCCGACCTGCTGGGGATTCACGCCGCCGACTTCATCGGTGG
>PMZS01000208.1 GCA_003170115.1 Spirochaetaceae bacterium
TCGGGCGGGCAGCGCCAGCGCGTCGCGGTAGGCCGCGCCATCGTGCGGAAGCCGAAAGTCTTTCTTTTTGACGAGCCGCTGTCCAACCTTGATGCCAAGCTCAGGGTCCAGATGAGGGCCGAGCTCTCCGCGCTGCACCACAGGCTGCAGGCGACCATGATCTACGTGACCCACGACCAGATCGAGGCCATGACAATGGGCGACCGCATCGTCGTCCTCAAGGACGGTCTCATCCAGCAGATCGGCACGCCGCTTGGCCTGTACAACACGCCGGTGAACAGGTTCGTGGCCGGCTTCATCGGCTCTCCCCCGATGAACTTCATGAAGGTCAGCCTGAAGATGGAGGGCGGGAAGCTGTTCGCCGACGAGGGGACCTTCCGCCTGGAGCTCACTCCCCAGCAGACCGAGACCCTTCGCAACTACGCGGGCAAGGATGCAATCCTGGGCGTCAGGCCCGAAGACCTCCTGTACACGGAAGCCGCTGAGAGGACGAACAACATCGCGACGAAGGTGGAGGTCATCGAGCCCCTCGGATCTGAAATCCACCTCTGGGTGAGTACCAAGAACAACCAGCTCGTCGCCAAGGTCGCCCCGCGCCACACGTTCCACATTGGAGACGTGGCGAACGTGCACCCTGACCTGACGAAGATTCATTTCTTCGACCTTGAGACGGAGAAGGCGATCTTCTAGGCTCGCCATCCAGATTGTCCTGAAAATGAAGGGCTGTCACATCGCGGGTGATGCGACAGCCCGTTTTTTTTTCCTGTATCCTCTTTCGCACGACCTCGGCGTGCTACGGCAGGCGGCCCTCATTTCGCTTCAGGTACTGCTTGGTCAGGAAACGGGTGAGCGCGAGCTTTCGTGCCACGTCCCGCCGTTCCCTGACGACCTGCGCGAAGAAGACCTTCGTGGTCATCCCTCCGTCGATTGCACCGACGCCGACACCGCGGTCGTGGAGCACCTGCAGCCGCTCGAGCCTGAAGGCGACGCGTTCGAGCTGGAACGCGGTCCTTCGGAGACGCTGGAGGAGCGCTCCAATGGTTCGTCTCTCCTGGAGAACATCGGCGGCCGTGCCGATCCGCCCGGCCCGATCCTCGAACGCCCACTTTCTCATGATCGCCTGGCTCCGCCCCAGCTCCTGGTGCGCGATGTTGAACTCGCGGCTGAGTCGGACATACAGCCGGGCGTTGGCCTGGACGAGCCGGAGCGCGTTCATCTGCACGAACTGGCTGCGCTCTCCCCGCCACCGGGTCTGGAATTGCTCAAGCCCGGTGGCGGGGACCGGCACGGTGCGGTAGATCTCCCCCGGCCTTTTCTCCACGACCGTGCCGGGAATCGCCGTGAGATCCTTTCCCTGGTCGTCGGTGACCACGACCTCACCCTCATCACAGGTCACGAGGACGTCACCGGACTCGGGCGCGGTCACCGTGAAATCGGTTCCCCGCACGCCCATCGCGGCGGAGTCCGTTCTCACGCGGACACTCTGCGACGGCAGGAGCTTCGCTACCTTCAGGGCGATCTGCCCGCCCAGGATACCGATCGTGCTTTCCTGCCTGCCCTCGACGGTTGCCACCTCCAGGGAGAACTGGGTGTCGGCGCTCATCTTGACGGTCATGCGTGGGAGCCGCGTGAAGGTGATGGCCAGCTCGGCCTGGCCGTCGGATCCTGTCTTGAGCAGGTCGAAGCTCTGCAGATCCTGCCCGATGGCGACCCCGTCCACATCGGCGCCGTCACGCACCATGCCGACCGTTCCTTCGAGGTAGGAGATGCTGCCCACGACGTCCTGGGCGGAAATGCCGGCCGTGCAGACGGCCAAAAAAAGCGCGGCCGCAAGGCCGCGCAGAAAGTGCGCCATCAAAGAATCGCGAATATCATCCAATTGGCACCCTCTTCGACGAAGTAGTACTTCTGGTATGTGGACCAGAACGGAATGCTCGATGACATGTCCACCTTGGACCTCACGTTCAGCACGTAGACCGCGCCCGTCACGCCGTCCACCGGGCTCGCCGCCGGCTGAACGAAGACGCTGTCGAGGTCCATGACGTCGGCAAGCGGGGACTCGGTGAAATCGGCATTTTCGAAATAGCCCTGAAGTGTTGTCTTCAGCTCGTCTTTCGAGACGGACTGACGCAGGCGCATGAACCTGATGTTGTCGCTCATGTGCGCGAGGGCGCCATCCGCGTCCTTTTCCAGTATCGCGTTCATGCAGGCCTCGAACGCATCCGAGATCGCCTTGCGCGCATCCGCATCCGTCGCGGCCGCCGGCGGCTGCGATTCCACTGCCCCCCCTTTCTGGGGAGACCACGTGAGGGGAGGAGACTTCTGGCCTTCCGCGAGGATGTACCAGTCGCTGCCCACCCTGTGGATGAAGAACTGCTGCTTCATGTCCCAGAAGCTCACGTACTGGGAGTAGTCTGTTTTTGCCGTGACGGTGTACGTGTACGTCTCTCCCCAGGCTTTCCGCATTGCGGGGGGGGCAGCGGCGATGACGGCAGTGTTCAGGTCGTACACGGAAGAAGGCTCCAGCCCCGAGAGAGGCGCCTCCTTGAAGAAGCCGGCCAGCTCGGACTCGGCATCCGCACGCGTCACCTCGGCGGGGATCTTCGTGATGTAAATCGAGCCGTCAAGGAACCCGGCCGCGGAGGCTGCGTCTTTGTCCGCCAGCGAGCTGACGAAGCGCAGGAAGAAGGAGTTGAGGGAGCCCGAGGGGACTGCGTCCGCTCCACCGCCGATCGTCTTCGTGCGACCCTGCGCAAGCAGCTCCGCCGCGGACGGCATTGAGAGGTCCTGGATTGCCGCGGGATCCAGTTGCGGGTAGATCGACTTCGCGATGGTCATGTACTCAGTGCCCTTTTCGGCTTTCCCGACTGCCTGGTACTGTTTACCGGCGAGCCAGTAGGACTCTCCCGCCTTTTTGCGATCGGCGTCGCTGTAGTCCTTCCAGAACTGCGCCCAGAGAAATCCCGTTGCGGCGAAGAGCAGCAGAACGGAGAGGAGAAACTTGTTCCTCATGCGCAGCCTCCTCGAATTGGGTGTACGTAATGAAGATACTATCAACTCGACTTTGAGTTGACAACTCATTTTTCTACTGGTAACCTTTCGTGAGAAAGTAAACCCGCCCCGGGTGACCCAGTCGGGGACGGAGAATGTGTCGACAGGGAGGCGCCCCATGGCCCGTTTCACTCGGCTTGCGTCCATTTTCGCGTTGTGTATCGTGCTGGTGAATTGTCCTTCGACACCAAAGCCCCCGACAAATACCGCAGCGGCTCCCGCATTCACCCCCGCGGAGGGCGTCTATGCGGACGCGCAATCCGTGACTCTGTCCACCTCCACGGAGGGGGCGACAATCCGCTATACGACGGATGGCACCGCCCCGACAGCGACCACGGGCTCGGTCTACGCAGGGGCCATCCAGGTGTCATCGACGACCACGATTCGAGCCATGGCGGCCAAAACAGGCTGGGGGGACTCGCCCGTCGTGAGCGCGACGTTTACGATCGGCGGCAAGGTGGCGGACGTCCGGTTCGACCCGCCCGGGGGAACCTTCGACACTTCCGCCTCCGTGACGCTTCGCAGCGGGACCGAGGGCGCGCAGATTTACTACACCACGGACGGCAGTATTCCCAGCGCGGCCAGCGGCATCCTCTACGCCGGACCGATCTCCGTCTCGGCCTCCCAGACCATCCAGGCCATCGGCGTGAAGCAGTCATTGGCCGATTCCGCGGTGGCCCGTGCGCAGTACACGATCACTGGCTCGCCCATCACCGACGTGGAAATCGCGGACGCCAGGAACGCGCTCGCCCGAGCCAGAGAAGTCGACGCAGACTTTTTCGATCCCGATAACTACGATTCGGCACGTCAGCTCCTGGACGAGGGGATCAGCCTGAGGACGAGTGACCCCGCCACAGCGCGCCAGAAACTCTCAAATTGCAAGGACAAAGCGGACCTTGCGTTCACCAATTCCGTCCAGCGGTCGGCCGAGGTCATGGCCGCGAACCTGGAAATGGCGCGCCAGAGGCTGCTCACCCTGGAAGCGGACAAGTTCTTCGCCGATGATTACAAGAACGCGACCTCGGGCATCGAGGAATCGACGGCTCTGTTCGAGAACCAGGATTACGCCGGCGCCCGTTCACGTGCCTACCAGGCGCTGAAGGAGATGACGGATCTCGGAAACCGGCTCGAGACTCAGCTGGCTTCCGTGAAGTCGTTGAAATTTGAAACCGAGCAGCTCATGAAGCAGGCTGAGTCTGAGGGGCTGTACCAGTACGCTCCCGACCAGAAGGACAAGGTGACTTCCCTGTACCTGAAGGGCGTTGATTCCTTCCAGGGCTACAGGCTGGCTGACGCGGAGGAAAACTTCGGGGCAGCCCGCGAGGCGGCCAGAGATACCATCCGCATCGCCAGAGAAGCGAGGGACGGCTCCCAGGCTGAACAGAAGAAGAAAGCCGAGGCCATGCAGGAGCAGGTGATGAAGGCCCTCGAGGACGCGTCGAACCTCACCATTGTCACGGAGGATGGGACGGTTATCAAGCCGAAGAACTGGAAGGACGAGGATTTCCTGAAGGAAATAGACCGCATGATGCAGGAGGAGCAGAACACGCCGTCCTCCGGCCCGCAGTCGATGGCGGTCCCGGCGGACCAGAGCACCGTCGTTCTGGCCGAGGACACCTCGGTGAACCTTCTCCAGCAGGCGCGGGACTTGTGGGCGCAGGGCCTCAAGGAAAAGCAGGCGGGCAACTACGGCAAGGCGTTGGACTACTTCACCGAGGCGCAGCGCTACATCGACATCTACAAGTCCTACGCGGTGAAGGGCGTCTACACCGTGCGGCTGATCCCTGACAGGAGAGACTGCCTGTGGCGGATCGCGGAATACACGGACATCTACGGGGACCCGTACAAGTGGCCCAACATCTGGCGGAGGAATCGCAAGCTGATCCAGAACCCTGATCTCATCTATCCGGGCTGGCAGCTGGTAATCCCGCCTCAATAGAGTCGGGCGCAGTAATCCCGCCCCAGCAGGTCCAGCTACTTCGCGGCGTAGCGCCTGATTTTCTCGACCAGCTCGGATTTTCTCTCTTCGAGCCTCTCTTGCGTGCCGGCCTCAACGACGAGACGGAGGAGTGGCTCCGTGTTGGACACTCGCAGGTTAAACCACCAGTCCGGGAAATCGATCCGTATTCCGTCCAGGTCGGTGAGCGTACCCTCAGGGAAATCAGACTTTACGTGTTGGAGGATTTCGGGGCCGTTGGAGACGGTGAAATTGATCTCCCCGGAAAAGAAATAACGGCCGATCTCCGAGACGGCCCGCGAAAAAGGCACGACGGCGGCGCACAGTACCTCCAGGACGATGAGCGCGGCGATGATCCCGGAATCACAGAAAAAGTTCTCCCTGAAGTAATAGTGCCCCGCAAGCTCCCCTCCGGCAATCCCGTCCGTGTCCCGGAGGAGTTTTTTCGCGAAAGAGTGGCCCACTTTGCACATCGTCGGTTCCGCGCCCAGCGACCTCAGAAACTCCACGACGCCGCGGGACGAGCGCACGTCGTAGGTCATGATCCTGCTCGCGCCGTCGCGTCTCTCGGGGTGCAGGGTGAAGTAGTAGGTGCCAAGGAATCCAATGAGAAGGTCCGGCGAGATGAACGCGCCGGTTTCATCGACGAACATCACGCGGTCGGCGTCCCCGTCGAAACAGATTCCCAGGTCCGCGCGCTCCTGCCGCACCCTGCTCTTCAGCGCCGCGAGGTTCTCCTCCACGAGCGGGTTGGGCGGATGGTTCGGGAACCTCCCGTCCGGCTCGTCGAACATCAGGGTGTACCGCAGCCCGGTTCCGTGGAGCACGTCGCGGAGGAAGAGCCCCGCCATGCCGTTCGAGCAGTCGATGACCGCCTTCAAGCGGGACAAGTCGGATCTGAACCTTGCAAGGTGGGCGAGATAGGCCGGCCGGATATTCAGGTCGCTGACTTTGCCGGGATTCGCGGGCCGCGCCGGGGGTACCCCCGAAGCAACTCTCTTTTCCAGCTCGGCAAGACCCGTCTCGTACCCGACCGGCACGGCCGATCGTCGCGACACCTTCAGCCCGTTGTACTCCGGGGGGTTGTGGGAAGCGGTGATCATCACGCTTCCGTCCATGTCGAAGTGCGCCGTGGCGAAATAGACGGCGGGGGTGTCGCACAGCCCGATGTCCGCGACGTCGCAGCCTGCTTCAGTGATGCCCCGTGCGAGCTCGCGGAAGACCTCCTCGGATGAAAGGCGCACGTCCCGTCCCACGGCGATTCGTCGGGCATCCAGCAGGTGTGGAAGGTGCTGACCGATCGAACGTGCGGTTGCGCCGTTCCACTGCGTGTCCCAGATGCCCCTGATATCATAGGACTTGAAGATGCCCATCGGGATGAATGTATCCACGGGCTCCGTCCCTGTACAGCAACTGTACAGCGCGCGTGTTTTTTCTTACCATCTGCTACATGGGACATCTCGCCTTCACCGTGAAACCGAACATTCCCGCACGATTGAAAACCCTCGAAGAGCTGGCCCACAACCTGTGGATAAGCTGGAACTTCGAAGCGATCATGCTCTTTATGCGCCTGGACTATGACGCGTGGCTGGCATCCCGGCAGAATCCGGCCCGGATGCTCGGAATGGTGGCACAGGAGAAGCTCGAACTGGCGGCGCGTGATGACTCCTTCCTTGCCGCCATGGACACCGTCTCCGCCAAGTTCCAGCGCTACCTCGGCGCCGAGCGCTGGTACAAGGGACCGCCGGATGCGGCGATCGCCTACTTCTCCATGGAGTACGGCCTCGACGTCGCGCTGCCTGTGTATTCGGGCGGGCTTGGGATGCTCTCCGGCGACCACCTGAAAACATCGTCGGACCTGGGGCTTCCCCTGGTGGGCGTCGGCCTGCTGTACCGCCAGGGCTACTTCCAGCAGTACCTGAACGTGGACGGCTTCCAGCAGGAATCCTACCCGGAGAACGACTGGTACAACATGCCCGTCACGCTCTGCCGCGACGCGAACGGGGCACCCGTTGCGGTGCACGTGGAGATGGGAGCCGCGAACGTGACCGCGTGGATCTGGAAAGTGGCGGTCGGCAAGAACTCTCTCTACCTGCTGGACACGAACATCGAGGCCAATCCGGAACCGCTGCGCCTCATCACCGCCTCCCTCTACGGCGGCGAGCGGGAGACGCGCATCCAGCAGGAGATCCTCCTCGGGATCGGCGGCGTCCGCGCGCTGAAGGCCCTCGGGATTTCCGCCTCGTGCATGCACATGAACGAGGGACATTCGGCTTTCCTCGGGCTCGAGCGGATCCGAGAGCTCATGACCGAAGGCAAGCTCTCATTCGCCGAGGCGTGGCAATGCGTGTGGTCCACGAGCGTGTTCACCACGCACACGCCGGTGCCGGCNNACGCACACGCCGGTTCCGGCGGGGAATGAGCGATTCGCGCCCGGGCTGATGGAGAGATATTTCGGCGTGGTGGCCCGCGAGCTGGGACTTTCGTGGAAGGAATTCCTCGCCCTGGGGCGCGAAGACCCGAACAATGACGGGGAGGATTTCTGTCTCACGGTGCTCGCGCTGCGGATGTCCGCGTTCAGCAACGCGGTGAGCCGGCTGCACGGCGTGGTGTCGCGCTCCATGTGGCACAAGATCTGGCCGTCGCTGCCCCTGGACGAGATCCCCATTTCTCACATCACGAACGGCGTGCATCCCCGGACATGGATCACCCACGACATGATCGACCTTCTGGACCGCTATTTCG
>PMZS01000404.1:0-260 GCA_003170115.1 Spirochaetaceae bacterium
TCGATCGAGTTCGCCTTCGTGAAAAGCTACCACGATTCCCCGCTCCTTCTGGAGGCGCTCGCCCGCCGGGTCGTCGAAGGCCTTGGCCGCTGGCCGACTGACGAACGCGCCGCGGTGCATGTCGTCTTCTGCGCCCACAGCCTGCCTTCACGGGCGATCGCCGAGGGAGACCCCTACGATTCCCAGCTTCGCGAAACCGCCCACCAGGCCGCCCAGCGGGCGGGCCTCGTTTCCGAGCGCTGGACCTGGAGCTACATGTC
>PMZS01000404.1:272-6769 GCA_003170115.1 Spirochaetaceae bacterium
CTCTACGACATCGACATCGAGGCCGCGCGGAGGGCCGAGGCGCTGCGCATCCGGCTGGAACGGCCGCCGTCGATGAACGACGACCCCCTGTTCATTGAGGCGCTCGCGAACGTGGTGACAGCCCGGGCGCGGGAGGCCGGCTTCATCGACGGCGGATCGGCCTCGTGAAGAGGCTCGTCATCATCGGCGGGGGGATCGCGGGTCTTTCCGCGGCCTGGGAAGCGTCTCACTCGGGCGCGCGCGAATATTTCGCGAAGCAGGGCGCGAAGCAGGGAGTGCACACGTGAAGCCGCAGAAGCCGCAGTTGAAGGTCGACAAGTCCCGCGCGCTCTTTGCCGAGGCCGTGACGCTTCTTCCCGGAGGAGTCGATTCACCCGTGAGGGCGTTCAAGGCGGTCGGAGGCGAGCCGTTGTTCATCCAGCGCGGCGAAGGGCCCTGGCTCTTCGACGTGGACGGCAACCGCTACATCGACTACGTGCTGTCGTGGGGGCCGCTCGTGCTCGGGCATGCCCATCCGCGCGTCCTGGCCGCGATCACGCGGGCGGCTTCCCGGGGCACGAGCTTCGGCGCGCCCAGCCCCCTGGAGCTGGATCTGGCCCGGATGGTCCGCGGGCTCATGCCGAGCGTGGAGCTCATCCGGTTCGTCAATTCGGGAACCGAAGCAGCGATGAGCGCGCTGCGCCTGGCCCGGGCGTTCACGGGCAGGGACAAGATCGTGAAATTCTCCGGCGGGTACCACGGTCACGCGGACATGCTCCTCGTGCAGGCAGGGTCGGGGGCCGCGACTCTCGGACTGCCGGACTCACCGGGGGTTCCGGCAGCCGTCACCGCGGACACCCTCTCCTGCGCGTACAACAACCTGGAAGCAGTGGAGCAGATTTTCGATCGCCAGCGGGACGGGATCGCCGCGGTGATCGTGGAGCCGGTCGCGGGGAACATGGGCGTCATCCTTCCCGAGCTGGGTTTCCTGCCGGGGCTGAGGGCGTTGACGAATGCCCACGGCGCGCTCCTGATCTTCGACGAGGTGATGACCGGATTTCGCGTCCACCCCGGCGGCGCCCAGGCCCTGTACGGGGTCACGCCGGATCTCTCCGTCCTGGGAAAGGTCATCGGCGGCGGTCTCCCGGTCGGCGCCTACGGCGGACGCCGTGACATCATGAGCCTGGTTGCCCCGGCGGGGCCGATGTACCAGGCGGGCACCCTCTCGGGGAACCCGCTTGCCATGAGCGCGGGAATTGCAACCCTGGAGGAATTGTCGCTCCCGGGCACCTGGGACCGGCTGGAGAAGACGACGCGCGATCTTGCCGAGGGGCTGTCTCGCGCGGCGCGGGCCGCGGGAGTGCCGCTTCAGGTGAGCCAGGCAGGCTCGATGTTTGGCGCATTCTTTTCCGCGGAACCCGTGAAGGACTGGGAGACCGCAAAGAAATCGGACACCGCCCGGTTTGCCCGGTACTTCAGGCGGATGCTGGAAGAGGGCGTGTACCTCGCCCCATCGCAGTTCGAAGCCGGTTTTGTTTCGACCGCGCATGGTCCGGCTGAGGTGGAGGCCACGCTGAAGGCCGCGGAAATCGCCTTCACCGGCCTGTCCTGAGCTTCCCTACCGGTCAGGCAGCAGCCTGCCGGCCAGTTTCTGGTACAGACTCTTGTGCTCGTCCAGGATCCGGCGGCTCATTTCCAGCACTTCTCCCATGTCGACGGACTCCTGACTGCACCACGCCTTCAGACCCTCGAGGTCGACGAGCGCAAGGTTCGGCGCGGAGCCATCCAGCTCCGGGTCGACGTTTCGCGGCATCGTCAGATCAACGATCAGGATGTCTCTGCCGGCACCGAACAGGGGGGCATGCTCCCGCGTCAGGACGAGGTGGGGGCTGAAGGTGGCGCAGACGATCACGTCGGCCCGGGAGACGCTGCCCCGAAGGTCGTCGAACGTACACAGCGCGACTTTCCCTGCCCACGACTCAGGAAGCTCCGGCCGCGTGAGATGGTAGCACCAGTCGCAGCCCAGGCCCTTGCGGACGAGCTTTTCGACGACGGTGGCCCCGACGACGCCCGATCCCATCACGAGGATCCGCGCGCTTCCCAGGTCGGCGCGCTTCGCCTGCAGGTAGCCGATGCACAGGTCCTCGATCTCCTGCTCCTTGAAGAATGGCCGGGTTGTGTTGCGGATCTCCTTGGAGACGTGAAGCGCCGCGGCCACCCACTCCTGCATGCCGCCGCGCGCCCAACCCGCGCGCACCGCGTAACCGAGGGACTCCTTCACCTGGGAAACAATGTGGTACTCTCCCGGGGACTGCGAGAAAAGTCCGGCGCTCAGCATCGCGGCGTGCGCGAACGCGTCCTGCTCGCGTTTGACGTAGTATTCCTCCGGCCGAAGCCCGTCGAAACCCATCACTCGCGCCAGGAGCTCCCTCATGTCGGCCTTGTCCGAGACGACCGCATGGCACTCGATGCGGTTGCACGTGTTCATCAGCATGAACTCCTGGACCCCGACGAGCTGCGCGAGCATCATTCCCGTCCGCTCCAGCCGGGGCCCGACGAGATGGTACGGCTCCCTCCTGTCGATCGAGAGGTACTCATGACTGGTGCCGATGACCAGGAGAGACGCCGAATCGGCGTGTTCGATGTGCCGCGACAGGTTCTGCATGACCATCCGCGACAGCCTGCTCGCGCGGCCACCGGTGGAGATGGTGACCGTCACGTCATCCTTGCGGAGCACCACCGGGATCGAAAAATCCCCAGCCGCCCAGTTGCCGTCCGCCGAGGAGCAGAGAATGCCTCGCGCGCGGCAGGACTCGACGACACGGCGGTTGAGGATTCGATCCTCCGATGCGGCGAACACGAGGAACATGCCTTCCGGGTCGGACTCCTGGAACTCGCGATGCAGCCGCGTTACGGAGCTCTTCGCGCTGAGCGTTTCGATATCCGCGCACGCCTCCGGGCTGGCGACACTCACCTCCGCGCCGGCATCCAGGAGCAGCCGAACCTTGTCCAGCGCGACTTTCCCGCCGCCCACCACGAGGGTCTTCCGTCCATCGAGGAGAAGATTGACGGGGAAGGCCCGTTTTCCCGGCCCTCCCAATGGAAGGTCAGGCCGGCCGGAACCCTGGTCCTTTTCCATCATTAAAGTGGGTGCCGCATTCAGCGGGCTGCGGCAGCTGGAACATAGGGACAGGCGGAATCCTCCTGGTAGACATCCTGGAACTCCGCATACGCCCTGGACCTTGCACCGCCGCACATCACCTTGTATTCGCATGCCCCGCAGCGCCCCTTGAGGTTTGCCGGATTCCTGATCCCGACGAGCAGGGGGTGAGTGGTGTAGATCGATTTCAGCGTCTGTTCCTTCACGTTTCCCAGTGACAGGGGCAGGAAGCCGCTCGGGTGGACTGCACCGTCATGCCCGATGAAAATGATTCCCTTTCCGTCTCCGGTGGCGTTCAGCCTCATCGCGGGCGCGTTCGTCGGCTCCCCCTCCAGCTCCCGGAGCCGGGCGGAGAGGTGAGTGTAGAGCTCCCCGCGCGGCGCTTCGCCGCCTTTCTGGCGCTGGATGAAGACGCGCCTGAAATGTGGGCCCTCGGAGGTCCGCACCGGGATGCCATACCCCGTTGCGTCGTAGAGGAAATGCGCAACTTCCTCGCACTCCCCGGGCTCGGGATTCTCCAGCGCTGATCCCCGCCCCGTGCGGATCAGGAAAAACACTTCCCAGGCAACCGCGCCCTTCTCCCGCGCGAGATGGAAGATGTCGGCCAGGTCGCGTAAGTTGCTCTTCATGACCGTCGAGTTGACCTGGAGCCGCATTCCGCAGGACTTCGCGGTTTCGATGGCCTCGAGGGTCGCACGGAAGGTCCCCGGGATGTCCCGGATCCTGTCGTGGATCGCGGCCGACGCCCCGTCCATGCTCACGGACATGATCTCCACGCCGAGGTCTCTCATGAGCTCGAGCTTTTCCCGGGTGAGCAGGGGCGTGACGCTCGCCGCCACCGCCGTGTAGATACCCTGGTTTTTGGCGTGGCGGAGCAGGTCGAAGACGTCCGGGCGCATGAGCGGGTCCCCTCCCGTCAGCAGCAGGGCGGGATAGGGATCTCCGAACTCCAGGAGCTGGTCGATCAGCCGGATACCCGACTCGTAGTCGAGCTCGTCCGGAAGACGGCTCTTGATCGCTGTTGCCCTGCAGTGCCTGCAGGAGAGAAGGCAGGATTTCGTGGTTTCCCAGCAGACAAAAATAGGCTTCGTGGAATAGTCCACGTTCTTGGTCCAAGGCGGCTGCATCGGTGGATGCCCCTTCCTCAACGTCCGTGTAAGGTAGCCGTGGATTCTCGGCCGACAGGGCGATTCGTGTCAATACCACGGGCGCCGAGGGGAGCACTTTTGAAATGTTGGTAGGCACTGCGCAGGAAGGCGCCGGCCTGACATTCGAGAGATGGCATCCTTCGACGGAAAACCGCGCTGGGCTTGTCATTCTTCGTGCTCTTGCGTGGGAATATGAGCCGGCGCCTTCCTGCGGTCAAGCGCACCACCAACAAAACAAATTCGCAGCCCACTACTAATGATGGACTCTATCTGATCTATTTTGGTCAACAAATGGTCAACAGAAAATTGTGTCAGCGCGGTTCTGCTTCGTCTGTCAGCCGCCTGATCCCCACAGTGCCCGCGGCGACCTTCTTCTTCCCCCAGGGGACCCCGAGATCCCGCAGCGCCTCCTCAGGCTGTTCGCGGGTATCGAAGACGATGGTGAGGCAGCGGTCGGCATCCGACTCCCCGCCTTCACCACTGTTGCCCGGGGGACTGGCAAGGTCTACTACGGGAAGCTCGCCGGCGTCAAAGACACCATCGAGCACGATCGGTGGTAGCTCTGCCAGTACCTTCGGGTCCCACTCGGAGAGCTCGGCGGTCCGGCTGTCCAGCAGGGCCGCGCGCTCCGCCATGTCCCCCCGCAGGTCCCGACGGCGCACCGCCACGAGCTCGTCAGGCCGCGCGTCAACGACTCCAGCTTCATCCCCAGTCGCTTCGCCTGCTCCAGGACACTGTTGCCGGCCCGCACCACGACATCGGCACCGATGCCGATGGACCGCAGTCCCCCAACTTCCCGAAGGGACTGGGCGATCATCGACTTGTTTCGTTCGGTGTGGATGCTGGCGTTGAACGGGCCAGGGTGAGGTCGTCCAGTGTCTTCGGCTTATCCTTGGCAGACATGGTCAGATACCGCCCTTCTTGAAAGACTCCACGCTACCGCACTTTGGACACGGCACAAGCTCGCGATATCCATTGGCAGTGTGGACAATATGAGCCAGAAGAATCTCCCAGGTGTGACCGTAGTGATTGCAAAGCATGAATGGGCTTCATAGCGTTGTCTCAGAGGTGAAGAAGCGCCTTGATGCCAGTGATGATCAATTGAGGGATGGACTTCCCAGTGGTCCCTTCGGTAACGACATCGGCCACGATGATACCCCCGACGACCCACAGGCCCACCTGCCACTTCAACTTGTCAGCGCGCTCGGCGCGGATCACGGTATCCGCGTCAGCCAGGGCGTCACTGGCCCGCCGCTGTGCCGACCGGAGGTCCTCCGAGAGCTGCCCGTATTTCACATTCAGTCCGGTCAACGAGGTCTCGGCCTTTTGCTGCGAGCTCTCGGCTTGCTTTTACGCCTGCTGCGCCTCGAGCAATTGTATCCTGAGCTGCGCTGAGTCTCCCGTTGAGCCGCTCAATAGTGTGGAGATCATCGCCCAGTCTTCCGGCGACAACTGCCCCTGATTTTCGAGAGTCTGAAAGATCACCCTGAGCGGCTCCAAGAAGTCGAGCACCGTCTGTAAGTGCGCTGCCTGCTGCGGCGAAGGCTGCGCTGAGCTCTCGCTTGTCATCGGCGAGCCTGGCTGTTGCTGCGCCCAGAGGCTGGACGTCATGAAGCCACACAGCACCACCGCCAAGAAGAATGCCAGCGGCCAGGTCCGGCGGCTTGGGGAATCTCAGTCAGAACAATCCCGCCGCCACTTTCGCCACCAACTGGGCCTACTTACACCCCCAGCAGCCCGTCGACAACCGCTCGCGCCGGCTCCGGCTCGAGGATGAGCTCGGCGCGGCTTGGACACACGTGCCAGCTACGGACGCTCGCCGTCCCCTCACCGCAACATCAATCCCGGGGTCGATATTATCAGCTGTGCCCGTTGGCGGCGCCCGGTGGCGTTCCGTTGTCGCTGTAGCGCCAGGTCCAATCAGTTCCTGCGCTGTTCGTATACAAAACTACTGTTCCGCTTGTGGCATCGTGTCCGGCTTCTGTTGTAATAAAAGCGCTGGTCGCAGTGATCGTAAACTCATAGTTGTAGGGCGCACTCGCCGGCTTCCAGACGGACGTTATTGAGCCCTCCGTCGGGTGCGCAGGATCGCTGAGCGTCGCGGTGCCTGCCGTCCCGCCGCTATTGATAGAACCCGTAAGCCATTGCACCCCGTTTTCCGTGACAGTAAGGCTCCATCCCGAGCTTAGGAGCTGACACAAAATAAACGC
>PMZS01000265.1 GCA_003170115.1 Spirochaetaceae bacterium
GCGCACGAGATCAACAATCCCCTGGGCATCATCCTGAACCATGTCCAGCTCCTGCGCTCGGGCCGGCTGGAGGAGCGGGAACGTGAGGAGTTCCTGGCGCGCATGGAGACGGAGATCAAGCGCATGAACCGGCTCCTGCGCAATCTCCTCGACCACGCGACTGACGAAGAGCTCGCGTTCAGCGACCTCGCGCTGGAGCCGGTGGTGGCGGAAGTCGTGCAGCTTTTCACCCCCAAGCTGCAGGTGAAAGGGGTGCGGGTCCGGGTCCAGCCATTCCCGGGCCACGCGGTGGTGGAGGGTGATGCTGATGCAATCAAGCAGGTGTTCTTCAACCTGTTGTACAACGCCATCCAGGCCATTCACCATGATCACGGGCTGGTGAGCATCGACGCCCGCGCGGATGCGGCCGGCTGGTGCGTGCGCGTCATCGACAACGGTGTGGGCATGGACGGGGCCACCCGGGCGGCCATCTTCCAGCCCTTTGTCACGCGCAAGCAGGGATACGGGACGGGTCTGGGTCTCGCGCTCAGCCAGACGATCATGAAGCAGCACGGCGGCACCATTGCCGTGGCCGGCGAGCTGGACGTCGGCACGACGGTCACCCTCTGGTTCCCCCGCAAGGAGGAGGCATGAGGAACCGCCGTGATTTCTCGATTCTCATCGTCGACGATGAAGAAGGCATGAGGCTGGGACTGGACAAGGCGCTGTCCCTGGAGGGATACCGCGTGGAAAGCGTCGCCACGGGCGCGGAAGCCCGGCGCAGGGCCCGGGGAGAACGTTTCCACTGCGCCTTCGTAGACATGAAGCTTCCCGACCTGAACGGCACGGATCTCCTGGCGGACCTGCGGGAGGCGGGCACCGCGGTGGTGATCATCACCGCGTTCGCCAGCGTGGACACGGCGGTGCGGGCCATGAAGCTTGGGGCGATTGATTATCTGCAGAAACCTTTCGACAACCAGGACATCGTGGCACTGGCTGACCGGCTCTGCCTGGGTACGAGCAGCGATCTCCATACGGACATGGAGTCTTTTCCGGGTGAAGGCTTCGTGGCGGCAAGCCCCGCGATGAAACAGATCGTCGCGACGCTCCGCAAGGTGATGGATTCCGAGATACCCCTGCTGCTCCAGGGAGAAAGCGGCACCGGGAAGGAGATGCTCGCCCGGTTCGTCCACCAGAAAAGCGCACGCGCGGGCAGACCGCTCATGGCAATCAACTGCGCGGCCATTCCGCCCGAGCTCCTGGAGAGCGAGCTCTTCGGCCACGAGAAAGGCTCATTCACCGGCGCGCACGCAACGGTGTCCGGAAAGTTCGAAGCGGCCGGCACGGGAACGATCTTTCTCGACGAGATCGGCGAAATGAGCCAGCACCTCCAGACGAAGCTCCTCCGGGCGCTCGAAGAGCGGTCTTTCGAGCCCGTGGGATCCACACGCACCATTCCCCTCGCCGCCCGGATCATCGCCTCCACGAACAGCGACCTGGCGTCCATGATCCGGGAGAAGCGTTTCCGACTGGACCTCTACTACAGGCTGAAGGGCGTGGCGGTGACCATCCCCCCGCTTCGTGACCGCAGAGAAGACATCGAGCCCCTGCTCTCCATTTTCCTGGATTCGTTTCGACGGCGCTACAACAAGCCGGGAGTGGAGATCTCCCGGGAAGCCGTGCGGTTCCTCCGCACGTACCAGTGGCCGGGGAACGTGCGCGAGCTGAAGAATGCCGTGGAGTCCGCCGTGCTTCTCTCCGAGCAGAACAGGCCCCTTTTTCCTCAGGATTTCCTCCTCGAGGGGCCCGGTGAGGCCGCGCTCCCCGAGCTGTGGAATCAGGAACGGGAGGCGATCATCGAAGTGTTGAAACGCACGGGCTACAACCGTTCCGTTGCCTCCCGGGAGCTGGGCATGAGTCGAAAGACATTGTACAACAAGATGAAACGCTACTCGATCAAGTAGGTCCGGCGTTTCACGGGGCGCCCACGCTTACACAGAATTACCCATTTCGTGCAATTCGCTTTCCCAGCTCTCTTTAGAAGACCTGCGCTCTCTTTCTAATATATTATCCAGAAAGAAAATAAATAATTTCGTACCCGTTCTAAAGCTGGCCCGGATCCTGCATCACCATCTACCGTTGGTACGTAAAGCTCTGTGTCTTTTTTTTCTCCTGGCCTCCTTCTCGTGTTTCGGCGTGGGCAGCCACGAGTCAGCGCCGCCGGCCTCGCCGAGCCGTCCGCTCACGTTCGTGATGGTCCCGAAAGGCGTGCATCCGTACTTCGAACCGGTCTACCGGGGCTTCGAAGAGGCGGCGAAGAAATACGGGATCCTCTCGGAGGTCGATGCGCCGCCCCGGTTTGACGTGGCGCTTCAGGTGAAGGTGATCGAAGATCTCATCGCGCGCGGGGTGAGCGGGATCGCCATCTCCGCTAATGACGACCAGGGACTCGTCGCCGTCATCCATGAGGCCGCCCAGGCGGGTATCAAGGTGATCACCGTCGACGCGCCCGCGCCGTCCAGCGAGGCGCTCACCTACATCGGCACGGACAACGAGAGCGCCGGCTATGCAGCGGGCACGCGAATGGCGGCGGCCATGGGTGGGCGGGGATCGATCGCCATCCTGCAGGGGGGCATGGCGGCCACGAACCTGAACCTTCGCACACGGGGCTTCACGCGGGCGCTTGTCCAGCACGCCCCGGGCATCACGGTGGTCGCGGTGGTCGACGAGGGTGGCGACTTCGCCATGTCCGTGAACAGGTCGGAGGAGATCCTCACCCGCTACCCGACCTTGAGCGCGATCTTCAGCGTGTCTGCCGAGGGCGCGCCCGCCGCCGCCGCGGTGCTGAAACGGCAGGCGAGGGCAGGGAAGGTCCTCGTGGCGGGCTTCGATGACCTGGGCGACACGCTCCAGGGCATCCGCGAGGGATCGATCGTCTTCTGTGTCGTGCAGAATACCTACAGGATGGGGTGGCTTTCCGTGGAGCGGCTGATGGACGCGGTGAAGGGCCGCGCCGTCCCCCGGGTGATCGACACGGGAGTTGTGCTCGTGGACCGCCGGAACATCGATACCTATCAGCGCAGCATGGAGGCGGACAACTCGCATCAATCGTAGAGATGAACAGGCCCCGTTGGGGCCTTCCATTCAGTCCAAGGAGGTTCAACTATGAGAACCAGGAAACTCCTCTTCGCCGCCGCAGCGATGGCGCTCGCGGTGCTCGTCGTGTCGTGCGGAAAGCCGGCAGCCCAGACTGCATCCGCGGCGGGCGGCAAGTGGGCCCAGGGGGTCCACATCGTGTTCTTCCCCGGCGGGCCGCAGGGCGGCGTATTTGCCGTCAACGTCTACAACGGCGCAAAGCAGGCCGAGGCGGACCTCGGCGTGAAGGTCGACTACGTCTGGTCAGACTGGGATCCGCAGAAGATGATCCAGCAGTTCCAGGAAGCGGTCGCGACGAAGCCCGACGGCATCTGCATCATGGGGCACCCGGGGGACGAATCCTTCGACGCCCTGATCGATCAGGCCGAGGCGAAGGGAATCATCGTCACCAGCCAGAACACGACCCTGGACAAGGCCGAGGCGAAGTACCTGGCCAAGGGCTTCGGCTACGTCGGCGCGGAAAACTACTCCGCGGGGCACGCCCTCGGGGCGCAAGCGGTGATGACGTTCAGCCTGAAGAAGGGCGATCGCGCCATGGTCTGGGGTCTTCTCTCCCAGCCTTCGCGCGGCCTGCGCACAAAGGGCGTCATCGACGCGCTGAAGGAAGCCGGTCTCAAGGTCGACTACAATGAGATCGACGCCGCCACGAACAAGGACCCCGCCAGCGGGGCGCCGACATTCGCCGGCTACGTGTCCTCCCATCCGGATGTGAAGCTGGTCGTCACGGACCACGGCGGTCTCACCGCCACCGCGGAGACCTATCTGAAGGCCGCGGGCAAGAAGGCCGGTGACATCGCCATCGCCGGGTTCGATCTCTCCCCCGCCACGATCGCGGCGATCAAGGGCGGCTTTACCGGTCTCGTGATCGATCAGCAGGAGTGGCTCCAGGGCTATCTCCCGATCCTCCAGGTCGCCCTCTCGAAGGTGTACGGGTTCTCGGGCCTGCACATCAATACCGGGGCTGGCTTCGTTGACAAATCGAATGTAGACTTCGTGGCGCCGTTGGCGGAGAAGAACATCCGCTAGCGCACCAGCGCGTGCATCTGACCTGACTTTTTGAAGCCCGGCCCGGCCTCACGGCCCCGCCGGGCTCTCTGTGAGGGGGAGACATGGGATACGTGCTGCAGATGAAGAACATCTCCAAGACCTTCGGAGAGGTGGCCGCGCTGCACGACGTGAACTTCGAGGTCGGCGACAACGAGATCGTCGGGCTCCTCGGGGACAACGGGGCGGGCAAATCCACGCTTGTGAAAATCATCACCGGCTACCATCAACCGGACACAGGAGGAGAAGTCCTCTGGAAGGGCGCGCCGCTGGAGCATTTTTCCGTGGCCCGCGCCCATGCAATCGGCATCGAGGTGGTCTACCAGGAGAGGGCCCTCGCCGACAAGCAGTCGCTGTGGCGCAATATCTTCATGGGACGCGAGCTCACCACGGCGGGAGGAAAGCTCGACGTGAAGCGGATGCGCGCGGAGACACTGAAGCTCATGCACTCCGCCATGGGGTTCACATCATCTGCCATCACGACGGAATCCACCGTCAAGACATTCTCGGGCGGGGAGCGGCAGGGGGTGGCAATCACGCGCGCCCTGTACTTCAGGGCGGAGCTTGTGATCCTGGACGAGCCTACCATGGGACTTTCCATTTCGGAGACGAGGAAGGCGCTGGACTTCGTCAGGAGCATCAAGGCGGCCGGCAAGTCGGCGATCTTCATCGATCACAACATCTTCCATGTCTATCCCGTCGCGGACAGGATCGTCGTCCTGGACCGCGGAACCATCGCCGGTCAGTTCATGAAGAACGAGCTCACCCTCCAGGAGCTCACCGACCGGCTCTACGACGTGGCCAAGACCGGCAACCTGAAAACCTGAGGAGAATCGAATGAGCTCTGACGAAATCGCGCGTCCTCTTTCCAAGACGGCACGAAGGGGACCGACCTCACGGTTCCTGAGGAAATACGCGCTGCAGCTCGGCATCGTCGCGGTCGCCCTGATCGTCTGGGTGCTGTTCCTCATCGGAGCGCCCCGGACATTCCTGTCCAAGGAAATCTACGTCTCGTTCATGTCCACGACGCCGTACTTCGCCCTGATTGCGATTCCCCTCACGCTCGTGATCATCACGGGGGAGATCGACCTCTCCTTCGCTTCCGTGATGTCCTTCGGGATGGTGGGATACGACGTCGTGTTCGTCGCCACCGGGAGCGTCTGGCTGGGATTCTTCGCCTGCCTCGTCTGCGGCCTCATCGCGGGGCTGGTCAACGGCATGATCGTCGTGAAGTTCGGGGTGCCCTCCCTTGTGGCCACCATTGGCACCTGGTACCTCTGGCGAGGCGTGGTGCTGGTCATCACCAATGGCACGGGATTGGGCATGACGGCGACGACCACCACGGCCCTTCACGACATTGTCGTGGGCAGGGTCTTCGGACTGATCCCCATGCAGTTCTTCTGGACGATCGGCGTCGGGGCGATCATCTGGTTCTTTCTCAACCGGCACCGCTTCGGGGCCCACGTGTATCTCACCGGCGACAACATCGAGAGCGCGCGGCTCATGGGCGTGAATGTCGGCCGGGTCAAGATCCTCGCCTTCACGATCGTGGGGCTAGTGGCCGCCTTTGCCGGATTCGTCGTAAGCGCCGAGCTCCTCTTCTACTGGCCCACGCTCGGCGACGGCTACCAGCTCACCACCATTGCATCGGTCTTCCTCGGCGGCACGTCGGTGTTCGGCGGCACGGGGACGATCTTCGGAACGTTTGTCGCATCGTTCATCATCGGGGCCATCAATGCGGGAATCGTTGCGTCCGGCCTCACGAATTTCTGGACGCAGCTCATCTACGGCCTGATCATCGTCGCCTCCGTTTCCATCCAGACCCTGCTGGGCAGGAAACTGACCTGAGAAGGGAAGGGCACACATGAAGGAGACCGCGCAGCAGTACATCCAGCGCGTCCTCGGGTACCTTGAAGGCAGGAATCCATTGGACGTGCTCGCTGCAACGCCGCGGCAGATCGAACGGCTGATCGCGGGCGTGACGAAAAAGCGGTTGGGAAAGCGGCCGGCACCGCAGAAGTGGTCGGTGACGGAAATCCTCGCCCACCTCGCTGACGTGGAAATCGTCCAGGGGTTCCGCATCCGCCTGATCCTCGGATCCAGCGGGACCGCGATCCAGGGATTCGACCAGGATGTCTGGGCCCGCTATTCCAGGTACGCGGCGCAAGATCCCGCGCTCTCTTTGGAGGGCTACCGCGTGAACAGGGCGCGCACTCTGCGCCTGCTCAGGAGCCTGCCGAAGGGGATGTGGCACAATTTCGGCCTCCATTCCGAGCGCGGCAGGGAAACGGTGATGCGCGTGTCGGAGATGATGGCCGGACACGACATTAATCACCTTCGGCAGATCAAGGTGATCCTCAAGGGATAGGCATGTGACGCACGGCGCCGCCGGATCCGCCTTCAATGTCGGTCTTCTCCAGATGACGCCGACTCGGGATTCCCTGCTGAACCTCGAGCGGGCCGTGCACCTCGTCGGGGAAGCCGCCTCGTCGGGTGCGCAGGTCGTGTGCCTCCCCGAGCTCTTCCGCTCCCCGTACTTCTGCCAGCGCGAAGACGCGGAATTGTTCAATCTTGCAGAAACCATTCCTGGCCCCTCCACGCAGGCGATCGGCGCGGTCGCCCGAGAGAAGAAACTCACGGTGATCGTGCCCCTCTTCGAGAAGCGCGCTCCCGGCCTGTATCACAACAGCGCGGCGGTCATCGGCCCTGACGGGGAGATCATCGGGATCTATCGCAAGATGCACATCCCCGACGACCCCGGCTACTACGAGAAGTTCTACTTCACGCCGGGCGATCTCGGTTTCAAATCCTTCGATACTCCCGTGGGGCGCATCGGAACCCTGATCTGCTGGGACCAGTGGTACCCCGAGGCGGCGCGGCTCACCGCTCTCCGCGGCGCGGGCATCCTCTTCTACCCGACGGCTATCGGCTGGCATCCCCGAGAGAAAGCATCCCTTGGCGCGCAGCAGCGCGATGCGTGGATGACCGTGCAACGCGGCCACGCCATCGCCAACGGCGTGTACGTCGCGGCGGTCAACCGCGCGGGGCTCGAGCGGCCGGATGAGGACGGCGCGGGCATCGAGTTCTGGGGCGGGACGTTTCTCGCCGATCCTTTCGGTGTGGTGATCGCCTCCGCGCGCACGGACCGGGAGGAAGTCGTGATCGGCAGAGTCGACCCCGCGCGGATCGAGGAGGTCCGGCGCGGGTGGCCGTTCCTGCGGGATCGGCGAGTCGATGCCTACGCGGGGATCGACAAGAGATTCATCGAGGGAGAATGAACGCCCGGATGCCGGCGGAGTGGGAACCCCATGCCGCCACCTGGATTGCCTGGCCGCACAATCGCGGCGACTGGCCGGGAAAGTTCGCCACGGTGCCATGGGTGTACGTCGAGATCGTGCGAAGGATCCTTCCTCATGAAAAAGTCCGCATCCTCGTGAACTCACCCGCCCACGAGGCAAAGGCGCGCCGTGTCCTCCAGAGAGCCGGGGCTCTTTCGGACGACGTCGAGTTCTTTTCCATTCCCACCAACCGCGCCTGGGCGCGTGATTTCGGACTCCTCTATGTCCGCCGCGGGCCCGCGTCGCTGCTTGCGATCGCGGGGTTCCGATTCAACGCGTGGGCGAAGTACCCGGACTGGGAGCTGGACTGCGAGGTCAGCAGAAAGATATCGGAGGCGACGGGGCGCCCGCTCATCCCGGTGGACTTCCGCGGCGGGAGCTTCGTGCTCGAGGGGGGGAGCATCGATGTGAATGGCCGCGGGAGCCTGATTGCCACGGAGGAATGTCTCCTTGACCAGGAGGTACAGGCGCGAAATCCGGGCGCCGGGCGGGTGGACGTTGAAAGTGTGCTGAGGGAATCCCTTGGCGCCGCCCACGTGCTGTGGCTTTCCCGGGGAATCGCGGGGGACGACACGCACGGCCACGTCGATGACCTGTGCCGCTTCACCGGCCCGAGGACCATCGTGCTCTGCCGCGAACCCGATCCTGCCGACCAGAACCATCGCCCGCTGGAGGAGAACAGGGAGAGGCTGGAGGGCTGCCGCCTGGAGGACGGCTCCCGTCCCGAGCTTGCCTTCATCCCGATGCCTTCGCCTCTTTTCCACGCGGGCCAGCGCCTGCCGGCGAGCTATGCGAACTTCTACATCGCCAACGGCACGGTTCTCGTCCCGACCTTCAACGATCCGAACGACCGTCAGGCGCTCGGCATCCTCGCTGATCTCTTCACGGGCCGTACGGTTGTCGGGATCCACGCGGTGGATCTCGTCTGGGGACTGGGCACGCTGCACTGCCTCACCCAGCAGGAGCCCGCGCTCAGTTCAGGAACGGCTTGAAAAAGGGGTCGCGGCTCACCGCGTCGAATCCCTCGGCTGTTCCCCGTACGAAGCCCAGCTCTCCCAGGCACGTGTCGTTCCATCGGCTGCCCGGATAGATGCCGCTGATCACCGCGCGATAGATTCCGGCCGGGAGTGACACGTTGAATCGCTGCACCTCTCTTGTGTCCGCCAGCGGCAGGCGCGCGACGAGGCTCCCGTTGTCACGGACGATGTCGAGAGTCTTCACCCTGTTGTTTTTTCCGAAATAGGACCACGTGTCCTTGTCCGGGAAGTCCACGGCGGATCGAACCGCACGCCGATGATCTCTCCGCGCGGCATCGCCCGGCCCAAGGAGACGGCCCCGGTCCCGCCTACGCTCGACTGGGACCTCTGGCTCGG
>PMZS01000196.1:0-2646 GCA_003170115.1 Spirochaetaceae bacterium
CCGGGGACGATCTTGTCGCAATTCGCCACGAGCACGAGCCCGTCCAGAGCATGCGCCTGCGCCACGATCTCAATGGAATCCGCGATCAGGTCCCTGCTGGGCAGGGAATACTTCATGCCCACGTGACCCATGGCAATGCCGTCGCACACGCCGATCGTGCCGAACTCAGCGGCCACCCCGCCTTCCGACCAGATCCCTTCGCGGACGCTCTGGGCAAGCTGGCGCAGGTGCTGATGCCCCGGAATGAGCTCGCTGTAGGAGTTGGCGATTCCGATGACCGGCCTGCCGATCGCATTCCCGTCCCAACCCATGGCGTGGAACAGGCTCCTGTGGGGCGCGCGCGACGCGCCCTCCTGAACCGCGGCGCTGCGGTTTTTGTGAGTCTCGGACTTCATGATCCCTCCTCGCGGTCAAGGTAAAAAAAAGGGCCGTTCCCCCGGAAGGAGAACGGCCCGCGCTTTGCGTCTTCAACGGCTGCGCGCTACCCTCCCGGGCGTCGGATTCTCCTCTCAAGGAGGACGAGAATAAGGACGAGCCCGGAAATTGTGAGCGGTCCGCGGCCAGAAGTCATCGTGCTGTATGTATATGCGGACTGTGCATGGTTGTCAAGTATTTTCGGCGGTGATTCGCTAGAAAGATGCGGCGCGCCGCTCGAAGGATTTCTGGAGCTTTGACAATATGCTCCGGCCCTGTTCCTCTTCGCGGATCCCGAAATCCAGGAGCACCGGTCGCTCGATCTGCTCGAAGGTGATAAGTTCCGTCTCCAGCGCGCAAAACGCGTTGGCAAGATAGACGCAGAAGACCACGTCCTTGTACTGCAGGGGAGTGACGAGCGGTTCGTGGTGGTACTTGATGCCGTGCACCAGCTGTTCGGGGAAGTTCCATTTCCGCGCGATCAGGGCCCCGATATCGGCGTGGTTCAGGCCGAAGGAAAAACGCTCCAGAATGCGGGGGGGGATGTCCTTGTCCCTGCAGAAACGCGCCATCTGCTCCATTGCCTGCGGGTGCAGGTAGGCGACGATGATCTGTCCCAGGTCGTGCAGGATGCCTGCCACATAGACGTCATCCAGGACGTCGGCCTTCGGCTTGAAGCTGCGGGCAAGCATGAACGCATAAAAGGCCGTGCGGTAGGAGTGTTCCCACAATGTCTTCATTTCGGCGTATTTCTCCCCGAGGATCTTCTGCGCCCCGTAGGTGTAGAGGAGGTTGCGGAGACCCTTCATGCCGACGATCTTCACGCCCTGGAGGATGTTGTTCACGCGGCGGGGGAGCATGTAATGGGCAGAGTTCACGAGCTTCAGGAGGTCGGCGGTGATCGCGGGATCGGTGGCGACCCTGCCGGCAATATGCGCCACCGTGGCGCGGGGATCTTCGGTGAGAGTGATGAGCTCCAGGATCGTTTCGGGGAAATGGGGCAGCGCGTCCACGTCCCGGACGATCGCCTGGGTGAGGACGCTGATCTTCTCAAGCTGGACCTGGCTCATCGGGATGGTGAGCCCGGCCACCGTCTCCCCGTTGCGAGCCTCGATCGCGAACGCCTCCTCGCCCAGCCCGATACGCTTCAGGAACTGGAGAAGGATCATGATGCCCAGCCCCGCGCCTTCCGTGGTGTCTATGGGCTGGGCGAGGGCCTCCACGAAGGAGTGAAAAGCCCGGGCACGGGCAATCCTGTCGTAGATGCGCGTCTGCTCGCGGGTGGTGAGCTCGGCGCCGTTGCGTACGGAGATGGTGAGGTTTCCACCCGTGGTGTGGAAGGTGATGCCGATAAACTGCCCGCGCTGTCTCAGGAGATCCAGCCAGTGCTCGATGCGCTCCGAGGAGTCGATCCGGAAGTTGTGCATGCCGGCGTCGTAGTCGGCCTCGCTGTTGATGTCGAGTCCCTTTTCCTCGAAGTACAGGCGCTTGGTGTTCGCCTTCTGGGCGTTGATGATGAGCTCCTTGAGGCAATAGGAAAGAGGCTCAAGGATGCGCTCCTGGCCCAGCTCAACGAGGTACGCCTCCAGGATCCGGTCCAGCAGCGCGTGGGATTCGTGCGGCAGGCTCGTGAGCTTGAAGGTGAGGGGGATGGAGCGCAGCGCGGCCTTCTGGATTTCCGTGATGTCGATGATCGCAGCCATGTCGTACTTAGTATAACAGGATAAGGCGCAGGACGATAGCTGATTTCACTGCCCCGCCGGTCAGATGTCCGACGTGGTCAGGATATCGTCGATGCTCTCCGGATGCTCCTGGAAGGATTCCAGCATTCGGATCCGGCGGAAGGTCTCGTGGTTCTGGCCGAATATATCGACGATGTCCGGGTCGAAGTGCGTCCCGCGCTCCGACGTGATGATCTTCACCGCCTGCTCATGCGGGAACGCCTCCTTGTACGTGCGCTTGCTCGTCAGCGCATCGTACACGTCGGCCAGCCCCACAATCCGCGCGGAAAGCGGGATCTGCTCGCCCTTCTTTCCTGCCGGGTACCCGGTCCCGTCCCAGCGCTCGTGGTGGGAGAAGGCGACCTCCTTGCCGATGGTGAGGAAGGATTCCCGCTTGATCTCCTGGTCCACGACTTTCAACGCTTCCCCGCCGAGGGTAGTGTGCACCTTGATCCTTTCGAACTCTACCTTGTCCAGCTTGCCGGGCTTGAGCAGGATGTGGTCGGGGATG
>PMZS01000196.1:2740-5976 GCA_003170115.1 Spirochaetaceae bacterium
TTCCAGCTTCACCCTCTCGGTCAGGTCCCTCTCCATGATGGCGTACGCGATGATCTCCCCCGTGGTGCTGGTGAGTGCCGAGTAGGAGGCGTAGGTGAACTTGATCGTGCCGTCCGAGCAGCGGCGGGGCACATCAGTTTCCACGTACCTGCCGTGGTTTCTATTCACGAGGCCGATTATCTGCTCGATCGGGAGGCCCTTCTTGTGCACCAGGAAGATCTTGTTGAACTCCCGCGTGAGCAGCGTGTCCCGCGTGTAGCCGTACATCTTTTCCGCGAAGTAATTGCAGTTGAGGATATTTCCCAGCGGATCGACGATGATGATCGAGGAGAGGATGGTGTCAAACAGAACCATGTAGTTGCGCTCGGAGATCTTCAGGCGCGCCTCCAGGTTCTTTACATAGGTGACGTCCTTGAAGTGCGTCGTGTACCCCGTGACGACTCCGCGCTCATCTCGCGTGACCCAGGAGGTGTCCAGGACGCGCCGCGGCTGCCGGCTCTTGGTCGTGAGGTGCGTCTCCAGGTTGTAGACCATGTCGGATTCCGCCAGGCGCAGGATCTTGTCCTCCAGCTCGGGCAGGTGAGCGTAGAGCGTGGAGATGTTCGGAAGCTGCCCTCCCTCGTCCCAGCCGATGAGCTGATAGAACGAAGGGTTTGCAAGTATGACGGAGCCGCTCAGGTCGGCGGAGATGATCGGATCCCCGATATTGCGGAACAGCTGCTCAAGCTGCCGGCGGTAGCGTGCAAGGTCCCCGTTGGATCCCGCGGGGGAGGCTGTCACTTTTACCAGCGTGTAGAGGCCCGCCGTTCCCTCCACCGCGAGAGTGGAGACGGTGAAGCGGCGGGGAGTCCCACCGCGGTCCTCGATCAGGGCTTCCCGTTCGCAGGGTGCGGGGTAGTCCATGATCCCGATCTCCTGCAGGAACTTTTTTTCGCGCGTAAAGATATCCGTGCTGTGCAGGCCGACGGTTTTCAACAGGACTTCGTTGAAGAAAACGATCTTCCCTTCACGGTTGACAATGAGAAAACCGTCCGAGAGCTCCTCGATGATCTTCAATAGAACTTCAGTCACAGACGTCCTTTCGCGGAGGAAACCAATCTACCGTATCACCGGCGGAGTGCGCTGTCAATTCAGTCGAATTCTCTCTATACTATCGGACAGGAGCAGCCCATGAAAAGTGTCCGCGTTGCCCTCTTCCTCCTGCTCAGCGGATGCGCCTGTGCCTTTGCGGCGGATCTCGGCGCCGTGTGGTCCCCCGTGGTGCCGGAGGCGCGCGGGATGTGGCTGCGGAGCGAGGGGGCACTGGACGCGGGCTCGTACGCGCTTCTGGCCGGTCCCACGATCGCCCCGGAGGCAGTTTCTCTGGACGGCACGGAGGTCGTGCGGGCCGCCCCCGGCGGCGTTCCCCAGTACCGGGGGTTCCTTCTCCCCACGATGTACTCCCGTTCCTTTCATGTCGTCACGGTGCGGTTCCACCAGGCCGTTGCCGAGGAGCCGCGCCCCGTACTGGCGATCGTGCCGCAGACTGAGCTTCCGGCCCGTCTGGCTCTGCTGAACCTCCCGCTGGTACCGGTGAGGGTCTTCGCCGGCCTGCTTTCCCTGCTGCTGTCAATCCAGTTTCTCGCCCTCGCCATAAGGCAGCGGACTCGTGAGACCACTTTCCTCAGCATTGCGCTGTTCCTGAATTCGATCTCCGAGCTCGTTCCTTCGTTTCTCGCCACATTCCTGCCCCTGGCGGCTGCGGCGAAGATATCGAACGCCGCATTTCTCGTCGCCGCCCTGCTGATCGTGCACTCGATCCTTTTCATGCTGAAATCCAACAGGGTCCAGTACATGGTCGCGCTTCTTGTTCCGCCGTTCCTGGCAGGGTGCGTCCTGGTCTTCGCCCCTGGTACCGACGTGCTGAGCATGGCGAACACCGTGATGCGGGGCCTCATGGCCGTTTCCTTCGCGGTCATTGCGATCCTCGCGGGAATCAGCCGCGCGCGCGCGGGGTTCAAGCGCGCCGTTCAGCCCATGTTCCTGGCAACCGCCCTTTTCCTGGGGCTCGCCGCGGTCCTGCTGGGAGACCACTTCCTCCCCGGGTGCNNCTTCCAGAGCTGGCATTTCACCACCGACCTCCTTCGCACCCAGGGGATGTACCGCCAGACCAGTCAGGAGCTGATCGAGCGCATTGAGACTGACTGGGAAATGATCGAGCGAATCCGGGAAGGCAAGGAGCTGCTGGAAAAGCGCAACGTCGACATCATGAAGCTTTCCGGCAAGCTGCTGGAGAGCGCTCAGAAGCAATCCTTCACTCTCGGGGGGCTCATCGTCTCCCTGGAGGAAGCGGGGACCGGCGAATCACGGGTCGTCGCGAAGGAAAAGGATATCCTCGGCTACACGGAGCAGGTGGACGGGCTCATCACCAGTTTCAACGCGCAGATCCATGAGACCCTGGAGGAGATGGAGGCGCTGTACCAGCGGTCCATCGTCATCAGGAAGGCCGTGAGCCAGATCATTGGCATCGCGGAGAAGACCCACATGCTTTCCCTGAACGCCTCCATCGAGGCCGCGAAGGCGGGGACGGCAGGCAAGGGGTTCAGCGTGGTCGCCCAGGAGATCCGCAAGCTCGCCGACCTCACACGGACCGTGTCCGACCAGGTCAGCGCGACGATCAAGGACACGAACAGGGGCGTGGAAAAGGGCGTGGGAAGGATCAAGGGGCTGGGCACCGGTTTTTCCGAGATCGTGAAACGGAGCGAGGAAATCCGCACGATGATTTCGGAGAACTCGCGCGCCCTGGAAGACGTGAGCCGGGCACATACCCATATCCAGGACGGGCTTGCCGGCGTGGACGCGCTCATCCGTTCGATCCTCGAGGTGTCGCACGACATGCGCGAGATGACGGACCGGCTCGCCGCCGCCTTCTCCTGGTTCGGTGAGACGCTCAAGCTGAAGGAAGAATCGGCGGGCGCGCTCCCGTCACACCCGCCCATGGGCGAGGTGACCGACAGCCAGGGGGAACCCTCGGATGTCGAAGAAATCCCCGCGGAGGGCTGAGGTGCGCGGGTTGTTCACGCGGTGGGCGCGACTCCGATCAGGCGGAGCCACTCGGCTTCCGCCGCAAGGAAGAAGATCCCCGATCCGCCCGTGAAGCGCCGGTATGCCACCACTTCTTCAGCATCCGACTTCTCGATCCTGTCGACGAACAGGAAAGGGTCCCTGTGGGGAAGGAGAGACTTGATGTCGGTCAT
>PMZS01000036.1 GCA_003170115.1 Spirochaetaceae bacterium
GCCGGGGCATCTCCACGCCGATCGTCGGCAGCGGGATCCCCATAAGCTTGCCGTGTTTTTCCCTGGTGGAATACTCGAACTGGATTCCCGCGCTCGCATCCCGCGCGTTTTCACGGCCTACGCGGACGAGCATCTGCTTCAGTGAACCGTACGCCGAGGCGACTCTCTTGTCGAGGTCCCGCTCCAGAAGCTTCACCTCCTCCACCAGCCGCATGAGCTCCATGATGAGGATNNAGGATCTCGCGCTTCTGCTCCAGCAGCTCGAATCCTTCGCGGGCGATCGTAAGCTGCTCCTTGACGGAGAAGAGGTTGGACTTTGTCGGTGGAACATCGTAGCGCGCCATCGCCGCCGCTACCTGACGGTCTTCACGGGCCCTGCCTCGGCGCCCGCGGGATAGTACTTCCTGATCGTTTCCTCCCTGATCCTGTACAGCTCGGACTTCGGCAGCGCCGTGAGGATCTTCCAGCCTATGTCGAGTGTCTGGTCGATGCCACGGTTTTCGCGCTCCCCCTGCGCAAGGAACTCCCGCTCGAATCTGTCCCCGAAAGCAAGGTAGCTCTTGTCCAGCTCTGAAAGCTCCTCTTCCCCGATCACCGAGGCAAGAGAGCGGATGCTTTTCACTCGGGAGTAACCCGCAAAGAGCTGGGAGGACAGCTCCTTGTGATCATCTCGCGTCATGCCGGGCCCGATCCCGTCCTTCATGAGCCGNNGACGATCTGGCCCTCCGTGATGTAGCCCGAGAGGTCGGGGACCGGGTGCGAGATGTCATCGCTGGGCATTGTGAGCACCGGGATCTGTGTGATGGAACCGCGGGAGCCTTCGATCTTGCCGGCCCGTTCATAGAGCGATGCGAGGTCCGAGTACAGATACCCGGGATAGCCTTTGCGCGACGGAATCTCACCCCTGATCGTTGACACCTCGCGCAGCGACTCGCAGTAGTTGGTCATGTCCGTCATGACGACGAGGACGTGCATGTCACGCTGAAAGGCGAGATATTCCGCCGCGGTCAGCGCACAGCGGGGTGTGATCAGCCTCTCGATCGACGGATCGTCGGCCAGGGAAAGGAACATGACCACGTTGGCGAGCACTCCGCTCTGTTCGAAGGTGTCTATGAAAAACCGTGCCACGTCGTACTTCACCCCCATGGCGGCGAACACCATGACGAAGGGCTCGTCCGACGTGAGTATCCTCGCCTGGCGGATGATCTGCGCGGCCAGCCTGTTGTGCGGCAGGCCGCTGCCCGAGAATATAGGCAGCTTCTGGCCTCGAATAAGGGTATTCATTCCGTCGATGCAGGAGATGCCGGTCTGGATGAAGTCCTTGGGGTACGTGCGGGCATCCGGGTTGATCGGGACGCCATTGACGTCCAGACGGAGAGAGCTCCAGGACTCCGGGTACCCGTCCATGGGTTTTCCCAGGCCGTCGAAAACCCGTCCGAGCATGTCCCTGGACACTCTCAGTTTCATCGGCGACCCGGTGAACTCCACCGACGAGGTGTCCGTGGACAAGCCCGTGTTGGAGCCGAAAATCTGGACCGCGACCGCCGATTCCGAGAGCTCGATGATCCTGCCGGCGCGTTCACCGCGTTCCCGGTCATAGACCCGCACAAGGTCGCCGAGTCCGACGTCCTCCGTGCGGTTGAGGATGATGATCGGGCCGTCCACCTTCGTGAGGCCCTTGTACTCCAGCCCCTTCATTTCTTGTAGCTCCTCTCCAGCTCGTCCATCTCCTCGGTGAGGAGGCTCTCGATTTCCGTGAGCTTGCCAAGCTCCTCGTTCCTGATCGTCGACTTCGCCCGCACGATCCGTTCCTGGCAGGAGAGCTCGCGGAGCTTCAGCAGGGGGGCACCGAGCTGGATGATGGCCAGGGCACGGGTATAGAAGTCCATGATCAGCTTCAGAATCCTTACCTGCTTGTCAGGCGCGCAGAACATGTCGATCTCGTCGTACGCGTTCTGCTGGAGGAAGCCGTTCTTGATCATCTCCGCGATCATGAGCACCAGCCGCTGGTTGTCGGGCAGGGCGTCCGGGCCGATGAGCTTCACGATCTGGCTGAGCCGCTGCTCTCGTTTCAGCAGCTCAATGGCCCTCTCCCGCGCCTCGTTCCAGTCAGGGTTCACCTTTTCCCACCAGCCCCGGATCTCCTCCGCGTATTCGCTGTACGAATCGATCCAGGAGATCGCCGGATAGTGCCGCGCATTTGCCAGCTCACGGTCCAGCGCCCAGAAGCAGCGGATGAACCGTTTCGTGTGCTGGGTCACCGGCTCCGAGAAATCTCCCCCAGGAGGAGAGACGGCGCCGATGATGGAGATCGATCCAAGTCTGTCCCCCAGCGCCTTCACCTTGCCGGCCCGCTCGTAGAACTCGGCAAGCCTGGTCGGGAGGTAGGCGGGGAACCCCTCGTCGGCCGGCATCTCCTCCAGCCTACCTGAAAGCTCACGCAGCGCCTCCGCCCATCGCGAGGTGGAGTCCGCCATGATCGCCACGTCGTAGCCCATGTCGCGGAAGTATTCGGCGATGGTCACCCCGACGAAGATCGAGGCTTCGCGCGCCGCGACGGGCATGTTGGAGGTGTT
>PMZS01000214.1 GCA_003170115.1 Spirochaetaceae bacterium
ATGTTCTTCTTGAAGGCGCTCCCGAGACTGCTTGCAATGAAGGCGACGATCAGCGGCGTGAAGGCGAAGGAGTATTTGCGGTACACGTCTGTCAGCGCCTCCCGGTAGGGCAGCCCCGCCCTTCGGATCATGGCCACGTAGCGCTCTGATTCGCTCCTGTTCATCTCTTCGATGTTGCGCGCAAGACGACGGAACGTCGCGGGCGGTTCGTTCAGGAGGAGCGAATCGTAGCGGGGCTGCGTGCTGTCGGTCAGAAGCCTTGTTTTCGGGTCCCAGGTGAACGTGCGGCAGCCTTCGAGTACCCAGCGGGTGTCCTGCCACTCGGCGGACTGCGCGTCGATCCTGCTCACCAGGGCCATGCGGGCGTCCCGGATCACCACCGTGACCCCGGTCAGCCGGCGCAGCGCATCATTGTAGTAGTCTGCCACGTAGACCACCCGCTGATCCGGGCTTGTCACCGCAACGTTGGATTGGCTCAGTGAGGTGACCTGCTGAACGGCCAGGGCGTAGGTTTCGTTCCTGGCCTGGAACGAGGGAATCACCACCGCGTCCTCGAAAAAGAAGCCTCCCACGCTCAGCGCCGTGCCCAGAACGAGAAACGGCAGCACGAGCCGGTACAGGCTCACACCGGATCCGAAAATGGCGAAAAGCTCGTTGTTCGCGTACAAGAGCCCCAGCGTGTAGGCAATGGCAAAAAGGAAGGAGACAGGCAGGGCGAATGAGACGCATTTCGGAAGGTACAAGAGCGCGATCCAGGCCACTTGCGCGACACTGACATCGTGCGCGAAGTACCGCCATATGCTCCCGAAGATGTCGATGAGCTGCAGCAGGAGAATGAAGAAAACGAGAGCCACGACGAATATCGGCAGGAACTGCCGCATGAGCATCCGGCGANNGCCTCATCTCCGGGCCCCGGTGATGAAGAATATCGCTCCCGCCAGCAGGACGATGGCGTCCGGGAACCACATGGAGAGTGCCGGCGAGAGGGACATGCGCACGCCGAATGTCTGCCCGGCCACGAGCAGGCCCCAATACACGATGGCGACGAACAACCCGACTCCGAACCCGACGGTCCGCCCGCTTCGTCGGGCTCGGACGCCGACGGGAAAGGCGAAGAATGCGAACACAAGGCACCCGATGGGCATCGAGAACTTGCGGTGGAACTCCACACGGTAGGATTGAAGGCTCAGGTCGCCCACGCTGCGCGCCCTTTCCGCTGTCAGGTTCCGCCACAGAGTCTCGACCGCCGCGCGCTCCGCTCCGATTCTCCCGGGATCCGCGGCAAGCGCGAGCTCGGCGGCCCGCAGCCCGCCGGAAAGCCCGAGTGAGAGCCCGCCGAGCTTCTCGTCCTTCTGTTTCTGCGACGCTTCCTGCTCCTTCGACTTCTGACGGATCTGTTTCCACACGTCAGCCGAGCTCATTGTGGAGGGAGTCAGCCCGCCGATGGACACCGTGCTGATGTTCTTCAGCAGGATCGTGTAGACCATTGAATCGGAGAGCGTGTAGTCAAACCTGTCACCGTCACGGGGGTAGCTGAGCTGGGAGAACACGTGGTCCAGAGACAGGGAAACAATCCCGCCCTGCTCCGGGCTCTCGTCAAGCCGCGCGGCCGCCGCCGTGATGATCCGGCGGTTGCCCTCCACTGACTTGTCGACGATCAGGATGTCGCGAAGCTGCCTTCCGTCCACCGCCCCCGTGATGATCGTGGTGTTCTCGAATCGTTTCACCGAGTACGGCTCCAGCTCCAACCCGGGGTTCGAGTAGAGGACTCGTCGATAGACCTCCGCGAAGCGCAGGTTTCCCAGGGGCAGGAAGTAATCGTTGGTGACAAACGAGATCGCGGAAAAAGCGACGCCCAGCACGAGCATCGGCAGGAGAAGCTGGCGCGGCGGCACGCCCAGGGAGCCGAAGGCCAGCAGCTCGTTGTCCGAGGAGAGACGTCCGACCGCCATCAGGGCGCCGACGAGTGATCCGAACGGAAAGGAGAAGGCAATGACAATGGGCAGCGAGTAGACGATGAGGCGCACCACGTCCCAGAATGCCACCTTCTTCGAAAATATCTCCTCAGCCATGACGAGGATCTGGTTGAGGAAAAACAGGAAGAAGAAGAAAAGAAAAGCGACGACAAAGGAAATGAGGTATTCGCGGCCGACGTAGAGCCAGGTCAGCCTATGGGTGCGCGCCATCCGCAGCCTCGTCGTACACCGAGACACCCCCGCCGAGCGTGCCGAAAAAGACACTCGGCGGCCTCCAGGCAATTGCGTCCACATCCAGGGAGGCCAGCCCGTCATGGATGCCGATTCGCCGCCACGAGCCGTCCGCCTTGGAGAGTATGCTGACCCCTCCTCCAAAGCTTCCGAAATACAGCGCCCGATCGGTCTCGCAGCTCGAGAGAATCCAATCGTCCGTGATCTCCCCCCCGGCCGTCGAGTACTGCCGCACGCTTTTCGCGTCCGGTGCCCAGACCGAAAGACCTTCCCCGTACGTTCCGATCCAGATCCTCCCGTCGCGGGCAGGCAGGATCGTAGTGATATTCTCCGAGGTAAATGCCGGAATCGATTCGGAGAGGGTGCTCATCTGTCCTGTTTTCAGCTCCAGGATGACCAGCCCGACGTTCATCGTGCCGATGAGGAGCCGCCCTCGCGCCGCATCCTCCGCGATGCACGTGATGAATTTCCCCGGCAGGCTCCCGTCGTTCACCTGTTCCCAGCCGGAGTCCCCGTTTCGAAGGAGCCCGTCTCCGAGGGTGCCGGCGTAGAGAGCGCCCGCCGCCAGGCGCACCGCCTTCACGTTGTACGCGTGGTCCGATGCCGGCTTTTCTTCGGCTCCCCACCGGGCAGTGCCCTTGCCGTACCAGGAAAGTCCCTCCGTGGTCCCGATCCAGATCCTGCGGTCCGCCACCTCGATGGATCGGGCGTAGGGCGGCGTGGGAAACGGATCACTTTTTCCGGCGGACACGGAATACCTCGACACGCCGCCGTTCCAGGTGCCCACCCACAGGTCATCGCCATCCACACTGAGGGATGAGACGTTCGAGTCCTTCAAGCCCAGGGAGTCCGCCGTAAGAACCGACCAGAGAAGCCGCACGCGCAGCTGCCGGTAGAGTGCCGCCTCCGCGGGAGGCAGGGTTCCCCCCGAAATGCGCTGGAAATAGGAACGGGCCCGTTCGGGATCATTGAGTTGCCATGTAGAGAGCTCCGAGGCGTGCACCAGCGCAAAATCCAGGTCGGCACGCGTCCCGCTTCGGGATTCCTGAAAGATCTCCACCGCCTTCGCGTAGTACTGCAGTGCGGCCAGCCACGTGCGGGAATCATAGTAGTATCCGGCAACCGCGAGAGTGGCCGAAAAGGCTGGTCGTGACCCCGGCGCCGCATCCAGGAGTCTCTGGAGGAAATAGCGCGCCTTGTAGATGTCCCGCACCGCGAGGGAGCATTCCACGTCGAGCCCGTCCGCATCGATGAGCAGCGGTGATTCGGAGTAAAGGTTTCGCAGCTTCCGCAGAATTTCAAGGGCGCCGGGTGGATCCCCCCCGGAGAGCCTGACGCGGGCGGCGTTCAGCAGTGATTGGGCGGTCTCGTGGACTGCCGGCGTTGCGTGCGCCGCGAGTGATCCCGCGCAGAGCAGGAGGGCCAGCGCCGCTCCCCTAAATGCCCGTCGAGCCAAAGCCGCCGCTCCCCCTGGATGTCTCATCGATGAGCGGCTGGGCGCTGAAGCTCACGCGCACCACGGGGCTGAAGACCAGCTGGGCGATGCGGTCGCCGCTCTTGACCAGAAACTCTTCCTGCCCGAGGTTCACCAGGATGACCTGGACCTCGCCCCGATAGTCGCTGTCGATGGTGCCGGGCGTATTAAGCACCGAGATCCCGTGCCGGGCAGCAAGGCCGGAACGGGGCCGCACCTGAGCCTCCAGGCCGCGGGGAATCTGAATTCTCAGCCCCGTCGGGACCAGCGCACGCGCGCCAGGGGCGAGCAGGAGGTCGTGCTCCAGCCGGGCGCGGAGGTCCGCACCCGAGGCGCCCTCGGACTGGTACACGGGAACCGTTTCAGGACTGCCGGTGCAGATGATGATTGGATCTTCCACGGCTCATGCCTGCCCAGCGCGCCGCGGTACTCCGCGGATTTTGCGCCGCGGTACTCCATCGGCGAAGGAAAAATCGAAACCGCGGAGCCGGGCCATGCCGCGGCTGCCATATGCGAGGAGACTGAATGCGTCTCCGCGAAGGCAATGCAGTGCATGCTGCTGGATTGCTTCCGACGTGACGGCACGCAGGGCCGCAACGGACTCTTCGAACGACAGTATCCGGTCCATCATCAGGTACTGCCGAACGAGGCGCTTCATGCGCGTCTCCATGTCCTCACGGGAGAGGATCATGCTTCCCACGAGGTGACTCTTCGCGTCCTCGATCTCCGCGGGAGTCAGGGGCTCCTTCAGGAGCCGCGTCAGCTCATTGTCCAGCGCGGCGAGGAACCGCGGGGTCTGCCCCGGCGTTGTATTGGCGTAGATCGTCCACATTCCGGTGTCGGAGAAGAATGTGCGAAAGGAATAGACCGTGTAGCAGAGTGCAAGTTCCTCTCTCAGTTTCTGGAACAGGCGGCAGCTCATCGATTCGCCGAACGCGGTGCTGAAGACGAGGGAGGTGTAATAGTGGGAGATCTCGTGATCGATGGGATAGCAGGTGCCCGCATAGATCTGCACCTGGTTGAACCGGTCAGCCACGAAGGACGCCTTTCGCTGCCATTGGGGCACCGTCCTTTGCGAGCGGCCATTTCCTGCCGGCGCGGCGAAAACCGCCGATGCCAGATCCCGTGCCTCCCGGGCATCGAAGTTGCCCGCGACCGCGATTACCGTATTGGCCGGAACCAGCCATTCACGGGAAAACCGGACCAGATGGTCGCGCATTGCTCCCTGGACTTCCTCGACCTCGCCCGTGATTTTCCGCGCCAGGGGGTGCTCTCCCCACATCTCGCGGAGGTAACGGTCATGGCCCTTCTCCTCCGGAGAATCGTCGACGGAGCGGATCTCGTTGACGATGACCTCTTTCTCCTTCTCCAGCTCACCCTGGTCCAGGAGCGAGCCGACGGTCATGTCGGTGAGTATATCGAAGGCAAGGCGCAGGTGCTCGCGCGGGATGATCGTGTAGAGGCAGGTGATCTCTTTTTCGGTGAAGGCATTGATGATGCCCCCGACACGGTCGATTTCCTGCGCAATGGACAGGGCAGACCTCCGCGCGGTCCCCTTGAAAAGCATGTGTTCCAGGAGATGGGAGTACCCCCTCTGCCCGGCGCTTTCATCACGGGAACCATGGAGAAACCAGAAGCCGATGCTGAGGGTATCAGTGCGGTCGACTGGCTCGAGGAGCAGGGTTGCTCCGCTCGCCAGTCTTTCCGTATATATCACCCGTCTCTCCGGGGAGGCCGGGGGGGGCGGTCAGAATACCCTCCAGGGCGTCGGTCCGATCCCCCGCGGGGGCCGTCGTAGCCGCCTCGTGAGCCATCACGGAAACCGCCGCTCCGGGGCCTGTCCCCGTCGCGGCGGGGCGGGCGGCGCTCGGAGCGCTCGGTCAGCAGGCCAGGGTTGGCTTCCAGCGCTTCCTTGGTTGCCAGGTTTATCCGGCCCATGTGGTCGATCTCCGTAACCGTCACTGTGAGCACCTGCCCCTCTTTCACGACGTCGGAGACATTCTCCACCCGGGTGGCGGCCAGCTTGGATATGTGCACCAGGCCTTCCTTGCCCGGGAGGATCTCGACGAACGCGCCGAAATCCATGATGCGCTTCACCGGCCCGGTGTACGTCTTGCCCACCACCGCCTCTTCGATGAGGCCCTCCACCATGCGCTGCGCCTTCTCGGCGCCTTCCTTCAGGTGGTTGTAGATCGTGACCATGCCGTCATCGTCGATGTTGATCGTCGAGCCTGTCTTCTCGCTCATGCCCTTTATGTTCTTGCCGCCCGGGCCGATGATGAGCCCGATCTTCTCCGTCGGCACCTTGATCGATATCACCTTTGGCGCGAAATCGGAGATGTCGCTGCGCGGCTGGGCAATGGTGCGGTTCATGATGCCCAGGATATGCAGCCGGCCTTCCCGTGCCTGCGCAAGAGCCTTGGTGAGGATTTCCGCGCTCACACCCTCTATCTTGATGTCCATCTGGAGGGCCGTGATCCCGTCTTCCGTGCCCGCGACCTTGAAGTCCATGTCGCCGAGGTGGTCCTCTTCACCGAGGAT
>PMZS01000048.1:0-279 GCA_003170115.1 Spirochaetaceae bacterium
GTCATAGACTGCAACCCCGCATTTCTGCGCATTTTCGGGTTCAACGATCGTGAGGAGGCACTGCGGCACTCGATGTCCGAGCTGTACTGGGATCCCGCGGATCGATTGAGTTTTCTTGATCTCCTGACGCGAAACGCCAGGGGGGAGTATCACGAGCAGACATTCCGCCGCGCCGACGGGGAGAAGATCTTCGCCCTGGAGAATGGCATCGGGAAGCGCTCAGAAACGGGTGAGCTGGTCCAGATCATCGGCTATCTCCTGGACATCACGGACCGCAAG
>PMZS01000048.1:287-18169 GCA_003170115.1 Spirochaetaceae bacterium
GCACGATTTCAACAACATGCTCATGGTCATTCTCGGGTTCACGGACGTGCTGTCGATGCAGAAGGCCACGGACGACGGGCAGCATCGTTACCTCGGGGAGATCAGGAAAGCCACGATGCGCGCGGCCGGGCTCACTCAGCAGCTTCTTGCTTTCAGCCGGAAACAGGTCCTCCAGTTAGTGACTTTTTCTCTCAATGCACCGATCGAGGAAACAGCGAAAATGATCTCGCGAGTGATCGGAGATGATGTCACTCTGACGCTGGAATTGCAGAAATCGGTGCGGAATATCAAGGCGGACCGGGGCCAGATTGTCCAGATCCTCATGAATCTTGCCGTGAACTCTCGCGATGCCATGCCCCAAGGGGGCAGGCTTGAAATAGAAACGAGCGACCAGACTCTCACCGAAGAGCACTTGCGCAAGCATCCGTATATCCTGCCGGGGCGGTATGTCCGGCTGATCGTGCGCGACACCGGCGTGGGGATNNTCGAGCCGTTTTTTACGACAAAAGAGCATGGGAAAGGAACAGGCCTCGGTCTGGCCACTGTTTTCGGGATCGTGAAGCAGTGCGGCGGCTTCATATGGTGCGACAGCGAACCGGGGAAAGGATGCACGTTCGTGCTCCATTTTCCCGTCTCTGAAGAGCCAGGACAAGCGCAGGAGATCGGCAGCGGCGAGTCCAGGCTCCTGACGGGCACGGAAACGATCCTGCTTGCCGAGGACGAGCAGATGGTCGGGAACATCATGGAGGAGACCCTGGCGCATGCGGGGTATACCGTCGTTCGAGCCGGCGGCGGAGGCGAGGCGCTGGAACTGTGCCGCTCCCGCGGGACACCCGTGGATCTCATTCTCTCGGACGTGGTGATGCCGGACATGAGAGGATCCGAAATGGCGCTTCAAATTCGCGAAACCCTTCCTGACGTGAAGATCATCCTGATGTCGGGGTACCCGGACCTGGGGGATGTGTCAGAGATCCTGCCGGGGCCTCAGGACGTGTTCCTGCAGAAGCCCGTGAGCATGGAGCTGCTGCTCGGGACGGTGCGAAAAGTCCTGGACAGGAAAACGCCAATGAAGCTTGAGAACAGCAAGGAGGCACAACCATGAAAGGCTTCATACAGAGAATTGGAGTGACGGTTGCAATCGCGGCCTTCGTGACCTTGGGCGCGCCGGCAATCTCCCCGGCCGACACAATACGGATCGGTGCCATTCTTTCCCTGACCGGCAACAATGCGGCGCCCGGCCAGTACGTCCACGATGGCATCCTTCTTGCGGTGCAGGAGATCAATAAAAGAGGGGGGGTAAATGGAAACAAGCTCGAAGTCACTTTCGCGGACAGCGGGAGCGACGCGCAGACGACCACAAGCGCCTTTCACAAGATGGAAGCTTCTCTTCACCCTCTTCTCTACGTCTCATATTCGAGCAATGTGGGAACGGCCCTGGCACCGCTCGCGGAGACAAACCATGTTGTGCTGGTGGGGCTTGTCACGGCAGCCATTGACTTCACCATAGGTCGGGAATGGGTTTTCCGATATTGGCCCCTGGGCCCGGGATACATCACCCCGCTCCTGCGAGTCCTCCAGAGTCTGCGGGTGAGGCAGCTTGGCATTATTTATCAGAATGATGAATTCGGCACAGAGCAGCAGGCGCTGATGACAAAGGGTTTTTCGGAAGCAGGCGGCTCCGTGCTCGTTCAGTCATTCGAGCTGAAGGACACTGACTACCGGCGGCAGATCTCAGCGCTGAAACAGCAGCAAGCGATATACATAGCCGGCAGCGGGGCGCAGCTTTTGAACGTCACACGACAGCTCAGGGAAGCCAATTTCAAGGGGCACATCCTCACACCGGCGGGCGGCGCCGACCCCGCACTGTTCGGCTTGCCCGAAATGTCAGGGGTATATGTGGCGGCGCCAATCATCCACAACCCGAGCTATCTCTATGCGCGGGAAGCCGGGGAGCAGTTTCTTGCGCGCTACCACAAACCGTTCAACCAGTGGGCCGCGAACGGGTACGACTTCATCAAGCTGATATGCGGTCTTCTGGAAGACCGAGATATCTCGCGCCAGGGCGTCAGGGACGTCATGGCGGGTGGTTTCGAATACTCAGGTGTGTTCGGGCACGTGCGGCTCAGATCAGGGGAGCACGATCTGACCTTTCCGATGTATCCGGCCCAGATCCTGAACGGCACTCTTCAATACCGGTGAGAGGGAGGAGATTCCATGCAAAAACCAGTCAAGTCACGCCTGATCGTTTTCTTCGTCATCGCGGCGTGTATTGCGATGTGCGCACCGGAAGTCGGGAACGCGGATACGATCAGGATAGGCGCTATTCTTTCACTCACCGGCAATGCCGCCGAGTACGGGCTGAACATGCGTGACGGCATTCTGCTCGCGGTTGAAGAGATCAACAAGCACGGGGGTGTGAACGCAAGCAGGATCGATATGGTGATCGAAGACAGCAAAAGTGATCCGAAAGCGGCGATCGAGGCCTTCAACAGAATTGAGCTCACGCGCCATCCGCTTTTCTATCTGTCCCTTCTCAGCGGCGTGGGCGTTGCCCTGGCCCCTCTTGCGGATGAGAAGAAGGTGGTCCTGGTGGGGCTTGCAACCGCCGCCCTTGCCTTCACCCGCGGACACGAGATGGTGTATCGCTACTATCCTCTGGCCCAATCGGACATGCCGCCGCTTTTAAGGATCCTGCGGGACTTGAAAGTCAAGAAGCTGGGCATCATCTATTCCAACGAAGAATACGGAATTGAGGAGCAGAAGCTTCTCTCTAAAGCATTCGAGGACATCGGCGGTACAGTACTCGTTCAATCGTTCGAAATGAGCACCACCGACTTTCATCAGCAGGTCAATGCGGTGATCGGTCAGGGAGCGGTCTACGTGGCATGCGTTGGGGCTAATCTCAGGAACGCCATCCATCAGCTGAGAGAAGCGGGATACGGAGGACAGATCTTGATGACCGTGGCGGGAGCGGACCCCGCGTTTTTTGTCGCGCCGGAGATGCAGGGAGTCTTTCTGGCGTCGCCGATCATCTACAACCCGAGCTACCTCTATGCGCGGGAAGCAGGGGAAAAGTTCACTGCCAGGTTTCAGAGGCCGTTCAGCATGTTCGCGGCGAACGGCTATGACTTCCTCAAGCTCATTTCCGGACTCCTCGAAGATCGCCCGATGACCCGGCAGAGCGTGCGAGACGTGCTGGCGGCGGGATTCGAGTACTCGGGTATTTTCGGGCACGTCAGAGTCAGGCCAGGCGAGCATGAAATGGCTTTTCCCCTGTTCCCGACACGGATCCTGAACGGCGCTCTTACATACCTGTAACGAGGAGGATTTCACACCATGAAAACACTGGGCATGAAACTCATCGGCGGTTTTCTTCTTCTTCTCCTGATGATTGTCGCCGTCGCTTTCTATTCGTCCTTCGCCAGCCAGAAATCGCTCCAGGACTCGATCGGGCAAAGTTCCGTGTTCGTGGCCAACGAGATGCTGGTGAATATGAATATGGCAATCTATGACTGGATCGACCGGCTCGAGCAGCGCGGGGGAACACAAGTCGTAAGAATGAAAGTGGAGGAGTCGAACAGGGAATTCGACGCAATGGAGGCTCCTTCGGTCTACATGGATCGGATGGACAAGGTATGGACTGCCTCGGCGAAAGGTGAGCTTTCCCCTTCTGTTCTTAAAGTGACCGGGAGCGAGCTTTCGCAGGAGCTCCGAAGCCAGTTTCTCACCCACTTCGAAACAAAATTGGGCGCCCAAATCGTCGACAAGTTCATCCTCACGAACAGGTATGGAGCGACGGTAGCGGCACTAGGGGCGTCGGCCCAGTATCGGTTTGACGGAGGGGCCTTGTGGCGAAAGGCGAAAGAGTCGGGCTCCTGCGCAGGGGATGTCGAGCTGGATGAAGAAAGCGGACAACCTGTTATCCCTCTCGCGGTGCCCGTCACCGATGCCCAGGGGAGCTTTTCCGGAATGATTCTGGTCTGGATTTCCGCCGATTCGATCATCCGCAATGCGGTCATCACCTACAAGAAGTACGAGACCACGCAGGTCAGGCTGACAACCATTGACGGGAAGCTCATCTATGCAACCAAGGCATATCGCTTCATGGAGGATGCGTCGACAAAGGCCTATTTCAGGAACATCAAGGGAGACAGCGGTTCGTTCGTCTCCGTCGACGGCGGGCGAGCGACACTTTTTTCATATGCCAGGTCCCCGGGATACCTCGGTTTTGCCGGTATGCCCTGGATTCTCGTCGTGGGCAATGATGTGAGCGACGTGCTCGCGCCGAGCTTTGCACTGCGAAACAATATAATTCTCGCCTCAGGATTCCTCTTCGTGCTTGGCATCATTGTCGCGCTGCTGATTTCCCGCTCAATCACCCGGCCCGTCGCGGCGCTTCAGAAAGCGGCGGCGGAGATCACCCGGGGGAACCTGAGCCGCGTCATAGAAGTGCGAGGCAGGGACGAGCTGGCCATGCTCGCGCGGTCATTCCTCGAGATGCAGACGGCTCTGCTGGGGATCGCCGCTTTTGCGGAGCGCATCGCCTCAGGAGACCTCACGGTGCAGGCTGTGAAGCGCTCCGAGGAGGACAGCCTTGGAATCTCACTTGAGCACATGCTGGAGAACCTGCGGCGACAAACCCGTGAGATCCAGGATGGGGCCGGCGTGCTGGCTGCGGCGGCCAGCGAAATTTTCACCTCCACCAGCCAGTTCGCCTCCAACTCCAGCGAGACTGCCGCGGCGGTGAGCCAGACCACCACGACTATCGAGGAGGTGAAGCAGACGGCGCACCTGTCAAACGAGAAAGCCAAACAGATGGCCGACAGGGCCCGCAGGACCGAGGAGATCGCGCAGGCGGGGAGAGTCTCGGTCCAGGAGACGACCCAGGTGATCGGGCGGATCCAGGAGCAGATGGACACGATCGGAGAGAGCATTACTCGCTTGAGCGGGCAGAGCGCATCCATCGGAGAGATTACCATGACTGTGAGCGGGCTTGCCGACCAGTCGAACCTGCTGGCGGTGAACGCGGCCATCGAAGCGGCAAAGGCCGGAGAGCAGGGCAGAGGCTTTGGCGTCGTGGCGCAGGAGATCAAGAGCCTGGCGGAGCAGTCCAAGCGCGCAACGGCACAGGTCCGATCGATTCTCGCGGAAATCCAGAAGGCGACCAGCGGTGCCGTCATGGCAACCGAGCAGGGCACCAGGGCCGTCGAGCAGGGCATGAAGCAGGCGGGGGAAGCCAAGGATTCAATCGAAAGCCTTGCGGAGACGGTGGCCGAGGCGGCGCGCGGGGCCGCGCAGATCGCCGCGTCCAGCGAGCAGCAGCTTGTGGGAATGGACCAGGTGGCAATGGCCATGGAGAGCATCAAGGTCGCCAGCGTGCAGGGGGTGGAGGGAACACGGCAGCTTGAGCTGGGGGCGCAGAACCTTCACGGGGTGGGGCAGAAAATGAAACAGCTCGTGGAGCTGTACAGGATGTAGGACGTGGAAGGGATGCGCATCGAGGACACCGGCCATATTCTAGTGTTCGCGGTGGGAGAAATGAAGCATGCCCTTTCCCTTGCGGGGGTAGAGAGGGTCGAGCTTGCCGCGGAGGTGACCCCGTTACCGGAAGCTCCGCACGTTTTCATCGGCGCCATCAACGTGAGAGGCCGGATACTTCCGGTCCTGAGCATGCGCAGACGCCTTCATTTGCCGGAGAGGGGAGTCAAGGCGAGCGATTGGATCATCATTGTGCAATCCTCCCGGCGGCGCATTGCGCTGGTTGTCGACGAGGTCATGGGAGTACGGCCGGCGGAGCGGAGCGATTTCACAAGCGCCGATGCCCTTTCTGAAGGTCTTGGGTGCGTCGCGGGGGCCGTGAGGACCGAAGATGGCATCGTGCTGATTCACGATCTTGAGCTTTTCCTCAGCGAAGAGGAAGAGATGGCGCTGGAGAAGCTATGAATGCCATCGCGTCGGAGAAATCAATTTCCGATCTCAGCGCCTACGTCAGGTCCCGGATGGGGTTGAACTTTCCAAGAGAGAGATGGGGGGAGCTGGAGAAAAAGATCGTCCTGGCCGTCGACTCTTTCGGGTTTCCTGACACCCCTTCCTGCATTCAATGGATACTCTCCTCCCGGACGGACAAGCGCCAATTGGAAATCCTCGCGAGTTGTCTCACCGTGGGGGAAACCTTTTTCTTTCGGGAAAACAAAAGTCTCCTGGCCCTGACCGAGCGAGTGTTTCCTGAAATCATCCGCGCTCATGCGCACGGCGACAGGCGGGTGAGGATCTGGAGCGCCGGGTGCAGCACCGGCGAAGAGCCGTATTCCGTGGCCATGATGGTGTCCGAATATCCCGGGCTCCAGGGCTGGGAGGTGAGCATTCTCGGCACGGATATCAACCAGACCTTTCTCAGGAAAGCGGAGGCCGGATCTTATACGGAATGGTCTTTTCGTGGCGTGGCGCCCGGCATCAGGGAGAAGTTCTTTCAGAAAGGGAAGGGATCCACTTTCGAAATCCTGCCGGCAATCAAGGCAATGGTGACCTTCGCTCACCTCAATCTCATTGACGACGTCTACCCCGCGCTTTTGAACAACACGAACGCCGTGGACCTGATCCTGTGCAGGAACGTGCTCATGTATTTCACACCGGACTACGTCCAGAAAGTCATCGACAAGCTTCAACAGTCGCTTCTCCCGGCGGGATGGCTCCTGGTGAGTCCCGTCGAGGCTCCTCTGGTCCATCGCTCGATTTTCACACCCTTGGCTCGCACAGGCGCGCTTCTACAGAAGAAAGCAACCGAAACACCAGAGCATAAGGCCATTGTATACGACCGGATTCCGAGACCTGAGCCACGACGCCCCGCCCCAGTCGCGGAACGGCTCAGACCCGCGGCGACATATCCCCGAGCAATGGAGCTCTATGCCAACGCGGAGTATACCGGTGCAATCGAAATCCTCAATGTCCTTGCATCGCGTCCCGCGGCGGAAGCCCCCGTATTTCAGCTCCTCTCGCGCGCTTACGCCAACAAAGGAAGGCTCTCGGAAGCCGACGCCTGGTGCCTGCGCGCGATTGCCGCTGACACAATGAATGCCGCCAGCCGATACCTGCTGGCGCTCATCAGAATTGAGCAACTGAGGCCGGACGATGCGATGTCGGCCTTGAGAAAGGCGATCTACCTCGAGCCGGACTTCGTGGTGGCGCATTTCACCCTGGCAAATCTGTACCGCCGGAGGAGAAAGCACGGCGAATCGGAGCGGCACCTCAGGAACGCGCTCCGGGCACTGCAGGGTTTCCGACCAGAGGAGGAGCTGCCGGAATCGGAAGGCATGACAGCGGGGAACCTGATCGAAATGATTGAAGCAACACGTGCAAATGGGGGGAGCAATGGGCAGCGGCGTATCGATCGATGACCAGGAGCGGAAAATCCTCAAGGAGAGGGCCAGAACACTCGCGGTTGTTCCGCCAACGGCGCTGGGGGNNGGGGGACGGTGAGCTTATCCGCGCCCTTCGATTCTCGCTGGGCGCGGAGACGTATGCCGTGGAGAGCAAGCACATTCGCGAGGTTTTTCCCCTTCCCCCTCTCACCCCACTGCCCTGTGTTCCCCCTTTCGTGCGGGGGATCATCAACGTGCGTGGAAGAATCGTGTCGATCATCGACTTGAAGTCGATCCTCGGTCTCCCTGACACCGAGCTCAGCCCATCCTGCAGCGTCATCATCCTCCAATCGAAGGGCAATGAGTTCGGCCTGCTGGCCGATGAAATCTCAGGTCTCTCCGCGATTCCCATTTCGAGCATCCAGCCATCCCTGCCCACCCTGACGGAAGTCAGGGCCGAGTTTTTGTGGGGAGTCACGGCGGAAGGGTTGGTGCTCCTGGACGCGGGAAAGCTTCTCTCGGACAGAAAGCTGGTCATCGATGAGACCGTCGGGAGCACGGCATGAGCAGGGAAAGCGAGTTCCTGAGCAGGTTGAAGGAAACCTTCAAAGGCGAAGCGGAGGAGCACCGCACGGTCATGTTGACCGGGCTGCTGGAGCTTGAAAAGGGGGAATCGGGGGAGCAGCGCGATTCAGCCGTCATAGAGAGCATATTCCGCGAAGCACACAGCCTGAAGGGAGCTGCCCGCGCGGTGGACATCACGGGGATCGAACGGCTTTGCCAGTCGATGGAGGCGATTTTCTCCGCCTGCAAGCAGCAGCAGAAGAGACCTGAGAAAAAGCTGTTCAACGTGCTGTACCGAGCGCTCGACCTGATGGCGGAGTTGACGAATGGAACCGTTCCCGCGCCTGACAAGGAGCTGGAGGACGTTCTGAAGCTTCTGCACGCAGGCCCGGGCACACCGCCCATTGTCGAAGATACGCCCACCGTCGCTCCTTCGCGCAGCGCTCCGGTCGCAATGTCGGAAACCGTCAGGATCTCGGCTGCCAGGCTGGGTTCGATTTTCCTGCGCGCGGAAGAACTGCTTTCCGTGAAACAGGCAATGGCTCGATGTGCGGCTGACCTCCGTGAGCTTCAGGCCCTGACGGCCAAGGCTGGCTCCTTCAAACAGAAGCTCGAGAGCATGGCCACCGTTGCCGCCCTTGAGAGCCTCCATGCGGGAGAGCGCGTGGATTCCCTCCTGACGGAAATCAGGACGGCCCTCATGCTGCCCTTCTCCACGCTGCTTGAGCTCTTCCCTCGGATGGTTCGAGACCTCGCCGCGGAAGAGGGCAAGGAGGTGACATGGGAAGTCCGCGGAGAGGATGCGCATATCGACAGGAGAGTGATGGAGGAAATCAAGGATCCTCTCATTCATATCGTGCGAAACAGCATAAGCCATGGCATAGAAACGCCCGGCGAGCGTGAGAAACGCGGCAAGCCGCGCACGGGGACCGTTTCCCTCCAGGTCGAGCGGGTGGACAACGACAAGGTGGAGCTCACCTTGAGCGACGACGGTGCGGGGGTCGATCTTGTCCAGGTGAAGACCGCGGCCGTTGCGAAAGGGTTCCTCACGGACCTGGATGCAGCCGCGCTGAACGACCGGGATGCCCTTCGGCTTATCTACCTTTCGGGGCTTTCGACGAGCCCGATGATCACCGACATCTCCGGAAGAGGGCTCGGCCTGGTAATTGCACGTGAGAAGATCGAGGCTGTCGGCGGGCAGCTCTCCGTGGAGTCAAAGCCTGGAACGGGGACCATTTTCCGCATCCAGATCCCTCTTTCACTGGCCACGTTCCGCGGCGTGCTGGTGAGAAGCCGCGGTCAGACGTTTGTGATCCCGACCGCCAATGTCGACCAGGTGTTCCGCGTGGATCGTTCCATGGTGGTGCTCGTAGAGAATCGGCAGAGCATCCCGATCGGCGGGCAGGCCGTCTCTCTTGTGAACCTCGGTGACGTCCTGGGCTTGAAGACGGTACCGCAGGAAGCGGGTGGAGAGGAGAGTTGGCCCGTGATCGTGCTGCTCGTCCTGGGGACTCGAATTGCTTTCGGCATCGACGAGGTCCTGGGCGAGCAGGAAGTGCTTGTGAAAACACTGGGAAAGCAGCTTGCCCGATTGCGCAACATCAGCGGCGCCACGGTCCTGGCCGCGGGAGACGTGGTGCCAATCCTCAATCCATCCGATCTGCTGAAATCTGTTTCCCTTGCAGCGGCGTCCGCCCCTGGTGAGGATGGGCCGGAATCGAAAGAGGCAACAACCCGGAAAATCCTCGTTGCGGAGGACTCAGTCACCTCCCGGATGCTGTTGAAAAGCATTCTGGAATCGGCCGGATTTCAGGTCACAACCGCCGTCGACGGCGTGGAGGCGTTTGCCTCCCTGCGCGTGGATGAATTTGATCTCCTTGTTTCCGATATCGACATGCCCAGGATGAACGGCTTCGCTCTCTGCGAAAAAGTTCGAGGCTTCGCCAAAACAGCGGACCTTCCCATTGTGCTCGTGACGTCCCTGGGCTCCAGGGAAGACAGAGAAAAAGGAATCGATGCCGGGGCCAACGCGTACATCGCAAAGTCCAGCTTCGATCGGAGCAACCTGCTGGAAGTTGTGAAGAGGCTCATATGATCCGCGTGCTCGTTGTTGAGGATTCGCCCGTTGTACGCGACCTCCTTGTCTACATCCTGGGATCCGATCCGGAAATAGAGGTCGTTGCGACCGCCGGTGACGGCTTCCAGGCCATCGAGCTGGCGCAGAAGGAGCATCCCGACGTGATCACGATGGACGTCCACATGCCCCGGCTTGACGGGATCGAGGCGGTTCGCAGAATCATGGCCACCAATCCGATACCCACGGTGATCATCAGCGCCAGCCTGGACCCGGGAGAAGTCGGGGACACATTTCGCGCGCTGGAGGCAGGCGCGGTTGCCGTCTGCGAGAAGCCGCAGGGCATTACGCATCCTCTGTATCACGCCCAGGCGCGAAAAATCGTGCAAATCGTCAAGATGGTTTCGGAAATCAAGGTAGTTCGTCGCTGGAAACCGCCGAGCAGCGGAGCATGCCGGCCCGCGCAGGATGGCAAGGAATGGCTGCCGGGAACTTCAAAGATCGAGCTTGTGGCGATTGGTGCTTCCACGGGCGGACCGCCCGTCCTCTGCGGCATCCTGGCCGGACTGACAAGGGGATTTCCGGCGCCCATCCTGATTGTCCAGCACATTGCCCCTGGTTTTCTCCCCGGCCTGGTCGGGTGGCTGACGTCTACAACGGGCGTTCCCGTGGAAATCGCGTGCGACGCGAAGATCGCCCAACCCGGCCACGCCTACGTTGCTCCTGACGGCGTTCACATGGAAGTCCAGCGATCATGCCGCATTCGTCTTGAAGGACGTGCTCCCGTGAACGGGATGTGCCCGTCGGTCTCCGTTCTTTTTCGATCGGTGGCGGAGGCATTCGATCGATCAGCGGTCGGCGTCCTGCTGACGGGAATGGGAAGGGATGGCGCCGATGAGCTTTTGATGATGAAGAACAAGGGCGCTCTCACCATCGCACAGGACAAGGAGAGCTCAGTGATCCATGGCATGCCCGGAGAGGCAATCAAGCTCGGGGCGGCCCGACATGTCCTGCCTCCGGACAAGATCGTGGACTTGCTCAACGCCTGCACGGGGAGGAAGCAGTAGATGGCAGTTGAAGAAGCGGGGAAAACCATCCTCATTGCCGACGACGACGAGGGCATCACGATGCTGCTCCGCACGCTCTGCGAGGACAAGGGATACCGCACGATTTCAGCGTCAGACGGTCAAAAGGCGGTGGAGGTGGCATTGCAGAACCTCCCGGACCTCATCGTCATGGACGCAACCATGCCGGAGAAAAGCGGGTTCGACGCCACGCGGGAGTTGAAATCGAACGAGCTCTCGCGGCACATCCCCATTGTGATGTTGACGGGGCTGCGGACGCGCGAGGATCGGCTCCGGGGCATTGCTGCCGGCGCGAATGATTTTCTCACGAAGCCGGTAGATGCGGAAGAGTTTGCCCTCAGGGTCTCGAACAACTTGAAGATAAAGGAATACCACGATTTCCTGGAGCACCACGCCAGGATCCTGGAGGAGCAGGTCAGGGAGAGAACCGAGGAGATCCGCAAGGGGTACATCGATACGATATACCGCCTTGCCGTTGTATCCGAGTTCAAGGATGAGGACACCGGCTTTCACATCAAACGGATCGGTTACTTCACGAAGGAGCTGGCCTCCGCCCTCGGGATGTGTAACGATTTCGTTGAATCGATCTACCACGCTTCCATGATGCACGACATCGGGAAGGTGGGAATTCCTGACGGCATCATGTTGAAGCCCGGCGCCCTGAACGATGATGAATGGAAAATGATGAAATCTCATGCGGAAAGGGGCGCCCACATCCTGAGCGGCTCCAACTCCCCATATTTGAAAATGGCGGAGCAGATCGCGCGCTCCCATCACGAGCGCTGGGATGGGAGCGGCTACCCGGCAGGGATCCGAGGCGAGGCTATCCCCTTTGCCGCACGTGTCACCACCATTGCCGATCAGTATGACGCGCTTCGGACGCGGCGTACGTACAAGCCCGCCTTGCCCCACGCCGCGACCATGCGAATCATCACGGAAGGAGACGGGCGTACTCTCCCGACGCATTTCGACCCCCGGGTCCTCGAGGCATTTGTCCGGAACGGCCCGCGATTCGAGGAACTTTTCGAGAAGAGGTCGGAGAACGGATCATGAGCAGCGAGCATGATTTCAATCTCCGGCTGCTGGAAGTCTTCCGCACGGAGGCACGCGAACACCGGTGGGTAATCCTTTCCGCGCTGCAGGAGCTGGAAAAAGGGACTGACACGGAGCACGAGGCAGACGCGGTCGAAAAATCTTTCCGGGCAGCGCACACGCTGAAGGGTGCGGCCCGGGCCGTCAACAAGACCCGGATCGCCGATCTCTGTCAGTCGCTGGAAGGCATCTTCTCTCAGTTGAAGAAACGACATGGACGGCTTGGAAAGGAGATGTTCGGCGCGCTCTATGAGGCCATTGAGAGCATCGAAAAACTGGAAGCAGCGGATGGGGACGGCGACTCTGAGCTGGTCAGCCGATTGAATGAGATCCGGGGGGCGCTCGATGGATAAGCACATTCTGGTCGTTGAAGACAGTCCAACCCAGTCTCTCCTTCTTGCGCGTGTACTCGAAGAGGCCGGATTCCAGGTGTGTGCTGTCTCCGACGGGCTTGCCGCCATGAAACACCTGGGCGCAAACCTGCCAAGGCTGGTGATCAGCGACGTCACCATGCCGGGGATGGACGGGTACCAGCTCTGCCGAGCGATCCGTGCCGACAAGCGGCTTGAAAATCTGCCCGTCCTCCTCTTGACGAACCTCGCGGACGAGGAAAAAGTACTGACCGGGCTGGAAGCCGGGGCGGACTCGTTCATCTCAAAGCCTTTCGACAGCGCAAGGCTCTTGGAGCGTGTTGCAGATCTCCTTGCGTTCAACGGCCAACCGGAGAATGCAAGCGCCGGCACTGAATCCGAAGTGCTTTTTGCCAGCAAGAAATATCGCATTGTTGCCAGCCGCTCCCGCATCCTGCGCTACCTGATATCAACCTATGACAATGCCATTCAGATCAACGCGCGGCTGGCCAGTTCTCAGGCGGAATTGCGGAACCTGAATTCGATTCTCGAGGAAAGCGTGCGAGCCCGGACCGCCGCTCTCTCCCAGGAAGTCGAACAGCGAACGCACGCTGAGCGCATGCTGCAGGTCACCAACCGTCTTCTGGAGATCGCCAATCGGCACCGCGACAAACAATCCCTGCTGCGCGAGTTTGTCGCGGAAATCAGGTCCTTCAGCGGATGCGAGACTGTCGTCATTCGCCTGCGGGAACAGGGTGACGATTTCCCCGAAGCTCCTGGCGGAAGCTCCGCATCCGAGGCTCGGATACCCATCCGGCTCGGTGAGGAGGTTTTCGGTCACATCTTTCTTGCTGACCGGAGAGAGAACAGCATCGCCCTGGAAACGGTGCAGATCCTCGAGGCGGCTTCCACCCAGCTTGCGGCCTCCCTCCGACGAATCGAGGCCCAGCAGACGCTTCGCGAAAGCGAGGAACGGTATCGGCATTTTTTCGAAGACGATCTGGCGGGAGCCGTGATACTCAAGACCGACGGTCTGATCAGGGACTGCAATCCCGCCTTCACCCGAATATTCGGATTTTCCGATACCGCGCACGCTGTGGGGTCATCATTCGTCGAAATGCACTGGAAACCAGGAGGCTGGGAGGAACTGCTCTCGCACCTGAAACGGGAAGGCAGGGTCGCCAGCAGGGAGGCGGAGTACCGCCGTCGTGACGGCGAGCCCGTCTTCGTCATCGAAAGTGCGATTGGAAAATTCGATGACGGGGGAGTGCTGATTGAGGTCAGGCAGTTCCTCGTCGACATCACGGAAAAGAAGGGACTCGAGCACCAGCTCTTCCAGTCGCAGAAGATGGAAGCCATCGGGCGGCTGGCGGGCGGGGTGGCCCACGATTTCAATAACATTCTTCAAGTCATCCAGGGTTTTGCGGATCACCTGCTCACCAAGACCCCCGGAGAGGACCCCCGTCACAACTGGTTGAAGCAGATCCGTGTCGCCACGGAAAAAGCGACGGCGTTGACCCAGAGCCTGCTCACGTTCAGCCGCAAGCAGGAGCAGCACAAGGTTGTCATGAATCTGAACACGGTGCTGCAGGAAATCGCCCCGATGCTGCGCCAGCTCGTCGGGGAGCGTATGACGTTGAGCCTGGAGCTTGCGCCCGGCCTGGGGGATGTGGAGGCTGACCGAAGTCAGGTTGACCAGGTTCTGATGAATCTGGCGGCGAATGCCCGGGATGCCATGCCGCCGGGGGGAAATCTCACGTATGAAACTTCGAATGTCGAGCTGCAGTCCCAGGCGGCAGGCCCGGGAACGGAAGAGGTGAAATCCGGGGCGTATGTTCTCCTTGCCATACGGGACACGGGGAAGGGGATGGACCCGGAGACCATGGAGCACATGTTTGAGCCCTTTTTTACGACAAAGGAGAAGGGAAAGGGGACCGGACTGGGTCTTGCAACGGTGTACGGGGTCGTCAAGCAGGCCGGCGGGCACCTGTGGTGCAGCAGCGTTCCGGGAAAAGGCACCGAGTTCAGGATCCACCTCCCCAGAAAAGCGCCATGAGCAACAACGTCCTGATCCAGAAGCTCGTGATCTTCTCGCTGGACGACCAACGCTATGCGCTCTCTCTTGCCTGCGTGCAGCGTGCCATCCGCGTGATCGCCATCACGCCGCTTCCCGCGGTGCCGGCGATCGTCCTGGGCATCATTGATGTCGGCGGCGTGGTCATTCCCGTCATCAACATTCGCAATCGCTTCAACCGCCCACCACGCGATGTTCGTCTGTCCGACCACCTTATTATCGCCACCACCGGGACGCGAACCGTCGCGCTCCTGGTCGATGAAACACAGGGAGTGATCGAGGCTTCGTCGGAAAGCTATGCGTCCGCGGATGAGATCCTGCCCGGGCTCGAGCTCGTTCATGGTGCCATAAAGGCTGAGAACGGGCTGATCCTGATCCACGACCTTGGGCGCCTTCTCTCACTCGAAACGGAGACTGCTATCGATCTCGCGCTGAGCGTCAAGCCATGATCACCACATTGGACACAACGATGCTTGGCGAGGTGAGCGACCTCATCGCCGAGCGCATGGGCCTGCATTTCCCCGAAGAGCGCTGGCCCGATCTGGCCCGCGGTCTCAAGGCCGCCGGTGAGGATCTCGGCTTCGAGTATCCGGACGCATGCATAAGCTGGCTCAGAAGCGGGGAGCTGACGACCAGGCAGATCGAGACGCTGGCCAGCCACCTGACCGTCGGCGAGACCTGCTTCTTCCGGGATCTGGCAAGCTTCGAAGCGCTCGAGCGGGAGATCCTGCCTCCGCTCATTGCCAGACGCTCGGAAGCGGGTAGAACCTTGCGCTTGTGGAGCGCAGGGTGCTGCACCGGGGAAGAAGCCTACTCCCTTGCCATCGCCTGTACCCGTGTGCTGCCAGACCCTGGGGCGTGGAACGTCTCGATCCTCGCTACCGACATCAACCCGAAGTTCCTCGCCAAGGCCGATGCGGGGATCTACTCCGACTGGTCCTTCCGCGGCGCCCCCGGCTGGCTTCGTGAACGTTTCTTTTTCCCCCGGCAAGACAAGAATCTCGCCATTGATCCGACCCTCAAGAACCTGGTCCACTTCGGCTACCTCAACCTGGCCGAGGACGCATACCCATCGCTTCACAACCATACCAATGCCATGGACGTGATTTTCTGTCGCAACGTCCTCATGTACTTCACTCCCGGACACCAGCGACGCGTCGCGGAGGCCCTTCATCGCTGCCTGGTTGAAGGTGGCTGTCTCCTGGTCAACCCCGCCGAGGCCAGCGCTTCCCTGTTTCCGATGTTCGCCATGGAGGACATCGGCGGGGTCATTCTCTATCGCAAGACCTCGCAGCCGAACCGGCACGAATCATGGCCGGCAATTGTCTTGCCAGCACCAGCGCCTCCTGTGCCGGTCGCACCCACGCCGCCAATCACGCCGACCACTGCGCCACCCCGGGAGGATCCCCTTGTGTTGGGACGGGCCTACGCCAACCAGGGCAGGCTCGATGAGGCGCTCGCGTCGTGCCGGGACGCCATTGAGGCCGACCGCACCAACCCCGTGGCGCAATTCCTGTACGCCACGATCTGCCAGGAGCTCGGCCGGTTGGAGGAAGCCGTTGGTGCGCTAGGCAAAGTCCTCTACCTCGATCAGGATTTCATTCTTGCCCATCATGCGCTGGGAGGCCTCTACAAGCGGCTCGACAGGCAGAAGGAATCCAGGCGCCACATCGCGGTTGCCCTCAAGCTCCTTTCGGCCAGGGGCAGGGATGAGATCGTATCCGAGTCCGATGGCATGACTTGTGGCCGGCTCATGGAGTCGGTTCGAGCCATGGCGGAGCCTATGCCATGAAAGCACGAATCATTGACTGGGAAGCGATTCACCACCGCCTTGCGGCCGCGACGGCTGCCATCTCCGAAAGTGCCGATCCCAGTCCGGAAGAGTCCCGCCGCATTCTCGAGGCACGCGCACGAGCGGCTGCCAAGCCGCCCATCACGCCGGACGAAGCGGAGCGAATCGAGGTGCTTGCTTTCTCCCTGGCCGGTGAGACCTACGGGGTCGAGACCTGCCATGTTCGCGAAGTCCGTCAGCTCAAGGACCTCACTGCCGTGCCCTGCACGCCGCCCTTTCTCGCCGGCGTGATGAACCTGCGCGGCCGGATCATTGCGATCATCGACCTGCGCAAGTTCTTTGAACTGCCGACCAAAGGGCTCACCGAGCTCAACCGGGCAATCGTCCTCACGGGCGGAGACAATGAGCTCGGGCTGCTCGCGGACTCGATCGATGGGGTGCGCTCTGTGGCGGTGTCCGACCTGCAGGACGGCTTGCCCACGCTCAGCGGCATTCGCGACAGGTTTCTCAAGGGTATTACCGGGCAGATGCTGGCCGTGCTGGACGGTGCCCGCTTGCTTGCAGACGCTGGTCTCAAGGTCAATGAAAAGGTGATTCGCTGAGCTGCCCGAGACAGCAGGAGGAATGATATGGGTTGGTTTAAAAACTTCAAAACGAGGTCGAAGCTCGCACTGAGCTTCGCCGTCATGTGCGCCCTGCTGATCGGATTCGGCATCACGGCCTACAACACGCTCGCTGCCATTCAGAAAAACGAGCGGGAAGGCGTCGACCAAAGCCGTTTCGCGGCCAAGGACGCCGCTGAAATCCGCGCCCATCAAAATTATATACGCGGTGCCATGATCGAGTTGACGATTTCCAGGGATTCAGCAAAGAAAACCACGACCGAACAGGCAATTGCGGAGCAGTCCACGGAGATCGACCTTGGTATCGGCCGCATCAAGGCATTCTTAAGCAAGCAGAACCTTGTCAATGAGCTTGCGCTGCTCGCCGATGTGGAGAAGGAACTTGCCGCATACCGCGAGGGCCGCGCCGAGGAGTACAGGCTCATCGACGCCGGCAAGACGGACGAGGCGCGCGCCCTGGGGGCCGGAACTCAAGACCAGCGGTTTGAGCTGATGCGCACGAAGCTGCTCGCACTGGACGATGGCCTCCAGAAGTATGCCGACGCGGAAGTGGCAGGTTCCGGGCGCCTGTTCGCGGATGCCGTCCGCGTCTTTGTCGTATTCGCGATCGCCGTGCTGCTGTTTGCTTTCTTCATAGTCTGGCTCATGAACCGCATGATTTCGGTTCCCCTGCAGGCGGTCACCCGCGTTGCCGAGCGGATCGCGGAAGGAGACCTCACCGTGCGGATCGAGGCCGAGAACCGGTCGGACGAAGTCGGCATGTTGCAGCGGGCCTTTCGGAACATGCTGGAGAACCTGCGACGGACAGCCGCGTTCGCCGAGCGGATTGCCTCCGGGGATCTCACGATGCAGGTGGTGAAACGCTCCGAG
>PMZS01000314.1 GCA_003170115.1 Spirochaetaceae bacterium
TGCTCGCCGACGAAATCAATCGCGCGCCCGCAAAGACACAGTCGGCGTTGCTCGAAGCGATGCAAGAGCGTCAGGTCACCGTCGATGGAGTTACGCGGCCGTTGCCCGAGCCGTTCCTGGTCATGGCCACGCAGAACCCCATCGAAACGGACGGCACGTATCCCCTGCCCGAGGCGCAGGTCGACCGGTTCATGATGAAGGTCCTCGTTGACTACCCCAGCGAAGCGGAGGAGTTCGTGATCGTGCAGCGCATGACGGGCGCCGCGGCCGGAGTGGCCCCCGTGGTGACCACGGAACAGGTCCTCTCGCTGCGCACCGCGTGCGAGGGAGTGTTCGTCGACCCGCTGCTCATGCAGCATGCCGTGCGGCTTGCCGCCGCGACCCGCTTCCCCGAGGCGCACGGCGTGCCCGACGTCGCCCGCTATATCGTGTACGGCGCAAGCCCGCGCGCATCCATCAATCTCGTCATCGCCGCGCGCGCTCTCGCCTTCGTTCGCGGCCGCACCTACGTCGTCCCGCAGGACGTGATCGATCTCGTTCACGACGTGATGCGCCACCGCATCATCCTCTCCTACGAGGCACTCTCGGACGGGGTGACCACGGACGATATTCTCCAGAAGGTGATGCAGGCGATTCCCGCGCCTGCCCAGGTGCTCCAGGGCCATGCCACGGGCGTCATCTGAACCCGAGCGCCTCCTGCAGCGCCTTGACTGGACCGTCGTCAAGCGCCTGGACGGCCTGCTCCAGGGCAACTATCGCACTCTTTTCCGCGGTTTCGGTTTCGAGATGGCGGAGCTCCGCGAGTACCAGCTCACCGATGACGTGCGCGCCATCGACTGGAACGTGACGGCGCGGATGCAGGAACCATGGGTGCGCCTGTTCATGGAGGACCGGGACATCACCGCGTGGTTTCTCCTGGACATGAGCCCCTCGGTGGATTTCGGGTCGCCCGCGGCACAGAAGAGGGATCTCCTGGTCGATTTTACCGCCGTGCTGGCACGGGTGCTCACGCGGCATGGAAACCGCGTCGGCGCCCTGGTCTTCGCCGGCGGGGAGACGCGCATCGTCCCCGCGAAGGCGGGTCGAACGCACGTCCTCCGACTCATCCGCGAGCTCACGGAGCAGCCTCGGCTGTCGCGGGCCCCGCGCACCGACCTGTCCGCTCTTCTGGATGCGGCGCTTCGAATAGTCCGCCGCAGGTCGCTTCTGTTCATCGTGTCGGACTTCCTCAGCGTGCCGGGCTGGGACAGGCGCCTTGCCATGGCGGCCCACCGGCACGAGACGCTCGCGGTCCGGCTCTTCGATCCCGGGGAGAGTGAGCTTCCGGACGTGGGGCCCCTGGTGCTGGAGGACTCCGAAACGGGTGAGCAGCTCTTCGTGGACACCCACGACAGGGGCTTCAGGAGGCGCTACGCGGAGCTCGCGCGGAAGCGGCGCGAGGAGCTTCAAACGATGCTGACGCACGCCGGCGTCGACCTCCTCGGTCTTTCCACGGAGGGAGACATGGCTCGTGACATCGTGCGNNCGCGCGGCCACGGGCCGGTTGACGGAGGGCTCCGCATGTCACTGCAGTGGCCAACCCTGTTGTGGTTGTTCTTCCTGGTTCCGGTGCTTGCGCTTCTCTACATCTGGGCGCAAAGGCGGCGGCGGAAATTCGCGGCCCGCTTCGCGAGCCTGATCGTGGTGAAGGACGCCCTGGGAAAAGGTCCCGGCGTGCGGCGTCACATACCGGTGATCCTGTTCCTCGCCGGTCTCGCCGTGGGGATTTTCGCTCTCAGCCGGCCGCAGGCAACCGTCATCCTGCCGTCCAACCGCGGCACCGTGATCCTCGCCCTGGACATCTCGGGCAGCATGCGGGCGCGGGACATCAAGCCCAGCAGGTTCGAGGCGGCGAAGGCCGCGGCCCACACCTTCATCGAGAAACAGCCGCGCAACGTCCGGGTTGGAATCGTGGCCTTCAGCGCCACAGCGGCTCTGGTCCAGCCGCCCACCACGGTGCGCGACGACCTGTACGCGGCGATCGAACGACTCCGGCCGCAGCGGGGAACGGCCGTCGGGAGCGGGATTTTCGTGGCCCTTGATGCGATTTTCGAGGACGCCCGCAAGGCCGCCGCGGGAACGGCCGACCAGCCCTCGGGGGCGGATACACAAGCCTCCACCGACCCACAGCCGTCCCCCGATCAGCCCCTCACGTCAAGCTCGGACACGCAGGCCCCGGCGCCCGTGGCGCCGGGGTCGTACACTTCCGCCGCGATCATCCTGCTCACCGACGGTCAGACCAACACCGGTCCCGATCCGCTTGACGCGGCCGAGCAGGCAGCCAACCGGGGCGTGCGTGTCTTCACCGTGGGCATCGGCACCACGCGCGGCGACATCGTGGGAGCGGAAGGCAGGTCCTTCCGCGTGGCGCTGGACGAAGTGACCCTCAAGAAGATCGCGCAGAACACGGCCGCCAGTTACTACAAGGCCACTGACGAGGGTGAGCTCATGCGGATCTACCAGGCGCTGAGCGTCCGGCTGGTGATGGGCAGGGACACGATGGAGATCACGGCGATATTTGCCGGCATCGCCCTTGCCGTGCTTCTCCTGGGCGCGATCCTGTCGCAGCTCTGGTTCAGCAGGCTCTGATGAAGGGCAGCCCCGCCGAAACGGCGAGGCGGGAGGCGCTTCCTACATTTTCGAGATGCTGATGCTCCCGCTGATCGTGCCGACGTCCAGGTCCGCCGAACCCCTGCCGATTGTCCCGATCAGCCTGTTGTTTTTCTGTTCAGACACGGTGACCGGGAAACTGCACGATACCTGCCCGCTGAGGGAGTGCAGCGAGACCCTGGCATCCAGCCCGGCAAACACCTCCAGCGACACGGACCCGGACACGGTGCCAATATGCGCCGTTCCCCCGGTGCCGAGGGACTCGATGACGCCGTCGATGGATCCTGAGACTGAACGGACAGTCAGCGCCGGGCCGCGGGAGGTGAAGTGGATCGAGCCGCTCGTGCTGGATGCATCCAGGCTGCGTGCACGCTCGGTGGCGATCCCTCCTGAGATCGTGGAGAGGTTCTGATCGATACCGGGCTCCACGCCTCGGACCGTGATTCCGCCGCTCACCGAGTGGGCGTCGATCACTGTCATGCCCTTCGGCACCACGACGCGGAAGGATACGGTACCCGTCTGCGTCAGGAAACCTTGATCGTGCTTCTCCGCGATTATCAGCCGATTTCCTTCTTTTTGAATCTCCACGCGTACATTGTCGAGGGCCGCCTGGAAGGGCGCTGTTTTCACCGAGTGGACGGCGATTGCCGCGGCGCTCCCACTCCCGCTGATCTCGATCGAGCCGGCGACGTTCCGCAACTCGATCTCGGTGGCACCGGCAGGCACATGCTCATCTTTTTCCTCGCTCACCGGCGGCCCGAAGGTGAAGCCCCCCGAGGTCCACGGAGCGATGCGGCCGATGAACTACCACCGGGCGTCGACCATCCGGCCCCGGGCAATCGTCACGACGCTGCCGATGACGATCAGGATCACAATCACCCCCAGGGTGATGCCCAGGATATCAATGGCGCCCAGTCTTGTCCGACTCATTCATCTTCTCCAGTTCCCGCTTTGCAAGCCGGTCCACGAGGTTCCCGGACTGGTAGAGGAACGCCGAGAGGAAGTGGGACACGACCCCGATTCCCCATCCGAAGGCCACCCACAGCCACCATTGGTATCCGCTGTACGTGAGGTTGTTGATGATCGCCAAGCCGACGAGCACCACGAGGTAGGTGATCGCATGACGAACGAATGCGATCTTCCGTTCGGCGATCTTGCGCGCAAGTGCGAGCTTCTCATTCATTTCAGGCATCCGAGTCCTCCTTCTATGATGCTCGAAAGAATTGAACACCGCGTACCGGCCAAACGGTCACCGGCAGGAATGTACGCCCGCGGAGGGCCGCCTACGTGCCGCTCCCCCCGGCCGGGTCCTGAGGCGCCTCATCCTCCCGGCGCACGACCTGGAGCGTGAAATTGGATGCGAGCGCCGCCATGGCGCCCAGCGCGGCAAGAACGGGAAGGAAGAGGGCGCCCACAACCCCGAGGGTGAGGGGAATCTCCAGGTAGGTGTCCCCCTTCTCATCCTTGATGATGATCCGCCGCGCGCTTCCCTCGTGGACGATCTCCTTCACCTTGCGAAGCAGCTCTTCGCCCCTGACCTTGAACTCATTCGACGTCTCCGGCTCCATATGCGCCTCCTGAACAGGCAGGATATGCCGCTGCCCGGAAGGGGTCAAGGAACTCTGCTTCCCCACTTTCGCCTGCTAAGGTATAAACGTCATGACTGAGCTCAACTTCCTCGGAGGCGACAATGGCGGGAGACGGCTATCTTCTTGGTTTCGACGTGGGAAGCTCCTCGATCAAGGCGGCGCTGATCGATTGTGCAACCGGCCTCCCGGCCGGCGAGGCGACCAGCCCGAAGACCGAGCTCTCCATCGACGCGCCGCGGCCCGGTTGGGCCGAACAGGATCCCGCGGTCTGGTGGGAGAACGTCGTCGCCGCGGCTGCCGAGCTGAAGGCCGCGACCGGCAGCGCCTTTGATTCGGTGAAGGCGATCGGGATCGCGTACCAGATGCACGGGCTTGTGCTGCTGGACAAGGCGGGGAAGGTCCTTCGGCCCAGCATCATCTGGTGCGACAGCAGGGCCGTGGACATCGGGGAGAAGGCCTTCCACGGCATCGGCGAGCAACTCTGCCTGGAACGGCTGCTGAACTCCCCGGGCAATTTCACCGCGTCGAAGCTCGCATGGGTCAAGGAGCACGAGCCGGAGGTCTTCGCGCAAGCCGCACTGATGCTGCTGCCGGGGGACTGGGTCGCGTTCAGGATGACCGGTGAACGCTCGACGACGCAGACGGGCCTTTCCGAGGGCATTCTCTGGGACTTCAAAGCCGGTGGAAGGGCGGACATGGTGCTGGACTGGTACGGGATCCCGCACGGGCTTGTCGCGGCCTCGCGGCCCTCCTTCTCGGCGCAAGGCGAGGTGACGGCGGGAGCCGCGGCTGCGCTGGGTGTGAAGAAGGGCACGCCGGTCTGCTACCGGGCCGGCGACCAGCCGAACAACGCCTTCTCACTTGGCGTTCTGGACCCCGGCGAGGCCGCCGCGACCGCGGGGACATCGGGAGTCGTGTACGGCATCATCGATTCGCCGCGCTTCGATCCTGCCTCCCGCGTGAACACATTCGTCCACGTGAACCACGCGGCCGACAGCCCGCGATACGGCGTGCTGATGTGCGTGAATGGAACGGGCATCCTGTACAGCTGGCTCCGCCGGCTTCTCGTCGGGGACTCCGGCGCCGTGCCATACGACGAGCTGAACCGGGTGGCTGCACAGGCGCCGGTGGGCTCGGACGGGCTTCTCGTTCTCCCCTACGGAAACGGCGCCGAACGGACGCTGGAGAACCGCAACCCCGGTGCCTCCATTCTGGGGCTCGATTTCAACCGCCACGGGATCCCGCACGTGCTGCGGGCGGGGCAGGAGGGGATCGTGTTTGCATTGAACTACGGGCTTCGGATCATGAAGGGCATGGGTCAGAACACCCGGACGATACGGGCGGGGCACGCGAACATGTTCCTCAGCCCCCTGTTCCGCGAGGCTTTCGCCACGGTGACGGGAGCGCTCTTGGAGCTCTATGACACCAACGGCGCACAAGGGGCCGCGCGTGGCGCCGGCGTCGGAGCGGGCCTGTACCGCGGCGCGAGGGAGGCGTTCACGACGCTGAAACCGCTGCAGTCGGTGGAGCCCGACCGCTCGAAGCTCGATGCGTATTCGCAGGCATACGGCACGTGGGAGGAGGCACAGGCGCGTTCGATGCGCTGAGGCGCCTGACCGGCCCGCTAACGGAGTGGAACTCCCGCGTTCAGAGGGTGCTCCTTCTTCGCGGACCCGATGATCTTTTTCCCGTTGACGAAAACGTACTCGATGCCCTGCGGCGCGGCGCTCGTGTCATCGGGCGTCGTGTTATCCCTGATGGTGTCCCAGTCGAAGACGGTGATGTCGGCTGGCTGACCCACGGCCAGCCGTCCCCGGCCGGAAAGTCCGAAGCGCTCCGCGGCGGCGCCCGTCATCTTGCGCACCGCCTCTTCGAGGGGAAGCAGCCCCCGATCCCGCGCGAGCTGGAGCAGCCGGGGAAAAGCGCCGTACGCCGCGGGGTTCTGCACGCCGGAGAGCTCAACCCAGGCATCGGTCATGAACAGGGCGGCGGGATGCCGCATGAGGGCCTCCACGATTTTGTCGGGGCTGCCGTGGTGGAGGAGCACCTTCGCCTGCCCACCGCTGCGGCGCGAGAGGTCGATGAGGGCATCCGCGGGGCCCATCCTGCGGATCCGTGCGATGTCGTGCAGGAACCGGCCGTTGTGCTCGGCGAGCTCGGGGTCGATCGTGTTCGTCACCTGGATATCCGCCGGGCCGAAACCGATCTGCCGTTCGGCGACACGGAGGTCGCGTTTCAACCGGCGCAGAGAGGAGGCCTCCCCGTAGCCCGCGGATCCGCGGGCAAGGAACCAGGAGGGCAGGACGACCCCGATAACCGACGCGCCGCAATGGAAGGGGTTCACGTCGAACCCGATGTCGAGGCCCTCCTTCCGTGCAGCGTCAATGGCCGTCACGGCCGCTTCCGCGGTGCGCCAGGAGCGGGCCCCGACAAAGAACAGGTGCGAGACCTGCAGCCGCGCGCCCGTTGAGCGGGCGAGATTGATCGACTCCGCGAGTGCCAGCAGCGACTGGCCCCGGCGGACCGGAGCGAATGCCCGGCTGTGCACGGCGAGGATCTTGCCCTTTTTTTTCACCAGACGGGCGACCTCGCGCAACTCGTCCGGCCGCGCGAACGCGCCGGGGGGGTACTGCAGGCCCAGGGAGACTCCTCGCGCACCCTGGTCCATTGCAAGCTCCAGGAGCCACAGCAGCTCCTTGATCTCGTAGGGATGCAGGGGGAATGAATCGTTGCCCCTGATTGAAGCGCGCGTCGAGCCGTGGCCGGCGAGCAGGGCGATGTTCTGACTGGTGCCGGAGGATTCCAGCCTTTCAAAATAGTCGGCCACCGTGTCCCATTGCTGAAGATTCTGGGCCGCAGGCAGCCCGGCGGCGAGCATCCCGGAGGACACCCGCTCCTTCCAGGGGCTTCCTTCCCGGAATCCCGCAGCGCACAGCCCGCAGTTGCCCGCGACGACGGTCGTGATCCCCTGCGCAAGGAAGGGATACTTCAGCTCATCGTGACCCTTGACGGGGATGTGCCAGTCCAGGTGGGAATGCGCGTCGATGAACCCCGGTGCGACGACCCTGCCGGCACATTCGATGATCACGCCTGAGGTTCGAAGCGATCGGGGGGAGATGCGGGTAACCTTCCCCGAACGGATGAGAAGATTCGCCGTGTACGGGGCGCTGCCCGACCCGTCGACGATGAGACCGCCCTTCAGAAGGATGTCCGGATCTTTGCCCGCGCCGCTCTGTGCCATCGAAGTTCCCAATTTATACCATTGAGCCGAGAATTGACAGGGATCCGGGGATGGCGCATCGTGGCCGGCATGGTATGCGTTGTCGGGGCGGTCGCCATCGACATGATTGCGATGCGGGAGCGTTTTCTGGACGGGACCTCCAACCCTTCGGATATCCGCCTGGGCCTCGGGGGCGTGGGGTATCGCATCTTCAGCAATCTCGAGGCGCCCCGGCGGTTCATCACCGCGCTTGCCTCGGACCCGATCTCACGCTGGGCACGAGCGGCACTGGAGGCGGATGGGGATGTCGCCATCCAGGAAGTGAAGGGCCGGGACGCACGACCCCCGCTGTACCTCGCGCTCATGGAGAGCGGGAGCCTCAAGGTCGCCGCATCGGATTTTCGGATCGTCGAACAGGCCCTCACCCCCGAGTTCGTCATGAGGGAGATCGGAGAGCCGGGTGCCGGCGACTTTCTCGTGCTGGACGCGAATCTCTCACCCCGGCTGCTCGCCGGCCTCGTGGACCGCTACGCGGCCCGGACCCGGGTTGTTTTTGAACCGGTCTCGGTGGAGAAGACGCGTCGCCATGCCGGGGCGCTGCGTCGGTTGTTTCTCATTACGCCGACGACGGAAGAGCTGAATGCCCTGGGTGCTTCAGATCCGCTGCGGTTCATGGCGGACAGGGAAATCGCCCACCTGCTGGTCACGAGTGGACCGTCGGGCGCACGGCTGTACAGCGAAGGGCGGTGCGTGAGCTTTGCCCCACGCGCGGTCGTCAGCGCTCAGGACACCACCGGTGCCGGAGACCAGCTTCTCGCTTTCCTGCTCTCCTTCCTTCACGAAGGCCGTGAGATGCAGGAGGCGGTGCGCGCCTCGATGGACAGGGTCGAGGAACGCCTTCAGAAGGACATGTCGTGACCGACTACCTGCGGATTTCCCCCGAGGTGCGTGACGCGCTGGCTTCCCGCCGACCCGTCGTCGCCTTCGAATCCACGATTATCAGCCACGGGATGCCCTACCCGCGCAATCGTGATACGGCGATGACGGCGGAGCTCATCGCACGCGGCTTTGGCGCGGTTCCCGCCACGGTGGCGGTGCTGGACGGCCGGATTGTCGTCGGACTGCGGGAAGGCGAGATGGAGAGGCTGGCCACGGAGAGTGGTGTTCTGAAGGTCTCCCGCCGGGATCTCTCGTGGGCCCTGGCCGCGGGCCGCACCGGCGCGACAACCGTGAGTGCCACGATGTTGGCCGCTTTCCGCGCCGGGATAGACGTGTTCGCCACGGGCGGNNGCGGCATCGGGGGGGTCCATCGGGGCGCATCGGATTCATTCGACATTTCCGCGGATCTCACCGAGCTCGCGTCAACCTCAGTGTGCGTGGTGTCGGCCGGGGCCAAGGCGATCCTCGACATCCCCAAGACCCTGGAGATGCTGGAAACTCTCGGAGTGCCCGTGGTGGGGTTCGGCACGCCGGAGTTTCCCGCGTTCTATTCGCGGTCCAGCGGGCTCCCCGCCCCCTTGCGGGTGGATACTGCCGAAGAGGTGGCGGCCATGCTCGGCGCGCAGCGTTCCCTCGGGCTGCCCCAGGGGATCCTCGTGGCCCTTCCCGTGCCGGCCGGGCAGGAGATCCCGAGGGAGACGATTGACGAGTGGATCGTCCAGGCAACGAAGGAGCTTGCGGAGCAGGGAGTCAGCGGCAAGGGGGTCACGCCGTTTCTTCTCTCGCGGATCGTCGAGCTTTCCGACGGCGCATCCCTGGAGACCAACGTGAATCTTTTTCACAACAACGTCCGGCTTGCCTGCCGGATTGCCGCCGCGTGCACACGCGCGGGTTGAAAAGCAGCTACTTCTCGTGCGCATCCAGCCAGGTGCGCACGTACTGAAGCACCTCGTCCTTCTTCAGCTCATTGTGCAGCTCGTGGCCAAGGCCTTCCCACACCTTGAGTGTAACGTCGCCCGAAAGACGCCGCGCGAAAGCGATATTGACTTCGGCGTTCACGTGACGATCCGCGGTCCCCTGCATGATGAGCAGAGGCAGCGGGAATCCGGCCTGCGCAAGGATCCATTCGTTCGTGCTCATTTGATCCATTGCGATGCGAGCGGAGAGCGTTGTGTAGTACAGTGGATCGTGTTCCGTGGCCGCGATCCAGTCGGGGTCGTGCGACAGCCCGCTCAACGGCGAGCCCAGGGGAATACGGAGCGTTGGCGCGATCCTTGAGAGCAGCCGCCCCGCAAGTATTTTCGCGGCCGGCTGGTGCACGCCGGAAGCCAGCCCGGGGCTGGATGCGACGACCCCCGCCAGCCGGGGGCGCCGCGTGAGGACGTAGCAGAGCGCCTGCGCCCCGCCGAAGCTGTGGCCGTAAAGGAACAGGGGAATGCCGGGGAACCGTTCGCGCGTGTTTTCCAGGTGCCGATCGATGTCCCGCAGGAGTGATTCGTACGAAGATGCGTGGACACGGGGCCCTTCCGTCCTGCCGTGACCCCGCTGGTCGTAGGCGCTGATGGCATACCCCCCGGCGGTGAGCGTCTCCACGAGCCGGGGGAATCGACCCGAATGGTCTCCCACCCCGTGCACGAGTGCGATCGCCGCCTTCGGTGCCGTTGCCGGCTCCCAGGTGCGTGCAAAAACCGCCAGCCCGTCGTGGGTCGACCAGGAATATTCCTCGTGGTTCATGTCCCGCCTCCGGACTGCTTCAGGAAGTCGTCCCGAGTCACGCCCTTCAGCAGCGCGGGATCCCCGAGCACGATCCAGAGCATCGGGTTGTCGACAAGGTATTTTGCCGCCACCCTGACGACGTCCTCCCCGGTCACCGCGTTGATCCTGTCCATCAGGAGGAGATAGTGGCGGTAGTCGCCGTGATAGAAAACCGAGCCGGCGATCTGCGAGGCAATGAGCCTGTTCGTCTGCTGGCCCGAATAGAACTGGGTGAGGAACTTCAGCTTGTAGAACGGCAGTGCCTGCGCGATGGGCACGAACGCCGCCGCCTGGGCTGCCGCGGCGCTCCCCAGCCCGCTTTTCCCCGCGGCGGACACGGTGACGTTGCCCGACATGCTCTGGCCGGAGGCGAGCACGCCGATGGCCTCATCCACGAGCGGTTTCACCTTGCCGGGCACCGTTGTGCGGAAAACCGTAATGTCGCCGAAGCCTGCCGTTGCCCCGTCGACGTTCGCTTCCACGCTGTAGCATGCTCCGTTGCGTGTTCGCAGGATCTCGAAAAGGATGTCGTCGAGGAGGTCGAAGGCGACGAGAGACGCGGCGTAATCCGGGCTGTCGGGCGCGGGCATGGCGAACTGCCCCTTCACGTAGGCCAGGCCTTCCGACCGGGGAAACGGGACCACGAGGAGGTCGGGCGTCACGGAGCCCAGGAGGGACGGGACGGGCGGCCGCGCGGAGGCCGCTCGGGGGAGCGAACCGAATGAGTCATCCAGCAGGGGAACCAGGGTCTTCGGGTCAAAGTTCCCCACGGCGATGAGAAAGAGCCGCCCCGCCGTGACCGCCCGGGCGTAATAGGAGCGCAGGTCATCGAGAGTGATGCGGTCCAGCGAATCGCCGACCCCCTCCCACGACGCCGCGTACGGATGCCCGGAGAAGAACTTCTGATCCAGGCGCTGCGCCGCGGATGAGAAGGGGTCGCTTTCCCCCTGCTGTTTCTGCAGCTTGAAGTCGCTCACCACCCGGGGGAACTCCTCCATGTTCCAGGAAGGGTGCAGAAGGGCATCCGCGTACATCGGGAAGAGCCGGGGAAAGTACGAGTCGATGGTTACAAGGTCCATCGAGGTGAGGTCATAGGAGCCGTACCGGGGAACAAAGTCGGACGAGGTCTCGAATGTCATCCGCTGGATATCCGCGTACGTGTAGCGTGTCGATCCCCGCGTAAGCATCGTCAGCATCACCGCTTCCAGACCGGCTTTCTCCAGCGGCGTATAGGACACGTGGCCCGTGATCACCGCCTTCAGTGTGAGGATCCTGTTGCTCGTCGAGCGCTTGATCACCACCGGGATCCCGTTCTTCAGCGTCGCGGTGGAAAAGGACTCCAGGTTCTCTTTTGCGAACTCGTTGATCGCCCCCGAATCGAAGAGCGCCTGCTCCCGTGAGAGCTCCACAGCCTGGGCAGGGGCCCGGAACGGGAGAACGAGGGCAGCCGCCAGCGCGATGCCGAGGAATCGTGCCCTGCTCATTGTGCGCCTCCCTTTGTCTGATCGGCCCACCAGTATGCGTTGTCCTTCGTGATGGATGACCACCCCTGCCGCGTCGCGGACTCGCGCTCCCGGTCGAAATCCTGCTGGTTCATGCGCACGGAGAGCACGCTGGGACGTGTGACGATGTACCTGGAGATGAACCGGACGATATCGGCGGGCGTGATCTTCTGCAGTGCGTCGTTGTAGCCGAGGTAGTAGGCGGTGCTCGCGGACGCCCACCAGAAGGCGAGGGTTCCGATGAACCCGTCCGCCGTCTCCCTCTCCCAGATGCGATCGTCGGCGATCTGCCGGGTGAGCACCTGGTAATCGTTCGCGCCGAAATACGCGGGCTCCGATGTAATCGCCGTCATCTCGTCAACGAATGCCTTTTTCAGCGCCGCCGCCCTCTGGAAGGTATCCTGCCCCGGCAGCACGGTGAGGTAGCTGGAGAAGCTCAATGCCCCTCCGTCCCGGCGAGTCAGGTACCCCGCGGAGATGTAGTCCTTGTTGTATTGCCCGGGAACCTTCCTGAAGATACTTGTTCGAAATCTTCCGTTCGGATCCTCCAGCAGCTTCGACCAGACGTCGGCGGCATAGGTGGAAGCGACGCTCCGCTGCACATCGGGGCCCTCGAAACGGAGATCCACCGACACCAGACCGGAGTACATCTGATCATCGGCGGAAACCAGGAGCTGGTTTTTCTGCAGGGCCGGATGCGGCGGCGGTGGAGAGGCCCACGGATCCCTCACCCTTTTCCAGTCGCCGAAGTATCTCTGCGCGGAGGCGCGCACCGCGCCGGGATCCACGTCCCCGCCCACGAAGAGCGCGGCGTTGTTCGGAACGTACCAGGCATCGCGCATGTCGCGGAGCATCTGCACCGTGGCGGACCGCACCAGCGCCTCCGAGCCCGCCACGTCCTTGCGCCAGGGGAATTTCCAGAAAAGGGCCTTCTGGATCGCCGAGCCGTAGAGCGTGCCCGGATCGCTGAATCCGGCGAGGATCTCGCTCACCACGACGTCCTTTTCCGTCTGCAGCTCCGCGGGGTCCAGGAGGGGGTAACGTACCGCATCCGCCCAGAACTCGATGCCCTTGTCGGTCCTGTCGGACGGCACGGTGAAGTAGTACGACACGCTCTCCTGCGTCGTGCCGCCGTTCCAGTCCGCCACGCCAAGGTCCTTCATCGCCGCCTGCAGGGCGGTCTGGCTCGGGTACGCGCGGTTCCCCTTGAACAGCATGTGCTCGTAGAGGTGGAAGAGGCCCGCGGTCCGCGGCGTCTGGCTGATCGCCCCCGCGCGGAAAGTGACCTGGATCCTCGCAAGAGGCACCGTGTGATTCTCCACGACGAATACCTCCAGCCCGTTGTCGAGCCTGAATGTCTGGAGACCAGTGACCTCCCGCGCCTGCGCGGCGGCGCCGGTCAGCGGGAGCAGCCCGACGAGACAGCACAGGAGCGCCCGGCTCAATCTTCTCATTGGATAAATATACGAAAGAATCGGAATGCATGCAGCGAGGATCCGGGCTGGTGTGCTTGAATTCCGAAATTCAACGGAATATAGTCCAATCCCAAGGAGACGCACACATGTCTGAACTCAATCCCTTCAAGATCGCCCAGAAACAGCTGGACACCGCCGCCGCGACCCTCGGCCTGGACGAGGCGACGCACCAGCTCCTTCGATGGCCCCAGCGCGAGCTGCAGGTGACGATCCCCGTCCGCATGGACGACGGCACGACGCGGATCTTTCATGGGTACCGCGTTCATTACAATGGCGCGCGGGGGCCGACCAAGGGGGGGTTGCGCTGGCATCCCGACGAGACAATCGACACGGTGCGCGCCCTGTCGGCGTGGATGACCTGGAAGACGGCGGTCGTCGACCTTCCCCTCGGCGGCGCCAAGGGCGGCGTGACGTGCAATCCGAAGGAGCTCTCGGTCGGCGAGAAAGAACGCCTCGCTCGGGCGTACGTCCGTGCCGTCGGCCGTTTCCTCTCGGAGAGGGGGGATGTGCCGGCGCCCGACGTGTACACCACCCCGGATATCATGGCGTGGATGATGGACGAGTACGAGACGCTCATCGGCGAGCACAGCCCTGGAGTAATCACGGGCAAGCCCCTCTCCCTGGGCGGATCGGCCGGGCGCGGCGATGCAACGGCCCGCGGCGGGATCTATGTGACGCGGGAGGCCGCGGCGAGGCTCGGGATGGATCTCAAGGGGAAGTCGATGGCCATCCAGGGCTTCGGGAACGCCGGCCAGCACGCGGCGACCCTCGGTGCCAGCCTCCTGGGCATGAAGCTCGTGGCCGCCTCCGACTCGCAGGGCGGCGTGCACAATGCCGCAGGCCTCGATGTGAAGGCCCTGGTCGACTACAAGCAGAAGAAGGGAAGCCTCGCGGGGTTCCCGGGAGCCTCGGCCATCTCCAATGAGAAGCTCCTGGAGCTTGATGTCGCCGTGCTCTTCCCCGCGGCGCTGGAGAACGTGATCACCGACGTCAACGCCGCGCGCATCTCGGCGAAGATCGTCTGCGAGCTGGCCAACGGCCCCACGACTCCCGAGGCGGACGCCATCCTCTTCAAGAAGGGCATATTCGTCATCCCCGACTTCCTGGCGAACGCGGGCGGCGTTACCGTGTCATACTTCGAGCAGGTGCAGAACGCCTACAACTATTACTGGAACCTGGACCTGGTCTACAGCAGGCTTGATGAAAAGATGACGAAGGCGTTCCAGGACGTGTACGCGATGCACGAGCGGCACAAGGTGAACATGAGGGACGCGGCGTACCTCGTCTCGGTGAGCCGGGTCGCCGAGGCATGCAAGCAGCGCGGATGGGTGTGAGCGAAACCGAGCTCTCATTTACCCCCAGCCCGATCAAGGGCTATCGGCTTTTCCGACAGATCGCCCGGTATCCCGAGCTGCTGCCCCAGATGCGCGCCACCTTTCTCGACGTGCTGGTGGAGCGCGGGGTGATCGCCCGCGAGAGCTTCGCGGGCATCGTGGAGCGGTACATGGCGGCCGACGGTGTGCCGGTGACGGACGCCAGCCGCGCCGAGTACTCCGACAGCATCATCGACCTCCTTTTCGCGAGCATTCTCACCCCCGAGGAGGTGGAGAACCGGGTCAACCTCGTGCGCAAGCGCGACCGCTGCCAGGAGCTGGGCAGGGTGGTGTCGGGAGAGCATGCCAGCGCCGAGGCGATCTGGCGCGCCCTGCGCGAGTTCTGTGACATCCCCAAGGGGGAGCTGTACATCTCCCGCGAGGAAGCGGAGGGCATCCGCGTCGCGCTTCTCTCACACTACATTTCCAGCCAGCTCCCGTTCATCGGGATTGCCAAAAACCACGTCACCATACGGGACATCGACACGGTGCTGGGCCACACGATCGGCCACGTCACCTACCCGGGCAAGCTGGGCGGCAAGGCCGCGGGCATGATCGTGGCGCAGAAGATTCTCCTGCCCATCCTCTCCGAACGCGATGCGGATTTTGAGAAGTACATTTCCGTGCCCGATACCTGGTACGTGAGCTCGGGGGTGATGTCGGATTTCATCGACCGCAATCATTTCTACGGGTTTCACACGCACAAATATCGGGACCGCGATGCCATCGACGAAGAGTTCAAGCTTGTCGGCGGGATGTTCGAAAAGGCGGCCTTCCCTCCCGACGTGGTGGAGGAGTTCCGCACGCTGATCCGCCAGATCGGCGAGGACCCCATCATTGTGCGCTCCTCCAGCTACCTGGAGGACAGTTTCGGGCTCGCCTTTTCCGGGAAATACCAGTCCATTTTCCTTCCCAACCAGGGCAGCGAGGACCAGCGACTGTCCGCGTTCATCCGCGGCGTGAAGACCGTCCTGGCCAGCATGTACGGCCCGGACCCGATCATCTACCGCAGGGACCACGGACTGCTGGACTACAACGAGCGGATGGCAATGATCGTGCAGAAGGTCGTGGGCAGGAGATTCGGCGACTGGCTCTTCCCGCTGGCCGCCGGCGTCCTGTACTCATCCAACGCGTGGGTCTGGAATCCCCGGATCCGCAAGGCCGACGGGCTGGTGCGCCTCGTCTTCGGGCTGGGCACCCGCGCGGTGGACCGGGTCGGCGGGGACTATCCCCGCATGATCCCCCTCAGCCATCCCGCCCTCAGGCCGGAAGTCACGCCCGAACAGATCTCGAAGTACTCACAGAAGATGGTGGATGCGATCAACCTCCGCACCGGTGAGTTCACGACGATCGATTTCCGGACCCTCGCGGAGGAAAGCCGCCACCCGGACCTGTTTCTCGCCGCCTCTCTCATGGAGGACGGGGAGATGCGCGCCCCGCTTTTCCGGACACAGGACCTTCCCCCTTCCTCGCTGTGCCTGACATTTGAGAACCTGCTCACGAAGTCCGCGTTCGTGCCCCTGGTGAAGAAGGTGCTCTCCACCGTGCAGTCCGCTTTCGGGAGGCCGGTGGACATCGAGTTCGCCTGGGACGACAACAAGCTGTACATCCTCCAGTGCCGCTCCCTCTCGATGCGCCGCGAGGTGGAACGCGTCGTTCTGCCGGTGGGCGTGCGCGATGAGAACACCCTGTTCATCACGCAGTCGGGGCTTTCCAACGCCGTCATCACCGACATCGAGCACGTCGTGTACGTGGACCCGCGCGCCTATGACCGGCTGGACACCGTGGAAAAGAAGCGCAAGATCGGCTGGGCCGTGGGTCAGCTCAACAAGCGCCTGACGGGCCGCCGCTACGCGCTCATGGGCCCGGGCCGCTGGGGCAGCAACGACATCAATCTCGGAGTGCGGGTGAGCTACTCGGATATCAACAGCACCCGCCTCCTGGTGGAAATCGCCTTTGCCCGCGACGGCTATACCCCCGAAGTCTCCTACGGGACCCATTTCTTCCAGGACCTCGTGGAAGCGGACATCGCCATCATGCCGCTGTACCCCGACACGAAGGGAAGCCGGCTGAATGAAGAGTTTCTGCTGGGCTCGCGCAATTCCCTCGCGGACATCGACCCCGCGCTTGCGGGTCTGGCAGAGGTGATCCGCGCCATTCACGTGCCGTCCGTTCGCGACGGGCTGCTCCTCCACGTGTTCCTCGACGCTGAATCCCAGAAGGGTATCGGGATGTTTGCCCCCGCGGCCGGTTCAGGACAGAAATAGATTCCTCCGCTTGAAAAAGGGTTTGATTTTGCGCCGCGCATCCGTTAGGATTCGGACCCAGTCCGGCATCACGGAGGTTCGCCATCACAACACAACAGTGGATTGCGCTGGGGATTTTCGTTCTCTCCTACGGTCTCATCATTTCCGAGAAGGTCAACCGCACAATCGCCGCAATCGTCGGCGCCCTGCTTGCGTTCGCCTTTGTGCTGGGCCCGGAAAAGATCCTCCAGTACGAGAACTGGGAGACGATCCTCTTCATCTTCGGGATGATGGCCATCATCGAGACCATGAGCCTTTCGGGATTTTTCCGATGGCTTGGCCTGCACAGCGCTCGGTGGGTGAAGCTGGACCCCCTGAAGCTTTTCATCCTCTTTCCCTTTGTCGCGGGATTCCTTTCGGCATTCGTGGACAGCATCACGGTCATGCTCTTCATGTCCGCGCTCACCATCGAGGTCGCGGCCCACATCAAGGTCAACCCCCTGCCGTTCATTCTCGCGGAGATCTGCGCGGCGAACATCGGGGGAGCCTCCACGATGGTGGGGGACCCTCCCAACGTGATCCTGGGAACCTATTTCAACCTCTCCTTCATGGATTTCGTGCGAAACACCGGTGTGATCGCCTGGATCGGTTTCATCATCAACTCCGCCTTTTTTGCGTGGTTCTTCCGCAAAGAGATCGGCACCGCTCGGAACAGGATCAAGAAGAATCCGAAATGGCTCCAGAAGCAGGTGGACGAGATAAATCCCGCCGCTGCGATCGAGGACACGCGGCTTTTCGCCGCCGGGGTGATCTCGCTCATCTTTGTCATCGTCGCGCTCGTCACGCACCAGATGACGCACCTCTCGGTGGCCACCGTCGCCCTGACTGGTGCCGTGCTGGCCTTCCTCATGGGCGGCAAGAAGATGGGGGAGGTGGTCCAGAAGATCGACTACGCGACGATCGTTTTTTTTGCCGGCCTGTTCATCATCGTGGGGGCGATGGAACACGTCGGCCTGCTCACCGTGGTGGCCAACACGGTCCGGCAGCTCTCGGGCGGGAACTTCTTCATCGCGATCACGATCATCCTCTGGGTGAGCGCATTCGGCTCCTCGATCGTGGACAATGTCCCGTTCGCCGCCACAATGGCGCCGATCCTCAAGCACATGAGCGGCCTGCACGGCTTCACTCTGGGGCCACTGGTATGGTCGGCCGCGCTGGGAACTGACATCGGCGGCAACGGGACACCGATCGGCGCCTCCGCGAACGTGGTGGCGATTTCGACGTACGAACGGCTGACGAAGAAGAAGGTGGGCTGGGGGTACTACTGCCGGGTGTCGTACCCCGCGATGATGATCGTGGTCCTGGGCTGCAACCTGCTCCTGTACCTTTTCTTNNAGGCCCGCCGTGTGGCGGGCCTTTCTAATCCGGAAGGAAGCTATTTCTTGTCAGGCATCGAGATCATCCCATCCCAGGTGTTGACCACCTTGGCCTCGCGGGCTTCCGCTTCGGAGAACCAGTGGGCCGTGACCGTCTTCAGCTCGGTGAAGAAGCGCACGGCATCCGTGCCCATCGTGTGCAGGTCACCGAAGAATGAGTTCTTGTGCCCGGTGAAGCCGAACATTCCCAGCGGCACCGGAATCCCGACGTTGACGCCCACCAT